>CAZXWJ010000113.1:0-13217 GCA_964644375.1 uncultured Desulfobacteraceae bacterium | reverse complement strand
CGACCATGCCGGCCGTGGCCTGCTGGATCATCACGGCAGGGACCACCTGCAAGGGGTCAAATCCCAGGACCAGCAGCAAAGGGGTCATGGCCGCGCCGTACCCCATGCCGGCCGAGGCGTCCAGGAATTCGAGCAGAATGGCGAGCCCGACGATCCACCAGAAGATGCCCCAGTTGTTGGTCCCCACCCAACCCTTGGCCTTTACGAACTCGGAGGACACCCTTCCGGTGCCCTCAAAAGGATTCCCTGCAAGCCAGCAACTGAGAAGAAAAACTGCAAAAAAAACGGCAAATCCCCAGAATGCAGCCACCAAGGCCTTTCTGTCCGGTTTGAGCCTCTCCATGACGGAAGGTCTCGCCTTTTCAAATTCTTGAGCGATCTCCCATCCCATTCTTTTTTCAACATGTTCCATGGTATATCCTCCTTGACGCTTGCCGATTTCAACTTTTTCCAAGTTATGAAATGATGACGAAGACTTCAGTATCGCTGCCCTTCCTAGGCAGCAAAGGCTATGCCAGGGGGAATATTTTTTTATGAAAGGCTTAATATTTTGATATCATGGTATATTTTTTAAAATTGATGCCTTCTTCTCAAATAGGAGGGCCGAAAGGGAGAGGATAACCGAAAGGTCGCCATGGCACGGTGGCGGGTCACTTCGGAGAATGTTCAATAGAATGAATCGCTTGGATCAATTGCAGTTTTTTCTTGCAGTGCCAGCAGTTTTTTGCATCGTTTTTTTATGGTTTTTGTGGACGGTTGAACCCCGATGGCGCCATCCGGGGGGCATATCTTTTAGGATGGAAACGCGTTACCCTATCGAAAGGCACTCGGGTCTATGCGGCATTTCTTGATGATCTGTTGCAGCGATTGACGTTCAAGGCCGCACTGCCGGGCCGCTCGAGTGACGTTTCCGTCGTTTTGTTGAAGCATATGGTTGATATATTTTTCATTGAATTGCTCCATGGCCTGCTGTTTAGCGTCACGATAGGGCAGTTCAAACATCTGATCACTTCCGATCCTCGATTTTAAGGTTGACCGATTCCATCCGATATCATCCACCTGAATCCACTCCGTCGGTGCCATGATGACCCCGCGCTCAATGGTGTTCGCCAACTCCCGAACGTTTCCTTCCCATGAATGGCCCCGGAGCAAGGCCATGAGATCCGGAGTGATCCGTTTTTTCCCCACGTTGAACTCGGCGCAGTACTTGTCCAGGAAATAACCCACCAGAAGGGGAATATCCTCCGTGCGTTCCCTCAGGGGAGGCATTTGAATGTTGACCACGTTAAGGCGGTAAAAGAGGTCCTCCCTGAATTCTTTGACTTCTATCTTGGCCTTCAGGTCGCAGTTGGTGGAGGCAACGACCCGGACATCCACGTGTAGGGTCTTGTTCTGGCCCAGGGGTTTGATCTCTTTGTCCTCTAGGGCCTGAAGGAGTTTGGTCTGCAGGGAGGGGGCAATGTCGCCGATTTCATCAAAAAAAATTGTCCCGCCACGGGCCTCCTGAAAGAGGCCCTGCTTGTCCTGCGTCGCATGGGTAAAGGCCCCCTTTTTGTAACCGAAAAGCTCGCTCTCGAGTATGTTCTCGGGGATCGTGGGGCAGTTCACGCGAATAAAGGGCTTGGTCCTTCGAGGACTCAAATCGTGGATGGCCTTAGCCGCCAGATTTTTGCCGGTGCCTGATTCTCCCGTGATCAATACCGTCACATCGGTCTTGCTGATCATCTGAATGGTGTCATAGACCCTCTGCATGTTCGGCGTGATTCCGACAAGGCTTTGAAAGGTTTCCTCTTTATTGATCCGCTGTCGCAGGTTCACGTTTTCCCTCAGCAGCAGGCTGCGTTCCAGGGCTTTTTCCAGGAGCCGAATGAGATCATCCTGTTCAAAGGGCTTTGTGACGAAATCGTAGGCCCCTTTTTTAATGGATTCTACCGCAACTTCGATGACTCCGAAGGCGGTCATCATGACGACCGTAAGCCAGGGATCGAATACCTTTATTCGATCAAGGAGTTCGATGCCGTCCATGCCGGGCATCCGGATATCCACGAGGGCCAGGTCAAACGGGCTTTTTTCAATGAGTTCCAGCGCCTCTTTGCCGTTCTGGACGGTTGAGATTTCCCAGTCTAGTTCGGTCCCGATGTATCGCTCCAAGAGTCTGAGCATATCCATTTCGTCATCTACGATCAGAAGTCTGGCCTTTGTCATGAAAAGTCCTCTTATGCATGATTTTCCTGCTTCGGCAATTCGGCCAAGGGTGCTTTCAGGCCCTGGACGGTGGAATCGAGGGGAAGGACCATGGAAAAAGTGCTTCCCCTGCCCGGATAGCTCGTGACCAGAAGATCGCCGCCGTGTTCCTTGACAATGCCGTAACTCAGCGAGAGGCCCAGGCCGGTACCATGGCCTGTCGGTTTTGTCGTGAAGAAGGGGTCGAAAACCTTGTTTATGAATTCGGGTGCAATCCCACTGCCGGTATCATGGATTCGAATCATTGCTTTTTGTTCCGGTGTGAGATAACTGCTGGATACGGTTATTTCTCCGGGGCCTGTAATGGCCTGCCTTGCATTCAGGATCAGGTTCATGAGGACCTGTTTCAACTTTTCGCTGTCGCCCTGAACAGGCGGCAGGCTTTCGTCGAATGAGGTCTCAACTCGAAGGCCTTCGAGTTCAAGTTGGTGCCTCATGAGGGTCAAGACCTCTCTGATGGTCCGGTTGATATCGACGGCAGCCCTTTTGGTTTCGGTCCGGCGGGCAAAATTCAGCAGGGCCTCGACGATCCTTTTGCAATTGCGTGAGTGCTTTTCAATGGTTTTGAGATCCTCCACCTGCTGTTGCCCCTTTGATTTTCCTTTGAGCAGGAGCTGGGTATACCCCAGGATCAGGCCCAGGGGGTTATTGATTTCATGGGCCACTCCGGCGGAAAGCTGTCCAAGCGAGGCGAGTTTGTCCGTCTGCAGAAGCCGTTGCTCCATATCCTTTCGCCGAGTGATGTCTTTGATGATGCCTTCAAAACCTGTCACTTCTCCCTTCCCGTCCGTGACGGTTGTACAGCTGAACAGGACCTTGAGTTCGGACCCGTCTCTGGCCCTAAGGGTATACTCCTGATCCTTGATAAACCCCTTCGATGAGATCTCCTTAAACAGCGCCTCAACTCCTGGTTCTACTAGGGTTTCGGACAAGGTTGTGCTGTCCAGAAACGCTTCCCTGGTGGTGTAACCGAGCATCTTGATCCCCGCCTCGTTGATGTCGACTATTCCGCCCCGGGTATCGGCCAGGAAAATAAGATCCATGGAGCCTTCAAAAATGCTACGGTATTTTTTCTCCGACTTTTCCAGATTTTCCTCCGAGGCCTGCAATTGAGCTATGTGGTTTTTTAGGGCCAAGACCATAGCGTCGAAGGATTCTGCAAATTCATGCAATTCATCGCCCATCAGCCTTCGCCGGACCGGACATCGTCTGCACTCTTCCGTGGAAAGCCGACCTCCATTTGTTGGAAATTCTGAGCACATCTTGTCTTCAAGATTCCAGCAGCGTGTCTCACTTTTTCCAAAGGCAGGACAGGATGTCCGGTTGCAGTTTCGTATCTCCCAGCAGTTTTTTTTGGGAGGGGGCGCGGTTCGGACATCGAGATTTCCCTTCAGTGCCTCTTCCGAAGCCTGACGCAGTCTCTTTATTGTCCTGATCACCCGATCCGCGAAACCCGCGCCCACCAGGCCCGCAATAAGGATGGAGACGCCCGTCAACAGGAAAATCATCAGCATTAGATTCCGTGTAGTCTCGCCGATTCTCGTTTTGGAAAGCCCGAGCCTGACGGTTCCGAGTCGATGGTTTCCCACAAAAACCGGGGCTGCAATATCATAGATCAGCTCTTGGCCGTTATCCAGCAGCCTCAGGCTGTGAGATTTTGCATCGGGGACCCCGTGGGCGGCTTCGAGTTCAATGGGAAATCCTCCCTTGAATGTGTGTGCAAGGGGCTGTCCCTTTTGATCCTGAATAAAGGCGTAAGAAATGTCGGATCCAAGGTTCACGATTTCATCTATGAGGTTCTTCATGCGTAGAAAATCCACTGCAAGAATGGCGTCCTCACTTCTTGCAGCCAGATTGACGGCAAGGGATACGCCCCTCTGCTTGCATTCCCGGGACAGTGCCGCTGAGACCACCGTTCTGACCGAGAAAGCCATGAGCAACCCGGAAAGTAGAACAATGGAAATAATTCCCGCGTAGATTTTCCCTCGGAAACCGAGCCTCATAGGCAACCATCCCATAGTTTGAAGCGTTTGGTCATCCTGCCTCCCTCCTCCCTGTTCGCGGGTCCGGGCCGCCGATGCCCCCTGCGTTTCTCTGCGGTTTCCCATCCCTTACCTGTGCGCGGAGGAACGGTCCCTTTCGGGGAGGTCCATGCCGAGGGTAATGATCAGGTCCCGAATGATATCGAATTCCGAATCAATCGAGGGTATGACCCCAACGATATCGGCGGCCTCCAGTATTTTTCGATGGTCCGGATGATCATAACGGAGTCGAAAGAGGGCCTCCTGTAATTTTGCGACCGACCGGACATCGAGACCCTTCCGGAAGGCGTATACCCAACCGGGATACCAGGCACTATGGGCAATGACACGGATCCGGCCGATATCGATTTTGTCGGCCACGACATTCAAGGTGCCTTCCCGGATGGAGCCTATGTCATATTTCCCCGCATAAACAGCAAGCACCACTTTTTCCTGCTTCCCCCCCGGTCCCGGAGAAAAGGCGATTTCAGAAAAATCCTGTCTGGTGAGGTTATGGTCGTAAAAATGTTTGAGAGGATAGAGGTACCCCCCCGCGGAGGAAGGGTCGACGGCAATCCATCGCTTCCCTTTACAGTCTTTCAGTGTCCGGAGTTCCTGATTGTCCGCACGACAAATAATCTGTCCTCTGAAGTTTTTTCTGCCGTAAACCTCCAGGACTTGTGCAAATGCCCGTGATCCATAGCTTTTGGCAATCTTGACATAGACAAAGGGGTTGGAAAAGGAGATATCGATTTTGCCCTGCCCGACCATACGCATATGCTCATCGAAGGTGTCGGGGAATACCTGTTTGATTTTCAGTCCGGTTTTTTTCCTCAGATATTCAAGAAGAGGGTAGTGTCTCTGATAAGACATGGCGTGAGAATACTGGGGAAGATACGCGTAGGTGATGACATCCCCTTCTTCCTGAGCGTAATGGGCAGGTACCCGTCTGCTGAAATCGATTTTATGGACGGGTTCTTCATCAAAGCATCCATAGAGTGGGCCAAGGGAGATAAAAAGAGCAAAAAGGTATAATGCCTGTTTTCCCATGAAAAGACCCCACCGTTTTTTCGTCTGGCCGGCAGGAAAGGGATCCCACCGGTTGTTCAGCTATCAAAGGCCTTCTAGCAACTGCCAAAGGGAGAAAACCACCAGATTTAAGATTCAGTATCTCCGGTTTTGAGAAACATTACAATATCATACCCCACAGAAATGAGATATAGCAACTCCTCCCAGTTTCAGCAAGCAGGAAAGTTTGGTACCACATGAACCCCGGCGATCAATGTCCATGAAGATCTTCGAATGTGTCGTACAGTGAAGTTTTATCAAAATCAGGATTAAGATTGACGATTTTTCTATGAATGACTCAACTTGGGTATATTGGGGGAATATTTCAGGGAAAGACTTAACTTTTTGGTAGGTATGTCCGATATCTATTTTAATCAATAAAGATAGTTTTTTTTATTTTAAATGATTTACGATTCAAGCATGAGATTGAATCAGAAAGGAAGGATCATTTTGAAAAGGACAATGATTTGGGTAATCGGAGTTATGTTTTGTGTCATGTTTTCTGGTTTCGCCATGGCGGAGGATATCACCATCGTTGGAACGGGCAGCGGGGCCGCGATTCTAAAGGCCGTGGGAGACTCCTTTTGTCAAAAGGTTGACGGAGTCACCGTAAATGTCCCCAAGAGCATCGGATCGGGGGGAGGCATAAAGGCAGTGGGGACGGACCAAGAGGTGATAGGACGGGTGGCCAGACAGATCAAGGACAAAGAAAAACATTACGGTCTTACCTATACGCCTATTGTCAAGATGCCTATCGCGTTTTTTGTCAACAAGGGTGTGGGCATCAAGGGGCTTAGTGCCCAGCAAGTCTGTGGTATCTATAGCGGGAAGATCAAGAACTGGAATGAAGTAGGGGGAAAAGATGCCAAGATCAGGGTCATCAGACGTGAAAAAGGCGACAGTTCGCTTAGCGTCCTGTTGAAATCATTTCCCGGATTCAAGGATATTACCATAACGGACAGATCGAAAACGACCTTGAGTGATCCGGAGACGTGCGAACTTTGTGAAAAAAAGGCCTATACAATCGCCTTCGGTCCCTATGCCAATGCCAGAACCCGTAGCGTGGATATCCTGGAGATCAACGGCAAGAAAGCGACGGATGCAGACTATGCGTCCGTGGGAATTCTCGCCCTTGTTTTCAAGGAAGAAAACAAAAAGGGTGTTATCGATGAATTTGTTGCCTTTGCCACATCCTCCGCCGCTCATGATGCTATCCAAAGGGCCGGGGGTGTGCCCCTCTAGTGAGAAGAAAAAGAAGATTTTATTTAAAGCCGGCAATAACCTACCGCTGCGGAGTTGTCGTTTATCTTTCCTGACTTGAATACAGGTTTTGAGGGGGCTTAAAATGAAGACAATAAAACACAAGGTGCTATTCGGGTTTATATCCGTCGCCTTTATAACGAGCGTCATGATTATCGGGGTCGTTTCCTGGAAACTCGACCAGGGTTTTTCAGAACAAGCGAACCTGCTTTCAGGGGACGCAAAAGCAAAGACAGACAAGGCCCTGGTGGGTTATAATCGTTTGCTCAGATCTTCTATCGATGCATTGGGAAAAAGGGTGGCTCGAAGCGCGGCGGATATCAGTGGCAATCCCATGGTCGGCCGCAATATCGATTCTCAACAGCTCGATTCCCTGGCCGAAATTCTTAAAAAAGCATGCAAAACTTCGGAAATGGATTTTGCGTTGATCTATGATCCGGAGGGGCGTTTACAATCTTCTTTTCCTCAAAGCTTGGAGAAAAAACAGGCCGAAGAATATTTTGAATTCCTGGAACTTTCAACGTTCATGAAAGCACAGGAGTCGGAAAAGTCAAAGCGGGTTGATGTCGTCACCAGGCAAGATCGGGGCTTTTTCGAGGCGTTCGGTTTGGGAGATCATGATGGTCTCGAAACGGGGGGGATCATCATGGCATCGGCTTTGGTCATTGTGGATGACTTTGATGATCCCATCGGGCTTTGTATCGTGGGAAAACTTCTGAATGGTTACCACGAACCGTTCAAGCAATTACACGAGACCATGGGCTTTGCCTCTGCGATCTACCTGGACGCCATCCCCATCGCACATGCGGGGTTTAACGTTAAGGATGTGGCCACTCTTCGGATCAATAAAGACAGTCTTGAAAAAACGTATCGTGCTGAAAAATTGACTGATAGCGTCGTTGCGCTTGCCGGGGAAAGATATGTCACCTCATGGTCCCCTCTCACGTCCTTTAAAGGAGAAGGCATCGGGGCCATCTGTGCCGCGGTCCCTGAAAAACAGGTCATCGAAGCCCAACGAAAATTGGCCTCCTACGGCTTGAGCACCAAGCATGGAGTGCAGAGTTGGCTGATTGGCATAGGTTTGTTTTCCATGGTCATCTTTATCGTGCTTTCCTTGCTCATAGCACGCAGTATATCCGGACCCATTGAAAAGGTTATAAAAGGAATGACCGAGGCCTCTGATCAAGTCGCAGCGGCCTCCGGTCAGATGTCAGGTTCAAGCCGGTCATTGGCAGAAGGCACGTCGGAACAGGCCGCGTCTGCAGAAGAAACATCGTCTTCCCTCGAAGAAATGGCCTCCATGACCAAGCGCAATGCAGAAAATGCGGGCCTCGCAAACGGCATTGTTCTGGAGTCGAAAAAGGACATGACTGATGCCGATAAGAGTATGAACGAAATAACGGTTTCGATTCAGGAAATATCGAGGGCAAGCGAGGAGACCTCTAAAATCATCAAGACGATAGATGAGATCGCCTTTCAAACCAATCTTCTGGCTTTGAATGCCGCTGTCGAGGCTGCCCGCGCGGGCGAAGCGGGGGCAGGTTTTGCGGTCGTGGCTGATGAGGTCCGTAACCTCGCACTGAGGTCTGCAAAGGCTGCAAATAGCACGACCACTTTGATCGAAGGGACAATCACGAGGGTCAATGAGGGTTCACGTCTCGTAGCCGAGGCCAATGAAGCCTTTCGGAAGGTCAGCACAGGTTCGATCAAATTAGGTGAAGTGGTGGCCGAGATCGCTGCGGCGTCCAATGAGCAGGCAATGGGAATCGATCAGGTCAATCAGGCGATTGCTGCACTGGACAAGGTGATCCAACAGAATGCCTCCAATGCCGAAGAATCGGCCGGTGCTTCTCAAGAGATGAGCCTCCAGGCAGATAATATGAAAAAAATGGTCAGCCAGCTTGCGGGCATGGTTGAAAAGGGGGGTATGAAGAAGCGCAAAAAGGTTCAGACCGATGCCTCTCAGGCAAAGACGGTAGCTGCGGGTCATTCATCCGTCAAAAGGCATGAGAAGAAAACCGTAGCCATGGTTGAAGGAGACGTACAAAAGGTGAGCCCGAAAGATGTTATTCCCCTGGAGGAAAAGGATGACTTTACGGATTTCTAAACGGTGAGCCGATGGGTCAGTTGCTAACTTGTGCCCATCCGGAAAGACATGATTTCCGGATGCAAAGAGACATTCAGATATTGATGACCTTATCGGCCAGTTGCATGGCCGTGACGATATCCAGCATGTTGGTGGTCTCTCCCACTTGTTTTTTTTCCAGGAGCTTGAAGTGATCAAGGCAGGTTCCACAGACCAGAAGGGTCACGCCGTCATCGACCAGATCCTTTAGCACGGGAATGACCTCTGATTCAGCGATGGTCAACTTGACGCCGTTGTTGACGAAGACGAGGCGCCAGAGTTCATCTCCCATTTCTTTAAGGGTCTTCAAAAAACTCACAAGAAGCTTGGTTCCCAGTTTATCGTCGCCATAGCCCATGCGGTCGGTGGCTATCATGACCATGATCTTTTTTTGATCCGTAGCAGGCTTCTTGGCCACCGGCGATCGGGGGGATGAACCTTCCCCCTTATAGCCCATTACGTGAAAATTTCCGCCTTCCTCTTCCACTTTCACTTCAAAGTTTTGTGTGCTGAGAAAGCGTGAGACGTTCTCCTTAGCTGCCTGGTTATCGACGGTCACTTTGATGAGACCGGGGCTTTCACTCTCCACGGCCCTTTTGGTTTCCAGGACCGGCGCCGGGCAGGCCAGCCCGCGGCAGTCGATTTCTTTGTTCATCGCCTATTCCTTTCATTTTATTACTACGATTCGCTCCATGGGATTCGAAACCACCTTGCCCACAAGAGAGCTATTCATTATTCCTTCGGCCCTGAGTTCTTTCAGGATCGCCTCGACACTGTCCCGGGCCGCACAGATCAACAGGCCTCCGGAGGTCTGGGGATCGAACAGGATATCCTGCGTGACAGGATCGATCGCAGGATCAAGATCGATCATGGAGAGACGAAACTCTCTGTTTTTGTGCGCTCCGGCCGGAACAAGACCCATTTCCGCAAAGCCCAGGGCCTCGGGAATGATCGGGAGATCTCCGACATGAATTTCCATGCCCAATCCGGAATCCAACACCATCTCCGCGAGGTGCCCGAGGAGGCCGAACCCCGTGATGTCGGTGCAGGCATGAATTTCATGGCGCTCCATGATCTCCGCTGCCTGTCGATTGAGGCCGGCCATCATTCGAGTGACCTTTTCGATGAGTTCCGGGTCGGCCAGTCCTCCCTTGATGGCCGTATTGATAATGCCGGTGCCGAGGGGCTTGGTCAGGATCAAGCCATCCCCGACCTTGATGTTTTTCTTGGTGAGCACCCGTTTCGGGTGAATGAAACCGGTAACGGAAAGACCGTATTTAAGCTCCTTGTCCTCCACGCTGTGCCCCCCGACAAGGACAACACCGGCCTCTTTCAGCTTGTCCAGGCCGCCCTGAATGATCCGTCGCAGGACGGAGATATCCATGTCCTTGAGGGGGAAGGCAACCAGATTCATGGCCGTTTTGGGCACGCCGCCCATGGCATAGACGTCACTCAGGGCGTTGGCAGCGGCGATTTGACCGAACCAGTAGGGGTCGTCCACGATAGGGGTAAAGAAATCCACGGTCTGGATGATGGCGATGTCGTCTGTGACCTTGTACACCCCGGCGTCGTCGGCCCGGTCCAGGCCTACGAGGACGTTTTCATCCGTCGGAAATTCGAGCCCGCAAAGCGCCTTGTCCAGGTCCCCTGGAGGAAGTTTGGACGCTCAACCGGCACCTTTGACAGTTTCTGTAAGGCGAAGATTTTTGCGGTCGCCCATTCTGATGCTCCTTTCAAATGAATCGTATGAGAAACGATAAGATACAGAGGATATCCTTATGCGTCAAATTGAATTATCCGATAATAGGCAGGCTTGTGTTTGGAAAATCCGATGGTTCGGCGGAAGGAGTTGGATTTAACAATGACAAATTTTGCAGGAAATCTTTGATCATTATGATGCCTCTTCTGTGAGTGTGTTCAATGATGTATGAGAGCCTGTATGTCTCGATGTGATCGGTTTCCTGTGGTTAGGGGTCACGGCCCGTCCTTGGCTTCGGCCTTTCGGACTTTAAGCCTGACATCTTTACCAGCCGGGATCGCTTGGATCACTTCGCCACCGTTGTGGTTCACCACTCTCTTGATTTTTTCGAGTTTATCTTTTTCGAGAATGAATTCAAAAAATTCATCTGCGGGGAGGACTCTTAGACATAGGCCTACGTCCAGATAGGCCCTTCAACAGTCTCCTCGATAATCAATGATCTCATTCGGATTTCTCATCCTGTCATAGGTCCTTTCGCTAAATCGGCAGTCATACGATTGT
Source organism: uncultured Desulfobacteraceae bacterium (assembly GCA_964644375.1). Classification (GTDB taxonomy): domain Bacteria; phylum Desulfobacterota; class DSM-4660; order Desulfatiglandales; family HGW-15; genus CAYNYM01. The sequence continues at coordinate 2,239 of CAZXWJ010000113.1, read as the reverse complement.
TTCAGCCAAAAAATCAGAGTTCCGCCTCTCTTGAAGCAGAGAGTAAAAATTTAAGCATGGCCCGGCAAAGGGGTGAAGGCATTCTTCGTTTGTCCCTGATTAAATAAAAACTTCGGGACATGGGGAGCCCCTTTATTCTGAGGGCCTTGAGTATCCCGGTTTTCAATTCCGTATCCAGTGCCCTGTAAGAAATAATGGAAATCCCAAGACCCGCTTTTATGCCTTCCTTGACCGCCGTTGACGTGCCGAAACGTGCGACCGCGCGAAGCGTTTCAACGCTTCCGGAATCCATGGAACGCAGGTATTCCTCAAACATTCGAAGGGTTCCTGAACCCATTTCCCTGAGGATGAAAGGTTCCTCGCATAGCTCATCAAGGGATATTTCCTCCCTTGTGCTCCATCGATGTGCGACCGGAACGGCGATAACCAATTCGTCTCGCCAGAGTTCTTGAACAATAAGATGTCTGTCGGTGCTCAGAGATCCTATGACACCCAGTTCGAAATCTCCTTCAAGAATAAAATTTTCAATATCCCCGGTGGAACCGACGGTCAAAGACACGGATACCTGAGGATATCTTTTCCGAAATCGCCCCATAACCTTAGGGAGAATATATTCACCGGGAATCGTGCTTGCACCGATTCGGATTTCCCCCTGTTTTATGCCCATAAAATCCTGCATCTCCAAACATGCCGTGTTCTTCATTTCAAGCAGCATCTCGGCATGCTTGTAAAGAAGTTCTCCGGCTTTTGTCGGCACGACGCGTCGCCCCAGGCGATCAAGAAGTCTTACCCCAACCGTCGTCTCAAGGTTGGCGATCCTTTCGCTGACAGAGGCCTGTGCAAGGAAGACCGCTTGGGCGGCCTTTGAAAAGCTCTCCAGGTCAACGACCTTTTTGAAAATCTCCAACTGACGCAGGTCGAAATCAACGGTGGGTGTTGCCTTGATTGTGGATTTTTTCATGGTTTGATTGTCGGTTTTTCGGCAAGATTCAAAGTCAAAGAGAATTAAAATTTAGGGCTAAGAACCAATGGTACGGCTAAAAATGGATTTTAACTGCCTTTTCTATAGTGCTCTATGTCTTGAGCCTTCTATAAATAGGCAAACCAGACCCTTTCAATCTCATCGAAGTTGGCCTTCACACGATCGCGGCCGGAAACAATATCTCCGTGCCCCGGAAGAAGAAAATCAATCTCGAGGTGCGACAGGTTCCGGATACTCTTTTTAAGGGCATTTCCATCGCCGCCGGGAAGATCCGTTCTGCCCACCCCCTGGTTGAAGACCACGTCACCGGAAAACATGACTTTTTTTTCGGGCCAGTAAAGACAAAGAGAACCGGGAGAATGGCCGGGAGCGTGAATGACCTGAAACTCGTTCCGACCCACTCGAAGCCCCCCCTCCTGAAGAAGAATGTCCGGTTCGAATCGGGGGCTGGCCAATCCGCCACCGATGGGAGCGTTTGTCCGGTTATCGGCTGTCAGTTCAGAATGGTAAACGGCCGTCAGGGCGGGTGTTTCGGCAAACAGGGCGACCCCTTCCATATGGTCCGGATGGGCGTGGGTGATGATAACAAGATCGATATTCGATGGCGTCAACGAGAGGTCGGCCAAGCTGTCCCTGACATGACCGAACAGGTGTTTGTGCCCGGGGTCCACGAGTATCTTTTTCCGGCCGTCAATGAAATAGGTGTTGCAATTATTAGTTGAGGGATCGAGCCAGAGGAATGCATGGAGATCTTCAAATATCTTCATTTTGGGGTCAACCTTCTTGAATGATTGGCTGCAAGATTCAGGTTTTATGTGATCGAGAGGGTTACCTTCCCATCTTTGCTGTTTTTTTCGAGCAAAAGAATATCGGCAAGAGAGGTCTCTAGAAAAATTTTCTTGATGCACGCGAAGGCCTTCCCCCAAACGGGCCGCACGGGGCAGTCCTCGATATGATCGCACACCCCCTCATCGCTGACGCAATCAACAAAGGTCAATTTGGTTTCCAGGAGGTTGAGGACTTCCCATAGATTGATGTTTTCGGGAGGCCTGGAAAGCATGTGTCCGCCCTTTGGGCCCCTGACGCTGGTGATCAGTCCGGCCTTTTTTAGGGGTATAATCAATTGCTCCAAGTATTTAATGGGTATGTCCTGATGTTTGGATATTCGTGCGATGCTCATGGGGCCCTTCCCGTAAAATTTGGCCAATTCGATCATAAGTCGGGTCCCGTACCGTCCTCGTGTGGATAGTTTCATCG
>CAZXWJ010000112.1:0-13218 GCA_964644375.1 uncultured Desulfobacteraceae bacterium | reverse complement strand
GTGCCGGCATCGTGGCCTCCGACGGCAAACGGGTCTGCGAGCACAAGGCCATGGGACTCGTCCCGGACATCTTCACCCAGGAAATCCTCGATAGCTTAAAGGGGGATGTGGCCCTCGGGCACGTAAGATACTCCACCACCGGATCCTCTCTGCTCGTCAATGCCCAGCCTTTCAGAATTCAGCATGCCGGGAAAACCCTTGCCGTCGCCCATAACGGCAATCTCGTGAATGCACGGCAGATCAGGGTGGAAATGGAGAATCAAGGGTCCATATTCCAGACCACCATGGACAGTGAGGTGGTCCTTCACCTGGCGGCCCGGGGCATGAAAGCCGGGTTGGAACAGGCCATGCTCAATATCATGGAGCAGGTCAGAGGGGCCTTTTCCATGGCCATCATGAGCGAGGATACCCTCATCGCCATGAGGGATCCCAACGGGTTCCGCCCTCTCTGCCTCGGAAAACTTGATTCCGGTTATGTGGTGACCTCCGAGACCTGTGCCCTGGATCTCGTGGAGGCAACCTATATACGGGATGTGGACCCCGGTGAAATCATTATGATCGACAGGAATGGTTTGAAGAGCATTCGATCGGACATCGGTTCCAGAAGGACCCAGTGCATCTTCGAACTCATCTATTTTTCCCGGCCCGACAGTAATGTGTTTGGCGAGAACGTCTACCTTTTCAGGAAAAAACAGGGAGAACTCCTGGCCAAAGAGTATCCGGTGGATGCCGACATCGTCATGCCCTTTCCGGATTCAGGTAACTATGCGGCTATCGGTTATGCCCAGGCCTCGGGTATCCCCATGGAGATGGGCGTCATCCGGAACCATTATGTGGGAAGGACGTTTATTCAGCCCTCCCAGAGCATGCGGGATTTCGGCGTCAAGGTAAAGCTGAATCCGGTCAAGGAACTCCTCCAGGACAAGCGTGTCATCATCATAGAAGATTCCATCATACGGGGCACGACGGCACGGACGCGATTGAAGACCCTGCGAGATGTAGGGGCAAAAGAAGTCCACATGCGCGTCAGTTGCCCTCCTCATCGTTTCCCCTGTTATTACGGCATTGATTTTTCGAGCCGGGGAGAATTGATCGCCGCCCGGAAGTCCGTGGAAGAGATCCGGGAGTATATCGGTCTCGACAGCCTGTGCTACCTGGGCATCGACAATCTCGTTAGATCTACCCGCATTCCCAGAGAAGATCTCTGTCTCGCCTGCTTTGACGGGAACTACCCCGTCCCCATCGACGAAACCTTCTCGAAAACCTGTTTGGAGAGTTAGGACATAGTGCGTTTTTTTCTCTCTCGCGTTCCCATCGCCTCGCGGGGTTCACGGGGGGAAAAGACGTCCTTGAATAATCCAAAAACTTGACATCCGAATCAGTCTCCAGCCAGATGGTGTATTTGGAGAATTCATCCCTTGACTGCAGAACCCCGGATGAGGTTAACTATGGTCTGCCTATTCCTTACGTTGCGGCTGCCTGATGCCTTTTTGTTCCTTTGTTCCTCTGTTCTCTTCTGGCTTTTGACTTACCGCGCTCATCAGGCTTTCCAACCCTTTGGGTCCGCCGCCATAGGCGGCTGATCGTGCCAATCCGGAAATGTTCATTTTCTGATGCGCTCTTACTGTGGTAACGAATAGTCTACACAATCTTCACTTGGGTGAACAATATGATAGAATCAGCCCACTTCATTGCACAATTGTTACTTAGAACCAATGACTTGAAAGAGTCCTTGCGGGAGATTCCGCTTAGGCTCGGCGCGGCAACAGGTGCGAGTAGATCCTATATATATAAAAATAAAAGGGGACCGGGCGAGAGGGGGGAATCGAATCAACGTTATGAATGGGCAGCACCTGGGTTTGAGGTAAAGATCGATGATCCAAGGTTCCAGGATGGACCTTACCGCATCTGTTCCGAGAGGATTAAAAAAAACCTAGAAAACGGTGGCTTTTTTCAGACCAATATCTCCGGACTCTCCGAAAAAGTGCGGACGCCACTGGAGGCGTTGAACATTTACTCGATAGCGCTCGCCTCCATTTTTGTCGAAGGCAGGTGGTGGGGATATTTGGGCTTGGATTATTGCAACCAGGAGAGGGCGTGGACAGGGCCAGAACAAGAGCTTCTCAAGGGCGTGGCCAATAGTATTGCAACGGCTGTTTCTCGGAGGAGAGCGGAGAGGGCCCTGCGTCAGGCTCACAATCAACTGGAAGGAATAGTCTCCGAGCGGAGCCAAGAACTCGCCCAATTGAACAGGTCCCTCAAACAGGAGGTCCGGAGCAGGCAAGAGACTGAAATCGCCCTGAGGAGAAGTGAAGAAAGATATCAATTGGCCATGGACGCCGCTGAGGAGGGCCTCTGGGACTGGACTTTAGAGGAAGAGATTGTATACGGCAATACCCGGTATTTTGAAATGATGGGGCATCATCCTTCAGGGAACCACTCATCCTATGATGAATTCCTGTCTTCCATCCACCCGCATGACAGATCACGTACAGATACATACGTTAGGGATCATATTAAAAGGGTGGACGACAGGTACGAAGTAGAGTACCGGGTTAAGGACAGCGCAGGATGGCGGTGGATTTTGGACAGGGGCAAGGCTGTAGAAAGGAACGGCAAAGGGGAACCGGTCCGAGTTATAGGGACGTGCATAGACATCACGGATAGGAAGGCGTCCGAAGAAGCCTTGAGAGAGAGCGAACGGGATTTGAGGTCGAATGCACTCAAGTTGGAAGAGATGAATTCGGCCTTAAAGGTATTGCTGAAGCTCGGAGATGATGAAAGAGAGAAATTGGAGAAGAATGTCCTTTACAATGTCAAGGAACTCGTTATTCCAGCCCTGGATAAACTAAAAGTTACCCCGCTGTCCAATCTTCAAAAAGACTATCTTTCCATCGTTTATGAAAATCTGAACCATGTTATTTCACCATTCTTGCGAAACCTGACATTTCAGAATTCCAGACTCACCCCGCGGGAAATTCAGGTTGCCAGTCTTATAAGGGAAAACAAGACGAGTAAAGAGATAGCAAACTACCTCAGCCTTTCGGTTCGGTCCGTCGAAGTCTATCGCGGCCGAATTAGGGAGAAACTGGGTCTGAAAAACAAAGGATATAATCTGAGATCTTACTTGTTGTCTCTCACATAAGATTTGAGTGAACAAAGGTTAGTGAAACGTGCGCCCCCGATTTTTCCGAATTATTTTTATTCGCTGGCTTAGGGACACCAAAGGCAATCTGCGGCCGATGAATGGGCAAAATGAAAGAAGGCGCCGGAAGAGGCGCCTATCTGGCTGTAGTATTTTATACGTGTAATTGAACCCTCATGAAGAAATTGGATTCTTCCCCTCCCTTTTCGGAACCCTTCACATCTGAAAAATCTTACCGAATTCCAGCCTTTTAAGACAATAGCTTAAAAAAATCAAAAACATAACCGGATAGGTTCCGACTGGATTTTTGCACCCTACTACTATGTTTTCATACGTGAAACCGTTTCATATTTGTAGCATTGCCGTTGCCGTCAAAAGGGAGATACCCTTATGACGGATAAGTTGCGGCGAGGGGTTTTGGTCTTCATTGAGCGCCATGAGAGGAGGTGCTAAAGGATAGAATTATTCGGATCGATGAGGGCCTGCTGCCTCCTGCGATGCCAAACAGAAGCGTTTGATTTTCTAAAATGGAATCCAAACTGAAGCTGGTTCATAAATGACTTAACTGGAGGTGAATTATGAACAAGAAATTTTCTGTTTCAAGAAGAGATTTTGTGAAGTTAGGCGGGCTTGCAGCGGGTGGTGCTGTCGGGGCGTTCGTAGGGTATGCCGGCCTCTCACCCAAATCTGCTAGCGCAGTGCAGCGTGAAGTCCCTGCCCCGGTCATGGGGCATATTGTGTGCGATACGGACCTTTGCGCCGGTTGCAGGACATGCGAGGCTGTATGTTCGCTTTGCCATGAGGGGATAGTCAGCCCGGAACTATCCAGAATCCAGGTCTCAACGGACGAACTGGCCGGGTATGTGTCCATATCCAATCCCTGCATGCAGTGTGATGGGCCTGAATGCCTTTTTGCGTGCCCGACCGGGGCGCTTCATGTGGATGAAAAAACGGGGGCACGTGTCATCAATGAAGAGGACTGTGTTGGGTGTCAGTCATGCATGAATGCATGCATTGCCACACCAAAACGCATCAGATTCAACGAGGAAAAAAACGTGTGCTTCAAGTGCGACCTCTGCGGCGGCAATCCCCTGTGTGTCAAATACTGTCCGACAGGTGCACTCACATTTGTACCGAGGAAGGAGGGATAGGCCATGAAAAAAATCTATGGTTGGGTAGGCAAGATTCTGAGGGTTGATCTCACGACGGAAAAGATAACTGAAGTCCCCACAAGCAAGTATGTTCCAAAATTTGTCGGTGGAAGGGGCGTCGCCGCCAAGATCTACTGGGATGAAGTCTCGCCTGAGTGCAAGGCCTTAGACCCGGAGAACAAGCTGATTTTCATGACCGGTCCTGTGGGGGGTACACTGACCCCCACCTCCGGGCGAGTGACGCTTGTGGGCAAGAGCCCCGTCACGTTCCCCGTGGAAAGCTATTTCAAATCAGCCGCGGGGGGGCACTGGGGGCCTGAATTGAAATTCGCCGGTTATGACGGACTGATCATAGAGGGAAAGGCTTCCAAACCGGTGTATCTTTGGATAAACGACGGAAAAGTGGAGATTAGAGATGCTCGGATACTTTGGGGTCTGAACACCTATGCGACCCAGGACGAGATATGGAGAAGGCATGGTAAACAGACCAAGTCCATGGTGATTGGACCGGCAGGGGAGAATATGGTGCGCGTCGCGGTCATCCTGACCGCGGATGGCAGTGCATTTGGATTTGGAGGGTTTGGGGGGGTCATGGGATCCAAGAACCTCAAAGCCATTGCCGTAAAAGGTACTGGGGGAATTCCCGTTGCAAGGCCTAAAGAGCTTTTGGACATATCTTATAAATTTCAGCGTCTTATGACCCGAAAACAGACGGAGAAGGCAAGGCCCAATCCCATCAGGGGGGGCGAGGCCTTGCTCTCCAAAGAATATGTGCCCGGTATTACCGGCATCAAGGATACAGGGCTATATCAAGAAGTAAAGAAAGGCAACCTGAAATTGGGATTCCAGGGTTGTTTTGCGTGCCCTGTTTGCTGCGGTTTGGCCACCAAGGTGTTGGATGGCTCCGCCCCTGCGGGAGGAGCGTATAGATGCGTGGATATCATGGCCATGTCCCACATGACCGATTCCGAAAACAGGGCTCTTTCCAAAGAGGCCTATATCGCGGACAAACTTTTTGACCTTTTAGGGGTAAGCACCTTTCAGCTTTTCAACTGGGGATTGGTCCACAATCCCTGGTTCGTGCGACTGGTTTCCGAAGGCATTCTGACGGAAAAGAACACCGGAATCCCGGTAAACGACATGAAAAGCCTGGATTTTGCATTTTCCGTGCTTCAAAAAGTCGCCTATCGAGACGGAATAGGAGATCAGTTGGCAGAAGGGCCCCAACGATACCTCCATTTCTTGGAGAGCGAACTCAAAGAGCAGGGGAAGACTTCACAAGCCAAGAAAGTTAGAGAGATCGCGGAAATCGATTGCGGTCTCACGACCAAGTTCAAGGGGACATACACCCGAAATGGTTTTTCCGTCGATGATACGGGGTGGACCCCTTACAGAGCCATGGTGCGGGTCCTGGGGGAGACAAACAATGCATTTCTTGAGGCGGCGGAAAACTACACGTGGCTACCGTACTCCTATGAAATCGACGGCAAAGGGGTTTCCCTCGAGACCTACAAAAAGGTCAACAAAAGGCTGTTTGGTTCCGATCGCGCTTATGATCCCGCGACCTGGGAGGGGAAGGCCCAGAAGGTCATCGGTTATCAACGCTACGCAAGAATCCTCGATAGCCTGACGTGGTGTGAATGGGCAGCGACGGCTTACTCTCGCTATACGCTGGATCAGGTAGGCGACTGGGATCTGTCCCCATTTTATACAAAGGTGACGGGACTTCCGTCATCCTACCACGATCTTTTCATCAATGCAGCCGACCGCATCATCGATCTTGAGAGGGCTATTCAGGCCAGGGAAGGGCGAACCAAGGAGGACGAATGGTTTGTGGATAGGGTCTTTGAAGTAAAAGAAAACAAGAGCTGGCTAACGAAAACCGCCTTCAGGAAGGTCATGGATGACTATTACAGGGCGAGGGGTTGGGATACAGAAACCGGAATCCCCAAGAGGAGCACCCTGGTGAAGCTTGATCTCAAGGACGTAGCCGATCAGCTGGCCGCCAAGTATAGAGTCCCACTAACATCATAGAAAAAGATTCGAAAATCCCTGCGGCGAGTCGCCTCGTCGCAGGAAATATTTCTAGGTGGAACGGCGGGAACAGGGGCATACAATCAAACCTTATGGATAACTGAAAAACAATCATCCTTCTTTCGGAATTGCGGAATTAGGGTCGAGTCACCCTAATCTTTTGAATACCATAACTTTCCGTTCCTAAAAATGGGCACCACAAGGAATGGGGATCCGCAAAATTAATAGGATTCTTGTTCTTAGGTTTTTCCCCCCTCAGACCATTCCTCCCTGTATTGACTTTACCCCAACATAAAAAAATCCGGACCCTTTCTATCTCTTCCGAAAAAAACAGAGAGAACTTCTGGCCAGGGAGTATCCGGTGGAATGCGACATCGTCATGCCCTTTCCGGATTCGGGAAACTGTTCGGCCATCGGGTATGTCCAGGCCTCAGGTATCCCCATGGAGATGTGAGTCTAGAGTAGTGGTTGGGTCTATTCGATTCGATTCCCGTATCTTTTAAATTTTCTTTTTTTATTTAGATGGAAAGATTTATTTTAATAGAAAAATAAATGTTTTTTGGCCTTATGAGAAGAGAGTGGTGATGTATTTTATGAATTTATATCCGTTGTTGCAGTAACTTAAAAAGAATATAACGAAAAAAGCATAGAGAAAATATTTTTTTGTTGACATAATGCTTGCCTTGATAGTAGTAAACCATTTTATTTATCTGCTTCTATATGATCACATCATTAATACTTGTCCTTAAAGTCCATTTGAAGGTGGAATTCTGCGTCTGCTTTTAGATGAAATGTTTCCGGGCATCCTCTAAATAACCTTATTCCGAATATTTTGTCCAAGTACATCCGTTATATTGAAAAGTTATAATGGGCTGCCGTTTTGATTCCAATAAGGAAGAACTGCGGCTTTTTCCTGAAACTATGAGGCATCCGGTTTAAAGTCAGGATAGTGGGATGAAAAACGAACTTTATGAATACGGCAGAGGGACAAATAACCTGAGATAAACATAGGTGATTCCCGGAAGGAGATTTCAGGATGGAGGGGTATAAGGACGGAACGCATCAGAAAGAATTTGAGTTTGGGTGGAACCCCCAATTAAGTGCTGGATATAACAGATTAAAGTGCATCGAGAGTCTTTTTATGAAGTGCTCGCTTGCAATCTTTTTGATCGCGGCGGTCTTTACTGTGAGTCTGAGTTGGCCTAGTGTCGCATTGGGATCAGCCTCCGGAACCATACGGATAGACATCGAAACGGATGACGATGGTCTCATCACATCCATGCAGGGATCAAGTGTGCTGTTTTCAGATACCACCTCCTGGTGGGACATTGTGCAATGGATGGGTGAATATGCCTACCTGGAGGTGTATCTGGACGGGACGAGAATGACTGGGTTGTGCAGCTTCATCTATACCCGGGCCCCGAGGTATATCGATGATTTGCGTGACCAAACTGAAAAAAGCATTTCATGGTGGCCCTCTCAGCTCGATCCAGGAGAGCACACGATCAGCTACCGGATGTTGGACGTGTATAGCGGAGAAAGTAGACCGTCGGGAGGAACCAGAAGAGAAGTAGGAAACATCATCACCGAATATAACGTTGATGTTTTTGTGGACCCTGGTGGTCGGCAGTATCTCAGACATGTAGAGACACTCAACCTGGGTTACGGGTTTTCGCAGTGCGGGTCCATGGCGGGAGACCCGGTCAACGTGGGCACCGGGAACAGTTTTCAGGAAGAAATGGATGTTTCGATCAAGGGGATCAATAAGAACCTGACTTTTTCACGCACCTACAACAGTCGTTCGGAATCTTCAGGTCCGTTTGGGTTTGGGTGGAATCACAATTTTGAAGTGAGACTGGTTGCGGTCGATGACCTTCATGTGGAAGTCAGACGGGGAGACGGTGGCGTCAGTTTTTTCATGAAGGACCCGGACAGTATCTATCAGGAGATATCGGGGAAGCCGACCAGCGTTGAAGCGCTGATCGTGAACGAAATCCAGGAAGGATGGCGATGGCACGCAGGGGACGGGAGTGTCTATGAGTTTGACGCGTCAGGAAGGCTCAAGGAAATCTCCTATCTGGGAAATAAAACGGCGCTCACTTATGATGCGTTCGATCGGCTGGTGCAAATCGATGATCTGGCAACCGGTCGTTTTTTGCAGCTTGACTATAATTCCCAAGGATTTCTTGCCGGTCTTTCCGGGCCTGCGACTGCGGCGGTACCATCCGGTGTGCTGGTGAATTACGGTTACGATGAGCATCAAAATCTGAACTCGGTTGTTTATGCGGATGGTTCGGGTCTTCAATACCGTTATGCGGACGCTAATGACCTGCATAATATTATCGAGAAAAAGGATGGAATGGGCCACCTTCTGGCGACATGGAGCTATGACGATAAAGACAGGGTCATCGAGAATTGGAGCGCTGACGGACGGGGGCTTCGAATAAACTATTCGAGTTACAATGACGCCGTCGTGACGGATGCGTACGGAAAGGAGCGCACGTATTATTTTTCCAACCTCAAAGGCTGCAGGTTGTTTTCAAGAATTGAAGGTGCAGGCCCCTGTCAGAACTGTGGCAGCCATGTGGTGCGAAGGGAATATGACAGTGAGATGAGGTTGACGGAAATTGAATATGCCGGTGGCCTTATTCGGGGCTTCGATGCCTTTGACTGCCGTGGAAACGCCCAGATTGTTCGACAGGCCGTTGGAACCCCTGAGGAGACGACCATCACCCGCACCTTTCACCCGGAAACCAAGAACCTTCTGATCCAGATCGAGACCGGGGTATTGGGGGAGGCCGGGAAGGTCACCATATGGGACTACGATGATGACGGAAACGACATCCCCAACGAGAATCCTTCCATGCGATTGCATAGAAAAATCGACCGGGGCCATACGGGTGATTTGGACGGCAATATGATTTCCTATGAGTATGTTACGACCTATACCTATAACGATAAGGGCCAGATCATCGGCATTGACGGACCCGGTTCGGACGCGTCCGACATCGTCACGTTCACCTATGACTCCGCTACCGGTGACCTCCTTACAATAGTCCAACCGATGATCGGCCAAACCGTATTTTCTGAATATGACTCTGCGGGGCGTGTGGGGCGGATCGAAGATCCGAATCAAATGGTCACCCATTATACCTATGATGGACGGGGCCGCATGGTTGAAAAAACGGTTGAAACCGATGAGGCCTCATATCCTTATGAATATGAATATGACCTCGCGGGAAACATTATCGGGTATGAAGGTCCCGATCAGGTTCGTGTGACCTATTCCTACGATGAGGTCTATGGGCGACTCGTTCGCGTGGTCGATCACGCGGGAAACACCATCGAATATGCCTACGACAGCCAGGGGAATCGGGTCGAAGAGGTTTTCAATAATTCCGCGAATGATCTCGTCTATTGGATGCGCTATGACTTTCAACACCCGGAGCAACCGGGCAAGCTCCGGAGAGAGATCTTTCCCGATGACACCTTTACTGAATACACCTACGATTCAGCAGGTCGGATCAGGTCCCGAAAGGACCCTCTCGAAAGAACGACCTTTTACGATTACGATGTGTTGGGGCAGCTCACCGTCGTGACGCAGCCCGGTGAAGCAATCACCCGATACGCCCATGACCTTCATGGAAACATCACGCGCGTTACCGACGCCGAGGCCCACGTGACGACCTATACCTGCGATGACCTCGGACGGCTGATCCGTGCCGTGTCCCCGGACTCCGGTACAACGTCCTATACTTATGACCCAAAAGGAAACATGGTGACCAGGACCGATGCCGGTAACTGGACTGTGACATACACCTACGACGCCCTCAACCGGCTTTACGCCATTGCGTATCCCGATGCCTCCCAAAACGTCGGTTTTACCTATGACCAGGGAGAAAACGGCAGAGGCAGACTCACGGGCATGATCGATGCCAGCGGAACCTACGCCTACTTCTATGACGGTTTCGGAAGACTCACGGGAGAGGACAAGACCCTTGGCGGTAATCTTTACGCCACCCGATACGGCTATGATCCGGCAGGACGCCCGGCATCTCTCACCTATCCCTCCGGCCGTGTGGTGGCCTATGAGCGGAACGAAGCCGGGCTGCTCAGTCGAGTCACAACCACCAAAGGGGATGAAACAAGGATGCTTGCCGAAAACATCACCCATCTGCCCTTTGGTCCCGTTTCGAGCCTGAGTTACGGGAACGGCTTGTCGCTCAGCATGTCTTTTGATCGCATGTACCGGTTGACCGGTTCTCAGTTAGAGGACCTTCAGAACCTTACCTATACCCGGGACCCGGTGGGCAACATCATGGCCGTCACGGACCATCTCGATGTATCCGGGAACCAGTCCTTCGACTACGACGCCCTCGATCGCCTGACCCGCGCTGCGGGCACTTACGGAGATATTGCCTGTACCTACGACAAGGTTGGCAACCGGTTGACCCGTGATAGGGACGGTCAATCCGAGCAATACAATTACTTCCCGGGCACCAACAGGATCCGGGAAATCATTGCTCCCGATCCCGTGACCTTCGGGTATGACGAAAACGGCAATACCACTTCCATGGGACAGAGAATCCTCGACTACAATCAAAATAACCGCCTGATCCGCGCCTCTGAAAACGGCGCTGTCATGGGTGAATATACATACAACGGACGGGGTGAACGGGCCCGAAAGGTGACGGATCAGGGCACCGTCCATTACCTCTACGACAAGGACGGCAACCTCATGGCCGAGGCCGACGGGCAGGGCGGCATGGTCAGGGAATACGTGCATGTCGAAGGGCGGCGTCTCGCCATGTTCACCCGGGAAAGCTCCCGGGAAATCGAAGTGAGCGTGCGAACCGGCAAGGGACGGGTCCTTTCCGGAATCAGGGTTTATGCCTTCACCGAGGCCGGCACCTATACGGGTCTATACGCCGAAACGGATGATCAGGGGGTGGCAAGATTTTTGCCGGAAGGGTTCCCGGAGGGAAATTTCAAATTCCGTGCCGACTACCTCTCTTTCCGGTTCTGGTCGCCCGTGATCGGTGTCCCGGGGGCCTCTTGCGCGGATGTTGTTATTGAAGAGCAGACCGCCGAGGTGATGGTCACCGTGGCGGATTCCGTAAAAGCGGGTATCCGGGTCTACCTCTTTAACGAAAACGGCACCTATCTCGGGCTCAACGCCCTGACCGACGGTGAGGGCAAGGTTTGCTTCGATCTGCCCGTGGGTGGCACCTTTAAGTTCCGTGCGGATCACCTCTCCAGCCGGTACTGGAGTGATCCGGCATCCGTGGGATCGGATGAACCGATCCTCGTTGAAATCGACTCAGGCGGGGGCATATTGACCGTCACCCTGGTAAAAGACACGGAATCGCCATTGACGGGTCTTCGGCTTTATCTCTTTTCCTCATCGGGCGCCTATCTCGGCCTGCAGGAGGCAAGCGATGAAAACGGACAGGCGGCCTACACGGTATCGGGGGGTGATTACAAGGTCCGGGCGGATTACCTCGGCTATCAGTTCTGGACGGATGTGGTGGGTGTTTCGGGCAATACCGATGTGACACTGACCATTCTACATCAGGATGTCGCCATCACGGTGAACGGGAATCATAATGGCGCCCTTCTTCCCATCGAGGATCTCAACGTCTACCTCTTCACGCCGGCCGGGGCCTACATGGGCCTCAGTCAGAGGACCGACAGCCAGGGCCGGGTCGTCCTCAATCTTCCGGAGCGGGAGTACAAGGTCCGGGCGGATTACCTTGCGAGGCCATACTGGTCCGAAACGTTTGTCTGTGAGGATCGGACCATCACCGTCCCCGAGGGTCTGGGGGATGTGCGGGTTTCAAATAGGGGCCTGCCGGTGGAGGATGTCCGGGTCTATGTCTTCAATGCAACCGGTGCCTACATGGGTATAAACGGACTGACCGATGGCCTGGGTGGTGTCTCCTTCCGTTTGCCGGAGGGCGATTACAACTTTCGGGCCGATTATCTTGGGAGCCGTTATTGGAGCGGTCATGTCAACCTCATCCCACATGTCTCCAATCCCGTGAGCGTATCCACGGGGGGTGGAATTTTTTCCGCCACCATCCTCAAGGGAGAATCTCAACCCCTCGATGGGTTGACGTGTTATCTCTTTTCCGAGTCGGGCGCCTATCTCGGCCTGCATGAAGTTACCAGCGAGCAGGGTGACGCGGACTTCAACCTGGCGGACGGCGCCTACAAACTCCGGGTGGATTATCTCGGCAGCCAATTCTGGACCGAAACGTTTACGATCCCGGATACCCTGGCGCTCGCTTATACGATCCCCCACCAGGACGTGACCGTGACCGTGAACGGGGAGTGCGCCGGCGATGTCCTCCCCTTTGAAGACCTCCCGGTCTATCTTTTCAGCGCCTCAGGGGCTTACCTCAGTGTTACCGGCAAGACGGATGCTCTGGGACAAATCTCCTTCAACCTGCCGGAATTGGAGTTCAAGGTCCGGGTCGATTACCTGGGACGTCCATACTGGTCCGAGGTTTTCACATGGCATGACAAGGAGGTGATCGTCCACGAGGGTGTGGCCGAGATCCATGCGGTTCAGGACCAGAATCCTTTGCCGGGTGTGAACATCTATGTGTTTGACGAAAACGGGGCCTACCTGGGTATGATTTCCAGGACGGATGAAAACGGCATGGTGTCCTTCCGGTTGCCCGAGGGGATATACCGGTTCCGGGCGGACTATCAGTCGAGCCAATACTGGGTCACGGAAACGGTTGATGCCGGTATCATCAACGAGATCCACCTGAATACCGGAGGAGGTGCCTTTTCCCTGACGCTTGAAAAGGCACAGGGAGACCCCCTTGTGGATGCCCCGGTCTATGTCTTCACACAAAGCGGGGCCTACATCGGGATCAA
>CAZXWJ010000111.1:0-13401 GCA_964644375.1 uncultured Desulfobacteraceae bacterium | reverse complement strand
CCCGATCAAAACAAAAGGCCATGCCCAAAGGACAAACCAGAATCTTATTGATTTATAACCCCCAAGGGGTGGTGGACAGGGACATCTATCTCGCATCAAAAAGTGGCCCCATTCTAGTAGAACCCTTTGAGATCGATATTTCCAGAAGTCTCGAAGGGCATACCCTGGAACGGATGGATCTTCTTAAGATCGGGCAATCCATTCTCTCCTTTCACCCCGATTTCATTCTGACCATAAACGGCTGTGGGCTCGACAACGAAGGATTCTTTGCCTATTTTTGCGCTTACCTGGGACTTCCCCTTGTCCTATGGTATGTGGATGAACCTTTTATCGTCCCGGAGTGGGGGCGGAAATTCATTCCCAAGACCACCGTGGCCTTCACCTTCGACCATTTCTATGAGAGAAGATTGAAGGAGTGGGGCATTTTCCGGGTCGGAACCCTTCCCCTGGGGGCCAATCCCGAACGACTCCTCGGTTATCACTGTTCCCAGTCCTCCCCCAACCCCTGTACCAACGTCCTCTCCTTTGTCGGGACCCTGGATTATGAAAAGATTCGCTACCTCTTGCAAAATATTGAATCCGCCTGGAGCTCGATGCCGCCCGGCATGGTAGATGTGCTTGACAGGGCCGTACACGAATACAGGAAGAACTTTCAGAGGGAAACGGAGGAGGTCGTCAGGGATTGTGCCAGGGCCCTGGGAGTGGAGGTTGAATTCCCGAACGGCATTGTTCGGCAGATGATCCTTTCCTTCATCGACAGGGAGGCTGGTTTCAGGCAGCGGCATGAAATTGTGGAGAGACTGAAACCCTTCGGCATCTCCGTATACGGAGAACCCTTTTGGTCCAGGGCCGTGGGAGAATCCTGCTACAAGGGGCAAATCAATTACTACTCCCGGCAAATAGCCGACCTCTATAGCTCTTCCAGAATCAATTTGAACATATCCAAATATCAACTCAAAACGACCGTAAACCAGAGGGTGTTCGACTGCCCGCTTTGTGACGGTTTTTTACTCACCGATTTTAGAGAAGACATTGAGGAATATTTCGAAATCGACAAAGAAATCGCAGTCTACCGGGGGATCGAGGATTTGAGGCGGAAGGTCGCATACTTCCTGGGTAACCAGGGAGCTGCAAAGGCAATCGCCAAGAACGGGAAGGCGGCCACCCTGGCTCGGCACACCTACCAGCACCGGCTCCGGCGGATGGCGGGGGAACTGGAGGGGGTCAGTATGGACCCATGTTTTATCCGTTCTTGCGAATCGGTTCGCGAAGGTCCGGGCCCGCAAAATTTTCCCCTGTTTCTGGAAAAACTGGGCCTGGAAAGGTCCCCAAACCGGATACCCGGGATATCCGGCCGGGATTTTACGGCGCCCCTTTGCCGCATATCGAATTAGCATTTTGGAAAACGTGCCGATTCCGGAAAAAACGAAGGAACCCACAATGGATCACCTATCGAATCAGGACAAATTAATCGAAGGAGAGACGCTTTTCAACCGGAACAGGATGGTAAAGGCCGAAGAGGTTTTTCAATCCCTGCTGTGCGAGGATTCCGAAAACAAAGAGGCATTGAACAACCTCGGAGTCATTGCCTACCAGCGAGGGGATCTGGAAAAGGCCTCCCGGTATTTTCGAGATGCCCTCAAACTCGACCCGGTTTATCAGGATGCCATAGACAATCTTTTTCTTGTTCATCAAGCTCGGACTCAAGGCCATCGCTGTTGTTCCTCTTACACTGCCGGTGGACATTATCTCACGACACAAACACCGCTTAATCAAAACTCAGAAGGCGTACAAAGGAATTCCTCTTCCGATTCCATACACCAACTGGATCCTCACGTGAAGTTGGTAAAGGACAGAAAAGCCTTCGTGGTCGATAACTGCAGAGGAAAAAGTGTGCTTCATATCGGCTGCGTAGGGAGCGGTGCGGTCGAGGAGCGGCTAAAAGACAGAAGCCATTTACACTATCGAATAGGCCTGGTCGCTAAATCTCTTATCGGTCTGGATATCAACAGGGAAGGTCTTGCATCTTTACGTCGCGCCGGATATGAGAACTGTCTGTTCGCGGATGTGGAAACGGATGGAATCGATCCCCAATGGATCAGGGATGTGGATCTGATTGTCGTCCCGGAAGTCCTTGAACATCTCGCCAATCCCGGAAAATTTCTGGCCCGCCTGAAAAACCTGGCTTTCAATGGGGATATTCTGATTAGTGTACCGAACGCCTTTTCATTTCGAACCCTGTACTATCTAAAAAGGCACAATATCGAGTTCGTCCACCCGGATCACAATTACTATTTCTCACCGAACACACTGGAGACTCTTTTAAACAAACATGGATTTTCGATCATTGATTCAGCCATGTACTACTGGCCCTCAAACGATTCTTTCGGCCAAGAACTAGCAGGTGATATCGAGGAGCACCCCTATCTTGCCGAAGGGATCATCGTCGTCGCCAGAGACAATGGTGATCATGGGGATGCGAAGGGTGCCGTCCAAGCCGGTTCACATAACGAGAAAGCCCCCTTTCATCCCAACCATGGAGTCCCGCATGGGGGGAGTTCCCAGGGGAATCTCCACGCTGTTATTCCTCGTGGATCGACCATGCAATCTTCTGACCCACACGTTCCTTGGAAGCTCTATTCCTCCCCGGGAGTAACTCACCATGCGGAAAATGCCAGAAAAATGTTGAGGTTGGATCATTACATTCCTTCTATCCACTACAATGATCCGGTCTGGTTTTTTGGTATGTACTTCAACCAGGATTATCTTCAGGTGCTGGCCCATCAGGGCAGAAGGATTGTCAACTGGAGAGGAAGTGACGCCCTGCAGCTCAGAAACTCCCCCTGGAGAATAGGCATTGTAAAACAGATCGAGGCCCTGCACGTCTGTCAGTCCGAGCGTCAACAAGCCATACTGAGAGAAAAAGGTGTAGACGCTATCATTCGGCCCATGATGAACGCCGATCCTAAGGGCATTTCTCTGAGGTCCCTCCCGACGGGACATGGACCCGGCATCCTGGTGTATTGGAGAAGGGGGATTGATGATTTTATCCGGGCCGATATGTTTTTTGCGATTGCCGCTAAGTGCCCCGATGCGACCTTCCATATCGTCGGAGACGAGGATCCTGGACGGTTTAACCAGCTCGGCCGGGAAAATATAATATTTCATGGTTTTTTAGATGAAAAGGCGCTCCACAGACTGATGGACCAATGCAAGGGGACCATCCGGCCATGGATATCAGACGGAAACCCCAATATTCAGACCAAAATGCTCCTCAAAGGCAGGTATGCCGCCCACAACTGCAAATTCGAAAAGGTCGCTCAGTGCCGAACAGCGGATGATTACGTGGACTGGATCAGATGGCTGGAAACCGTTACCGAACCCAATTGGGAAGCCAGAGAATGGTGGCTTCGAAATCTCAACAATTTCGATTTTTTGGACCTTGCTTTTGATATCAAAAAGGAAAAAGAAACGCAGAAAAGCGTGATTAATCGCCGGATATCTTTATAAACCAATGCCCTCCATTTACTATTTTTGCCCCGATTTCACTCCTCCTTCGGCCGGAACCCGACGGATCTACCGACACGTCTTTCATCTCAACCGTCTTGGCTTCAAGGCCGCCATCATGCATCAAAAAAGGGGCTTCGTTCTGACCTGGCACGGATATCGGGTCCCGGTTACCTGTATCGAGGCCCAGCCGATCATCAAACGGGAAGATATCCTGGTCTTTCCCGAAGGCATGGCAGGCCTCATGAAGCAGACGCAGAATTTACCCTGCAAACGCATAGCCTTGGTCCTGAACTGGGCCTATGTCTACCTCAACTTACCAGTGGGGGAAAATTGGAAAGACTACGGGATTAGACATGCCATCACCCCCTCACCTTTTATCAAAAATTTTCTCGAATGGGGCATGGGGCTCGAAGTTACACTAATTGGCAATTATGTGGATACAGAAGCCTACCATTATGATCCTTCTCTGAAAATACCGAAGATCAGCTATATGGCCAGGAAAGACCTTTCAGGAGAAATTCTGAACGCCATTTTCAGACGAAAAGAATCTCCTGCCGGAAAATACCGATGGATCTGCCTCAAAGATCTGGATGAGGAGACCTATGGAAACCAGGTACTTGAATCGCGGATATTCCTGGCCACATCCACACAGGAGGGTATGCCGACCTCCATTCTGGAGGCCATGGCCGCCGGATGCCTGGTACTGGGATTTTCAGGTATGGGCGGGGAAGATTACATGGTTGGAAATGGCCAGAAACAAAATTGTTTTCTCGTCGAAAACGGCAACTATCCTGCACTCGGCAAACTGCTGGAACGGATTACCGATGGATGGCAAAGCGACTGTCATCGCTACGATCCTGTCATCATCAACGGGATCGAGACGGCCAGGCAGTTCCAGGATTTAGCGAAAGAAGGCGAAAGCCTGAAACAATTCTTCGGTTCACGTTAAAAGATATCCCGTGGGCTCTTTGGAAACTGCAAACCTCGGAAAATTGTGGGGCGGAAAAAAAACCATATTATTCTTCGTCCGCCTTTCACCTTTAACCTTTAGCCTTTCACCTGCATTTCAGCATGAATATCTGCATCTATAAACACAAACCGAGAGTAGACATTACCGTCCGAATACTTGAGGCCTATCAAAGGGCGCTCGAGAGAATCGGGCACAAGGTTCTCGTGTTCAGCCACGACACGGGGTCTTTCTCACCGGAACAGTCTCGTCAGTTTGCACTTGAGTTTATGCATTTCAAGGCCGACCTTGTCCTTTGTTACGGATTCTCCGCCATGCCGCGACTAAACGGGGGTTACTTTTTCAGGAAACACGGCATTCCCCTGGTGGCCCTCTGTTTTGAGAATCCCTTCTTCGGTCTCGATCAAAACCTGGTGGATGAAATAAAAACCTTTCAGGACTATTACCACTTCTTTGTCTGGGATTCCTGGTACCTCGATCTTCTCCGGAAACTTTTCAAGAATTGCCATCCGATCCGACATGCCGCCGAGGCACCGGACATTTCAAACGACCCATTGAAACGATCTCCCAATTTCGCGCATGAACTGGCCTTTATCGGCAATATTCCCGATTTCGTTCAGATGAGGAAAGAACGCCTCGAACGCCACACGCAGTTCAATTCCCTCATCGACAGGCTCATACAAATGAAGATGCAATCCCCCGATTCGAACCCTTTCACCCTTCTTTCAGAACTATTGGCCTGTGGACATGCGTCCCGAGATCGAAAACATTCTCTCTCCCTGACAGATCCGTCTCTTCACAAAGAAATTATTTTCCCCCTTTACGCGGAAGGGCTCGGGAGATCCCGTTGCACCATTCTGAACCAGCTCAACGGTTTTCATGTCGACTATTTCGGGGACTTCAGATGGCAGGCTTCTCATATCACCTTTCATCCGCCGGTCGGCTATTTCGATGAACTCCCCCAAGTTTTTCGCTCCACCATCGTGAATCTCGATATTCCTCCCTTTCAGAGCATCGACTCTCTGAATAATCGTTTCTTCGATGCGGGCGCTTCCGGAGGTCTCCTCCTGACTAAAAGGAGCCGGGAACTGACCTCTCTGTTCCCCCAATCGGAAAGCATCACGTATGGTTCTATCGAAGAATTAAATGAAAAAATCCGCTATTACATTGGTAATATCTTCCAGAGGAACCGGACGGCATCCGAGCTTTTTCACTGCGTGGCCGCGAATCACACCTATGACCACAGGGCGCCCTATTTGTTGGAGACGGTGCGTGGCGGGGCATGGAACTGAGCGTGCCCCCGCCCCACGGCAGTTGTTTTCTGTCAAAAATCAAGGCGAAATAGACATGAAACTGAATCAACGGCATATTGCAAGACTTGAAGAATTCTTATCCGGGATAAAGCGAGACACTTACCCGGAAATACCAGCTGAGCCACATCTTTCCATAACAAAAAAGATGTTCGATTTTTTTATCAGAAAGTACCCTCTTCCTCAAAGGGGCAAGATCCTGGATATCGGATGCGGACAAGGATTGGCTCTTAAAATGTTTCGAGAAAAGGGATTTTCTCCGGTGGGAATAACCTTGAATGAAACAGACGCCTCCGTCTGCAGGGAAAAGGGGTACGATGTCCTGGAGATGGACCAGTCCTTCCTGGAATTCAATGATGAGACCTTTGATTTCATCTGGTGTCGGCATTGCGTCGAGCACAGCGTTTTCCCCTACTTCACGCTAAAGGGATTCTTCAGTGTACTCAAGACAAAAGGGTATCTCTATCTTGAGGTACCGACCCCAGATACCAAGTGCAATCACCAAGCCAACCAAAATCATTACAGCGTACTGGGAAAAAGCATGTGGATATCGCTGTTTCAAAGAAGCGGTTTTTCGACACTGGACGTCATCGATATCGATTTTGAGGTCCCCGCAGGACCGGACACCTATTGGGCCTTCATTCAGCAAAAGCCATGATCCACCCCCTCTCCAAAGGGTTCCCAATGCCGACAAGAGAGACCCGATCACTGGAGCGGTGAGAAAAGAACCGAAGCAGGCGCCATCGAAATGAAAATTCTTCAAGCTACCAGAGATTTCGGGTTTTCCTCCCCGATTTTCGGAGAGGGACGCCTGGAGAAAGGGAAGACCTATTATACCTTCGGAAAATTCGCTCGGGATATCTCTTCCATGAATGCCGGAGACATCCTCGAATATGGACCCACCCCGCGGCTATTCTCAACGGACACACTGAAAGATCTACCCGAAAACGCCAGGGTCCTTCTGATTCATTCAGGTGGTTATGGAGACACCATCACGGTAGGAATCCTTCTGGCCCTTCTAAAAAGGGAATACGGCATACGATTCGATGTCTGCGGGCACCGTGACAAGTGGGAATCCATACTGAAGCCCCTGGGCTTTGAAGGGGCATGGCTCCCCTACCCCACTTCCCTGGAAATACTTGAGCCCTATGATTATGTGATCACTGAACTGGCCGCGTTCGTTTCCGATCCTTCGCTACTGCTCAAACACTCTCCGCTCAAAATCCTTGCCGATATCTTCAATGTCAAGGTTGAGAACCATGAAATCCAATTTCTTGTTCCGGAAGGAATCAAAAAACGCCTGAGATTACCTTGGACAAAACGTATTCGGATCGGCCTGAATTTTGATTCTTTGGGTGCGGTTAGGAGCTACCCGCCGGATTTACACCTTCATCTTCTGAAAGAACTGCTCCGTCTGAATTTCGAAACCCACTGCTTTGGAACAAACACATTGGACCCTAAAATCGATTTATTGGACC
The DNA here is from genome assembly GCA_964644375.1 of uncultured Desulfobacteraceae bacterium. Taxonomy (GTDB): domain Bacteria; phylum Desulfobacterota; class DSM-4660; order Desulfatiglandales; family HGW-15; genus CAYNYM01. Next base: position 6,136 of record CAZXWJ010000111.1, on the reverse strand, counting down.
ATCGCATTCACAATCATACCGCACGAACAAATATCCTCGAACTATCGGCTCTTCTGGACCAGATGGATCTTGTCATCGGAGTTGATTCCTTCGTGGCACACCTGTCCGGGATCTTAGGCAAAGAAACCCTTGTTCTTCTCTCCACCACCGGCTCCGACATCTTCGAGCCTTATAAAAGGGTGGGCACCCTAACAAGTCGTCTGGATTGTGCCCCCTGCTATCATGCCGGAAATTCTTGCCCCCAAAAAAGACGCCAATGTGCAGCCTTTTACCATGAATCCGTTTTGCCCGATTGCATTGTCCTGCATGCCGTTGAAAAAATTGCCCGCGGATTAGGAGAAAAACATGGAAGATAGACCTTTGTACGTTTGTATGCCGAGAGGCGTGAATTTCGGCTGGGGTGTATGCGGTATCCGGCTTACCCTCGAACTCTTCAAACTCCATCCCGTCAAATATGTTACCATGCCTTTTCAACTCCAGGACATTGGTGATGCCGGTCATTTCAGGGACCTTTCCGCTCTATGGCTCCCAAAGGACAGGGCCGGAAGTCGTCAAGACGGGGGCCAAATCCTCGATTACCCCCTCCTCCAGGCCATCGAGAGCAAAAATCTCCACCCTTTTTACCTGGAGGCAAAGGCCCCAAAAATTGTGGGATACACCTTTTTCGAAAGCCGTTTTCTCGACCCCGGGGACGTCTCCCGGGCCAATGATTACTTTGATCTTGTCGCCGCCGGTTCAACCTGGTGTGAGCAGATCCTCAAAGACAACGGCGTGAACAGGACGGCAACGGTCATCCAGGGAATTGACAGGTCTCTCTTTCAAGCACATGCAGATAGAAAAGACGAAGCATTCAAAGATAAATTTGTTGTCTTTTCCGGAGGAAAGCTTGAACTGCGGAAAGGACAGGATCTCGTCATCCGGGCCTTCAAGGTACTTCAGGACAGGCACGACGACGTCATTCTTTTAAATTCCTGGTACAATCTCTGGGACGAGTCTCTACGAACCATGCAGCTTTCCCCCTATATCCGTTTCGACATTCCAAACGGAGACTACCTTCGTGCCGTGAACCATTTTCTGCAGGCAAACGGGATCAACCCCGAAAGGGCCGTCACCGTTCCTCCGGTCCCCCACTCTCAGATGATCGATCTGTACAGAAACTCAGATTGCGGGCTTTTTCCCAACCGGTGCGAGGGGGGGACGAATCTCGTTCTCATGGAATACATGGCAAGCGGAAAACCGGCGATCGCCTCTTTTACCTCCGGACACAGAGATGTGTTAAAGGCAGACAACTCCATCCCAATCATGTCCATGAAAAAATTCACTATGGCAAACCCCGATGGAAAAATCGTCGAGGAATGGGATGACCCGGACCTTGAAGAGACCATCGAAAAACTCGAATGGGCCTATCAGAACAGGGATGCCCTGAGAACAATAGGTAAAAGGGCTGCGGATTCCATGAAGGAACAGACGTGGCACAGGGCGGCCAAAAATTTTCTAGATCTTATCATGAACGGATAACAAGGCCAATGCGCTTTCTGTGTGCCAAACAAAAGACAAAGGCCGACATCTACGGCCAGAGATACGATCTTATGCCCCTGGATCCCCGCATTCAGAATATCGAGGATATCCTGGCTGCGGACAATGATTCCGCCTCCGAACTCCTCTCCAGGCACAAAGATTTTCTACTGAACGTCTCTTTTGATCGTAATCAGTGCAGGGGATTTCCGCGGGTTGTAAACAGCATCCATGAAGTCGGGAAAAAGGGCCGGCTTTTAATCGTCCGCACCGGTGGCATCGGCGACCATGTTTTGTTTCTCCCTGCGTTACGCATACTCAGGCAGGTATTTCCTCCGGAAATTGAGATCTGGCTTTCGACACAAAAAGAAAAACACCCCCTTTTCTACGACAATAAAAATATCGACAGGCTTCTCCCACTGCCCCTCCGGTTGGATATCTTGCTGGAGGCGGACTACCTCGTTGACTTCTCTGAAAGAAACGATATTTCCGACTTCAAACAGATTAACATGACTGACTATTTTTTGCATTTTCTAGACATCGACCTTACAAAGCACAATGACAAAACGCCTCGAATAAACCTGTTGAACGGCCGTTCACACAGCCTGCATGGCCTATTCCGGGGATTTCGAAAACATTTCCAGGAAAGGCCTCTCGTTTTGCTGAATTGGACAGCCAGCAACCACCTGAGGGACCTTCCTCCGGAAAAACTCCTGTTTCTGGTCGAGGATTTCAAAGATGTCGTCTTTGTCATTGCCCAACCCAGGCACCATGAAAAAAAGACTCGGCAACTCCTTGAGGGCTATCAAGACAGGGTTATCGATTGCTCCATGCAAATGGCATCCCTTGAGGACTATTTGGCGGCCGTATCAAGCTGCGATGCCGTCGTCTCCACGGACACTGCCAGCTATCATCTTGCGGAGGCACTTGGAAAGCCGTCTTTAGCCCTTTTCGGGCCCGTTTCATCGGATTTGAGAATACGTTACTATAAAAAGGCCCGAGCGATTGACTCCTCCTATGCAGGTGAAACGTGTAATGCTCCTTGCGGCCTGGATAAAACCATAAACGGATGTCCAGAGGCCCTATTCAAGGGCACCTCATACAGCCCTTGCCTGCTGTCCATATCCAAGAACCATATACGCAGGGCCTTCACCGAAATGATGAAAGGAATTTCATGAGATGTACAATCCCCGGCAAGACCCTTTGAAGATCTCAGCCTGTATGATCCTCAAAAACGAAGAAAAACTGCTCCCGAGGTGCCTCGGAAGTATAAAGGATCATGTAGACGAAATCATAGTTGTGGATACCGGTTCCAGAGACAAGACCGTATCAATCGCTCAATCCTTTGGGGCAAAGGTCTATCACCATCCATGGGAACATCACTTCAGCAAACATCGCAATCAATCCCTGGACTATGCGACGGGCGATTGGCTTTTTATCATTGATGCAGACGAGGAACTTCTTCCCCACAGGGGCTTGTCTCTGCAACAGGCCCTTCAGACAGGGGAAGATATCGACAGTGCGCTGATTCCCGTAGAGTGTGCAAGCCCAACCGGCATCATTCAGGCCAACTCGGTACGGTTTTTCAAGAACCACAAAGGTATTCACTACCAGGGAAGGGTCCACAATGATCTTATGGGTATTAAGAGATCACTTTTTCTGGACGAGGTGCGATTGTTCCATCACGGCTACAATCTGGGGCAGGAGGTGGATGAACAAAAATTCAAGCGCACCACCGAATTGTTAAAACTGGACATCCTGGATAACCCGCAAAACCCCAGGCCACATCATTTTTTGGCAACTTCCTATATGTCACAAAATATGTATGCACTTGCGTCCGAATCCGCCGAAAGGGCTATTCACCTTTTTGAAGAAACAAAAATTGTGCTCCACAACTACCTGTGGAGCCTGTATATTGCCGCTGCAGCCAGTCACGAACTCGGGGAGGATGAAAAGGCTGAAACCCTGGCACAAAAAGCGATCTCGATCTTTCCGGAGCATCTCGATTCCCACTTTGTCCTTTGTTCCATTTACATGAAGAGGAATGACCAGGCATTGTTCGAGAGACACAGGGACGCCTACCTGACCATTTACGGGGCGGTCCACGCCACCCCTTCGATATTCGGGGCGATGGTCCATAACTCATGGTCAGCCGAGTGGCTTGTCCATCTCTGGTCCGGTGTAATGGCCCTAATGGTTGACAAGACATTCGAGGCGGACGAGCACCTTCGGTTGAGCAGGAAAGGTGTCGGATCCGATATCTTTTTTTTCCGGAAACTTGCTCGGCTTTTAAGATCTAAGGGAAGAGAGTCGGATGGTGAGAATGCGGAACTCGAACTGGCTAGTTGCCTCCTTGAAACGGGGGAATATGAAAGCGCCGCAGACATCGCGCGGGACGTTATTCGAAAAAATGGCACCCCACCGTTGGCGGCATACCGGGTATCGGCCCTTTGTCACTACCACATGGGCGAACTGAACGCCGCAATCAGCGCCTTTGAAAAAGTGATCGAATTGGATACAGACCAGGTGGAACCTTATGTCCATATTGCGAAGATGGCCATCGACAATGCGGACTTCGAAACCTGCATCGCGGCCTGCGACCAACTCCTTCGCATCCTTGGGCTAGACCGGAACGCTGTGCTTCATTCACTGTCCGAGCTGGGAGTCCAATTTTTCGGGATCGCTGACCCCCTTATCAAGGCCTCGAAAATCGGCCCGGCAAGGCTTTGTGTCGAGATAGGCCGCTCCCTGGTCCAGATGAGATCTGCCGTTTAAGGTTCACCGGGAAATAAGAGATTTCTATGAGACATTCCCCATCCGGTTACTCATCCAGGAAGACAGGATTTTCGGATGGAGCAATCAGTTATTAGCATTCAGCACTCAGCTTAATGCCTTGTTTTCTAACAGTTTTTGCTGGCTGCTGTTAGCGCGAATCCGGAAACAACCATTGTCGAATAAGCACGATCTACCCTATACCTCCATTAAAATCCGCCATCCATTCCGCACTTCCTTTTCCCCTGCCGTAAACCTTCGATACGACCATATCATTGCACCTCCTCACGATCATATCCAGCGAAACAAAAAAACTGTCAAGTTCCTGCCGACCCCGGCCGATAATTAGTGTCAAACAGGGTAAACCAATATTCCGGAACAAGGAAAGGAGGTGTGCCGATTTAGTTTAAAGACTCGGCAATGTTGCCGAAGGAACTTGAGACAAAGGATTGACTCAAGCTCGAAACCTGAGAGGGCGAACTCATAGGCTCTCCAGACGAAAAACACTAAAAAATCATGGAGGATAATGTATTATGGGACTTAGAATTCAGAACAACGTAGAAGCACTCAACGCACACAGAAACCTGGGCATTTCCAATAGAGGTCTTTCCAAATCACTGGAAAGACTGTCTTCCGGTTTCAGGATCAACCGGGCGGCCGACGACGCTGCCGGGCTCTCCATTTCCCAGGGCTTGAGGGCGGATATCGCCAGTTATAAGGTGGCATCGAGGAATACCGCTGAGGCGACCTCTCTTTTGCAGGTTGCGGAAGGTGCGCTGGATCAGGTCGGGAACATGCTGACCCGGCTGAAGGAACTCGCCACCCAGGCTTCCTCAGCCAATGCGGCATCAGACCTGGATAAGATCAATGCAGAAGCCCAGAAACTGATTCTGGAAATCGATCGGATTGCCGAACACACGGAGTACTCGGGAACGAAACTGGTCAACGGGACTTTTGGCGTGGGTTTCACCGCCGAGACGGATATGTCTGCATCCACGGGTCTCGTAAATGCCACCGGATTGAAGGCAGGCGAAGAATACACTATTTCAGCTAACACAGTGGCTGGTGGGCTGGCGACGATCACCATCACGACCGGTGATATCACCCAGACCGTCATCACCAGTACCGTTTCAGGCGACAGCACCAAGAACGTCGACTTCGATGCCCTGGGTATTTCACTGACCATAAACAGTAATTGGGCCGATGGTACCAGCGAAGGCACATTCACTGCGGCAGCGAGTGGAAGCTCAACCTTCCAGGTCGGCCACAAGAACGACGAATTCTCCCGGATCTCCATATCGCTTGGAGACTCCACAAAAGAAGTCCTGGGAACGACCGCCGGCGGCGCGGAAAACGCGATTTCAGGAATTGATCTTTCTACGGTGACCGGAGCCATGGCAGCGCTTTCCACGGTCGACTTTGCCATTTCCGACTTGGCGAATGTCAGGGGTGACATCGGCGCCGCCCAGAACCGATTAAATTATGCGGCCGCGAACTTGTCAACGACCATCGAAAACGTAACAGCAGCCGAGTCCGTCATTCGCGACGTGGACATGGCTGCCGAAATGACCACCTTTACCAAAAACCAGATCCTGATGCAGGCGGGTACCGCCATGCTGGCCCAGGCAAACATGGCGCCTCAGTCGATCCTGTCCCTCATCGGCTAATAAAATTCCGCCCTGGGCGGGATTTTATGGCAAGCGGCTTCGCCGCTTAGAAATCCTACGAAAAAACCCTGCTTCCGGGAATCCGGTGCAGGGTTTTTTATTCCTCTCTATTCCATTTGGCAAGGCTATTGCTTCAGATATTTCAAACCGTAAAATGACTCAAGTATCCGGCATGATTTTCC
>CAZXWJ010000110.1:0-13428 GCA_964644375.1 uncultured Desulfobacteraceae bacterium | reverse complement strand
CCCATGTCGGATTTCGGCGGGGTCCACCGGTACAACGTGACCGGCCTGATGCATGACATGTGGGGTTTTCCCTCCAATAATCCGGACGTCATCCACGGATTGAGGCACCATCTTGTGGACAAGATCGAAGGGCATGTCAATGAGATGACCTATCTCAAGGAATTCTACATGGATGATGCAGAGGCTGTATTGATCTCCTACGGGTCTTCCGCCAGATCATCCCTTCACGTGGTGAAAAACCGAAGGGCCCGGGGCGACCGAATGGGGCTTCTGGAACTTCAGACCCTCTGGCCCTTCCCAGCGGATGCAGTCAGGGAACGGTGTAGAAATGCAAGATACGTGATCGTCGTGGAGATGAATATGGGTCAGATTCTGGAGGAAGTCAAAAAGGCCATGGGTGATCAAGGAAACGTTTTTCTGGCCAACCGCATAGACGGAAATTTTATTACCCCTACGGATATTCGAAACATCTTACGTCTCATCCAGGGAAAGGGGGTGTAGTCCATGGCTCCTGCAAAAGATTACCTGCGAGATCGCTTCATGCCCCATATCTGGTGCCCCGGTTGTGGTCACGGCATCGTGATGAACAACCTCATTCGGTCCGTTGATCATCTCGGTCTGAAAAAAAGCGATATCGTCATGGTCACCGGCATTGGTTGCTCCTCACGCATATCCGGGTACCTTGATTTTCATACCCTTCATACCATTCACGGACGGGCACTTGCCTTTGCGACGGGCGTAAAACTCGGCCACCCCGAATTGACTATTATCGTCCCCATGGGCGACGGCGATGCCGTGGCCATCGGGGGCAATCATTTCATACATGCCGCCCGCCGTAACATCGACATGACGGCTATTATTATGAACAACAGCATTTACGGCATGACAGGGGGACAATTCTCGCCCCTTTCGGGCCGAGGGGACAAGGCCACGACGGCCCCTATGGGCAAAATCTACGACACCTTCGATATCGTGGATCTCGCGAGGGGCGCAGGCGCTTCCTTTGTGGCCCGCACAACGGCCTACCATGTCACCGCCATGCAAAAAATCCTCGAAAAAGCCATAGCGCACAAGGGCTTTTCCGTTGTCGAAATCCTCACCCAATGCCCGACCTATTACGGCAGAAAGAACAAACTCGGAGATGCAGCGACCATGTTGCAGTCCTACAAAGACGGAACCACTCCCGTCGGTTCAAAAAAGAAGGAAGAGGATCCCACCTTGATTGAAATCGGAATCTTCATTCAAGAGGAAAGGCCGGAATACTGCGAAGAATATGATAAAACCATCAGGCAGGCGCAAAGAGGACGATAATACCCATGGAAAGATGCCGAATAATTTTTTCTGGCTCCGGAGGTCAGGGGGTCATCACGGCCTCCATCATTCTGGCTGAAGCGGCGGTCCTTTACGACGGCCTGAACGCCGTCCAGACTCAGGCCTATGGCCCCGAGGCAAGGGGTGGGGCCACCCGTGCGGACGTTATCATCGATGAAATGGAAATCCGTTTTCCAAAGGTCAATCAACCCAACGTCCTGATATGCCTTACTCAAGAGGCCTACAATAAATTTTCAGGGATTATCAGGCCCGGAGGGATGCTGCTCATCGACAACCATTTTGTAAGGCCTGAACGCAAAATTGATGCCCGACAGATCCCATTGGAGATGTATAAAACGGTCATGGACGAAATCGGCAAACCCATTGTTTTCAATATTTGTATGCTTGGGGCCATGCTGGGATTGACCCATGTGGTCAAACCCGAATCCATCATGAAGGTGTTGGAAAACAAAATTCCGGCGGAATTCTTAGACATGAACCGCAAGGCCCTGGACATGGGGCTGAGACTCACCGCCTCCCCTTCATAGACCGCCGGTATCTGCGTTCAATAGGACCAAGGCTTTTAACGAAAACAACGGATTCACATTATACGCTGAGTGTGTTTGAAGTCACATCATTACGATCTGTACCGTCTTGGGCTAATACCGTATTTTTTTACTTTATAGCCAAAAATCCTCTCGGTTGTTTCCAGGGCATTTGAGGCCTGTCGCATATTTCCTCTGCTACTTTTCAGGGCATCAATCAGCAATTCTCTTTCAAATTTCCCCACGGCCTCCTCTAAAGACTGAGACTGATGCGTCCCGGTTTCCTCGGCCGTCTGCAGAGTGGGAGGCAAGTGATAGCTGTGAATCACCTGATCCTCGCAGAGCAGAACAGATCGTTCGATGCAGTTTTCCAATTCTCTGACATTGCCGGGCCAATGGTATTGGACAAGAGCATCGATGGCCGGTGTGGAAATTCTCTTGATATCCTTTTGGTATTCCTTGGCATACTTCTCCAAAAAATAGTCGGCCAGAAGAAGAAGATCCGCCTCCCTTTCCCTCAGGGGAGGTAAATAGATAGGATACACATTCAACCGGTAAAAAAGGTCTTCCCTGAAAATTCCCGCTTCCACCAATGAGGCCAGATCCTTGTTGGTTGCGGCAATAAGCCGCACGTTGACTTTAAGAACCCTTGTTCCTCCCAGTCTCTCCAGTTCTCTTTCCTGGAGAACCCTGAGCAACTTACCCTGGCTTTCCAGTGCAAGGGAACCGATTTCATCCAGAAAAATCGTACCCCCGTTAGCCCGCTCGAACTTGCCTTCCTTGGTGCGATTAGCCCCTGTAAAAGCCCCCTTTTCATAACCGAACAGCTCGGCCTCTACGAGATTTGACGGCAGAGCGGCACAATTCACTTTCACCAGGGGCATTTTGCCTCTCAGGCTGTTGTAGTGGATGGCGTTGGCGGCGAGTTCCTTCCCGGTCCCGCTCTCGCCAAGCAAAATGACATTGGCGTTGCTTTTGGCGACCTGGGTAATCAGATAGAAGACCTCCTGCACCTTGCGGCTATTGCCGATGATATTTTTGAAGCGGTACTTCTTACTCAGTTCCTTTTTCAACCGAAGGTTTTCCTTGTTGAGCTGCTCCTTCTCTCTGTTGATCTTTTCCAACATGGACACCTTCTGTGCAATCAGACTGCTGATGATGGTCAAAAATCTGACGTCCTCATCCAGGATGGACGGCCCTTCGAACGCGCGGTCCGCGCTGAGTGCGCCGATGATCCTCCGGCCTTCCTTTATGGGAACGCATATGAAAGAGATTTTCGTCTTTTTCAGACGGCTCCTGGCCCCGGTCCTGTCCAGGAACAGAGGTTCTGCATCTATATCAGGGACAGCCATGGGACGTCCGGTTTTAATCACCCGACCCGTAATTCCCTCACCCAACTTGTATCGGCCTTTTGTCTTGGCCGCGGAGGAAATGCCGTGTGCCAATTCAATATAAATTTCCGAACTCTCAGGGTCGAGAATAGTGATGGAGCCCCGGTTCATGCCCATCTGAAGAGCGAGGATATCCAACACCTTGAATAAGGCCTTTCTAAGATCAAAAGTCGCATGAAGGGCCTTCGTGATTTCATACAAACAGGTTATCTCATCGGGTTTTGAAGGTGCTGTTTTTGTGACCATCTCGCTGTTGTACCTCTCAAGGGAAGATTTCCGGGCAATTCAAACGTCAAGGGAAAACCTTCGCCCGCATAAAGGCCGATTTTTGCGTGTTAAAATAGCGTCTCTCTTTCTACCCAAAAATGAAAAGACATTCAATTAAAAATACAAAAATGTAGAGGCACAAGACAATCATTCATCTGTAACGCAAATTTTTTCGGGGTTGCCTCTGGACGATATCATGGCTGGGTTGGATAGTCGGTGCGGCCCGGGAAAATGAACTCAGCAATGCAGGCCTTTGTCACTGACGTTTTTGAAAAAAAACGCGCCTAGGAACTTAAAAACCCTTTAGTCTTTTGAAACCCACTGAGCGAAGGACCAGGACCTTCATTTTCACAAAAAGCTAAACTCATACAGAATTTTGTAGCAACCTCTCCCCTTCCTTTGAGGCCATGACGATTCTCAATGCGGCAACGACATCCTTGGAATATTTTTTTTCTTCCTTTTCCATCATTGACACGGCCGCTTCCCAAGACAAGGCTGAACGATAAGAACGGGGTTTGATCATCGCACAGAAACGGTTCGCCACTGCAAGAATTTTTGCAGAAAAGACAATTTCATCATCCTTGAGTCCTTGGGGGTAGCCACTGCCGTCGATATTCTCGTTCATCTGATAGACGGCCTCTGAGACGGGGAGCTCAAACTTCATCTCTCTAAGAATTTCACCTGCATGTTCAACGTGTTTTTTCACTTCCCGCCTCTCCTCATCTGTCCATTGCCCCGTCTTGCTGAGGATAGACCGGTCCACGAAGACCCGGCCGATCTGAGAAAGAAATGCCGCGAGCTCAACCGTGGCCTGAACCTGTTCATCCGCGTTCAACATTTTGGCCACCGCCTTTGAAAGCACACTCATCATCCTGGAATGCCCGGCGAGGTAAGGATCTTGCATTTCTATTGTCTTGATGAAGGCATCGATGGTCAGCCTTATTGCGCGTTCCTTTTTCTGTTGATTTTCAACCACATGCGAAATATCCGTCGTGACCATAACAATGCCGGCCACAGCTCCTTCGGCGTCATTAAAGGGTATCTTGGTGATCAAGAGATGGTGGGGTTCGGACTGCAGGTAAATTTTTTCATTGACGGTGATAAGCCCCTTGCCTTTCAGGACATACTCGTCGGATGATTTCAGACGCTTCGCCGTGTCGTAGCCGAAAATGGCCCGGTCATCCGCCCCCAGGATGTCCTCGACCTCGCAACCGGCGGCGCGCGCAAAGGCCGGATTGGCGTATTGGTATATTCCGGACAGGTCTTTGTAACCGATGAGGTCGGTAATTGTGGAGTTGATGCTCTCGAGAAATTGGTTCTGGGTTTTAATGCGTTCCGCAAGCTCTTTAAATTTGAAGGCTATTTTTCGATTCTCCACACCGATGATCCGCCACCAGGCCGCCCCGAAAAGCAGGACCAGCCCGATCAGGGTCAGGATGACGATGACCATCAGGGTCTGTCTGGATTTTTTTAACGGTTTGTTGGTCTCGAAAAAATCGATTTCCTGAACCACCCACCAGTTGAGTTTCGGGACCTTCACCCCCACAGAGTAAACCTGACGGTCGCCCCCAAGAGATCGGCGGATTCCGAAGGGCATTGAAAGTGACTCATCGAATTCAATCTGTTCGATTTTCAGCAGATCTTTCGACAACCAGGGAATGATTTCCTGAAAATTTTGCCCATCTGCCTGTATGAGTCTACCCCTTTCCCATGCCTGAGAGAGAGGCGACTTGGAAAGAAACGCGTTCATTTTCGGGTTTACGATTTTGGACAACATGAGCACGGCCACGGGGGAATTTGAATCGTCCGTGGCCCCTTCAGGGGGCAGGATCGGCAAAAAAAAGTCCAGGACCATACCGTTGGCACTCGATCGGAGCGGGGCAAATTGCGCACTTTTTTCCGAGAGGGTCGATTGCGCCAGCCCCTTTTGCGTATCAGACACAGGGACGGTGGCGGCATTGGTCGCGATATAGGCCTGACCGTTCCGGTTTATGATTCGTCCGGACAGGAATCCGGAATAGGCGACAAATTCCTTGAGCAAATTTTCCATCATAGGAAGCTGTTCTGAAAGCGCCGCAAAGGGATCTTCCCGAGACTGACCCGAATAGGAAGGCCGATTGATAAGAACCGAAATATCCTCTTCGATCAAATCAATTTCAGTCGCGTAGAGGCGAAAGACCTCAGACTGAATGATGCGGTCGCCATGGGCTGTCAGCCCCGAAAGCCATGTTGAGATTACATCGACACGGCTTGTGGCCAGCAGTTCGATACGTTTTTCAACTGCGTGCTCCAGGCCTTTTTGCTTTTCTTTGAAATTCCATGAGACGAAAAAAAAGGCGGCACAGGCTATCACCACAAGGACAAGAATGCCGATTTGCAGAATCTTGACATTCAAACGTGCGGCACTTAGAGGTGTACTTTCCTGAACAGGCACGCGGATCTGTTTATTCATTTTGGTTCCTCGATGTTTTTCTCCGGGCTGACCTCAATTTAAATTTTTTTCTCAAGGGGATATGTGCCCAGCGGTTCCGCTCATTGAACGAATATTGCGGTATGTAGTGCTTGTATTTTTCTTGTTCGAAAACGGCGTTGGACATATTGTCCATGATATAAACAGCATTATCAAGATAAACCGCCAGGACGGCATGCGTAATGTTTCTGATTCGATCCCGGATAATCACGACCCGAAGATTGCCGGTATCATAGCCCAGTTCCCTTAAAACAAAATACTTGGTGATGCAGTAATCTTCACAATCCCCGGAGAGGGTGAGAAACTCCTGAGGTGTCGCCCAATAATCACTGACGCCATAAACATCCATGTCCAGCCGGTAGGGCCACCTGTTGATATACCCGTTCACAAACTTGAGTTGCTTCAGTCCGGTCATATTGACTGCTTTTTGGAGCAGAGCCTTCCAGGCGGAGGCCCCGGGCGGGCATTCACATGAAGAGAGAGTGCAGGTATTCAGGCCATCGGCCTGTTTTTGAGACTTGCGAAGAATGCGATTCCATTTGGTCAAGGCCCTCAAGGACCCCTTGAATTCCACTGAATTAAAAAGATGGACAGGATTGCCGACGGGCGCCTTTCTCAAAGGCTTTTCCTGGGCACAGGCATAGCCTGCGATAGACTGAGGCATCAGGAAAAAGAAAAAAAGGGCAGCGCGAATCCATGGCATTCCTTTCTGCCTGTAAGTTTCGCTATGGGATAAAACGGCATGGGGCATTCGCTTTGGCTTTTTTCGTTCTGTTATGAAGACGCGACAATAAGGTCAACGCTCTCTGAAAGCATTCTGTTTGGCTTTGAGAATCGGTTTGAGCAGATAGTCCAGGACCGATTTTTTACCGGTCAGGATCTCCACACTCGCGGTCATGCCGGGCATGATCGGCAATTTCTCGCCCCTGTAAGTCAGGGCGTTTCTCCTTGTCCTGAGCTTGACCCTGTAAAAGCTGTCCTTTCGATCGTCCTGGATCGTATCGGCACTGATTTGCTCGACCGTCCCGTCAAGCCCGCCATAGATGGAAAAATCATAGGCGGTTATCTTGACCATGGCCTTCTGGCCCGGACGAATAAAAGCGATATCCGCCGGCCGAATTTTTGCTTCTATCAGAAGCGTGTCATCCAGGGGGACGACTTCCATGATCGTTTCCCCCGGTCTGATCACGCCTCCAATGGTGTTGATATTGATCTGCTTGATGGTCCCGTAAACCGGGGAACGGACGTCGGTTCGCGTGACCCTGTCTTTTCCGGCGGAAATGGCCTCCAGTTGTGATCTGAGCTCCATCCGTCTTTTATTGATTTCATCGGCCGCCTTGGATCTGAACTCGGCGATTCGATGGGACTGCTTCTTTTTGATTTCATCCGCCTCTTTCCGGGCCCGGGGAACGCCGAGTTCCAAGGTCCGTATGTCTCCTTTAAGGGAAGCCACATCCCTCTGGAGAGAGATATAATCCACCCTGGGATAGACCTGTTTATCCACCAGGGGCTTGGTAATGGACATCTGTTCCCGGGCCAACCCGAGGTTTGTCTCGAGCTTTTTTTTCTTGTTCACCATTTCGGCGATTTCCTGGACCTTCTGGGCATAGCGTGATTTCAACAGTTTAATTTCAAGATCAAGCTGTTTTTTTCTGGTTTCGAATATTCGTTTCTGATCTTCAACAATCTCGGGATCGTGCTTTTCGATCTCTTCGGGGAAGAAAAGGGCCGTGCCTTTGACTTCGGCCTCCAACCTTGCAATCGCGGCCCGGTGTTCAATGGATTGTGTAAAGGCGTCTCGAAAATGGCTTGCCGCAGCCTCATTGCTTAACCGGACCAGAATATCTCCCCTGTTTACGATCTGGTTTTCCTGAATGAGGATCTCTTCTATAATGCCGCCTTCCAAGTTTTGAATCACTTGCACATGCCGGGACGGGATGACCTGCCCCATCCCCCGCGTAACCTCGTCGAGAACAGCGTAACGGGCCCAGATTACAAAGGCAATAATGAGGAGGCAGACGGTCAGGGACAGGAGGTACGCCGAGGGCTTCCCCCGCCGTGCCAGGGCCGCATCCACAACATTCATATATTCAAGATCGTTTCTATTCATCTCGTATCGTTACCAGCCAAAAGATCACCTTTCATGATTCGTATCTTCATAAAAGCCCCTATCAAATCCGGAACTTGAGTTTACCTTCCTTGAGCAGTTCCATCACCTTGTCACGAGGACCATCAGCCACAATTTTTCCTTCATCCATCACAATCAACCGGTCGACAAGGGTAAGCATGGAGTTTCGGTGAGAAATCAGAAGTAGCGTCTTGTTTTTCAGAATAGCGCCAAGTCTGGCCCTGAGAATGCCCTCGACCGCGCTGTCCATGGAACTGCTCGGTTCGTCCAGAATCAGGATATCCGGATTGTGAATAAACGCTCGAGCAATGGCCACGGATTGTCTTTGTCCGCCTGAAAGATTCATTCCCCGCTCACCCACCTGAAGGCCGAATCCCGCCGGATGGGAACGGACAAAATCCGTGACCCCCGCGATCGTTGCCGCCATAAGGATCGCGGCATCATCCGCGAAAGGTGCACCAAAGGCGATGTTGTCCTTAATGCTGCCGTAGAACAGGTAGTTGTCCTGGGATACATATCCGATCTTTTTCCTAACATCCGCCACGTCCAACTGCCGAATGTCGATCCCGCCCATCTTGACGTTTCCCTCCTGAGGGGTATATAGTCCCAGGAGTAGTCTCCCCAGAGTGCTCTTTCCGGATCCCATGCGGCCGATGATGCCGATCTTTTCCCGGGGGTGAATCTGCAAATTGACATTGTCCAGCGCCCTGATTTCCGTATTGGGATAGCAAAATTCGACCTTCTCAAAACACAGACCGGTACCCAGGTTTTCATAACGAACGGATGCCCTTTCCACCGGTCGTTCACTCGGGATCTCCATGATTTGATTAAGGGATTTAAGGGCCACCCGGGACTGCTGCAGTCGGGTCAGCATGGCCGCCACGGCGCCTAAGGGGGCCATGGCCCGGCCCACGAGAATATTACAGGCGATGAGCCCGCCCATGGTCAACTCCCCGAGGCCGATGCGATAAACGCCCCAAACGATAACCACCACGCTGACACATTGCGCTGCAAACTGGGAAAAGGTCAGGGAAAAAGTGGCAAAGTTCTTGACCCGCCCCGAGGATTCCGCATTCATACCGATGACCGACTCCCATCGCCTCTGGATCTGTCCCTCCGCCATACTGGTCTTGACCGTCTCAATCCCGTTGAGGGCTTCGACCAGAAGGGCATTCTTCTGAGCCCCTTCCTTAAAACCCTTCTCAATGTATTTTTTGAAGGGGTACTGGATAAACAAACCCACGAGGATAACCACCGGAACAGCGATAACCGGGGCATAGGCCACGGGCCCCCCGATAAAAAAGACCAGCGCAACAAAAAAACAGAGGAAGGGAAGATCAACCAAAGAGATAAGGGTGGTGGAGCTGAAAAACTCCCGCAGCGACTCAAACTCTCTCATGCTGTTGGCCAGGGAACCGGTAGATTCCGGCTTGTGGTCCATTCTTATGGACATGACCTGCTGCATAATTTTACTGGCAATGACCACATCCGCATTTCTTCCCGCGAGATCGACAAAATAGCCACGGAGATTTTTCAGCGCAAAATCAAAACCATAGGCAATAGCAACCCCTAGGGCAAGGACCCAAAGGGTGGCCACGGCATTGTTCGGAACAACCCGGTCATACACATTCATGACAAAGAGGGGACCAGCGATGCCCAAGAGATTGATCACGACGCTCGCCAGGATGACGTGTTTATAGATGGGCATAAAGCGACCGATCGTTCCCCAGAACCATCTTCGTGTTTGAAAGAGCTTGATGTCACGGGCTCTTTTATCCAATTTTCCCTTGGGAGAAAGGAAGATGGCCCGCCCCGCATAGTTTTCCTGCAAGGCCTTCATTTCGATTTTTTGGGGAGATTCGGGGGTCTCGGGAAAAAGAAGTTCGGCCTGTTCCCCATCCAGGCCCGTAAGCACGCAACCGTTTCCATTTTTGAGAATCAGGATACAGGGAAGGGTCAGGGGATTGATCCGTGCAATGGATGATCTCGTGGCGATTTTTGCTTTCATTCCACCTTGCTCTGCCGCCCGAATGCAGAGTCCCGGGTAAAATGCGTCTCTTTCGACAGGTAAAGAGGCCAACAGGGAACTGACGGAAATGGACTTTCCGTGTAGGCGGAAAATCATTGCCAGGCAGGTCAGAAGCGGGGGAACCGCATCAGGTCGAAGGACTGAAGAATCGGGTTGGGCGGGTTCCCCGGCTTTCCCCACAGGGGGCCTATCGGGACCCTCTTCCGCCCCATGGTTTTGGACTTTTTCCGGCGCTTTGGCATTCATAGTTCTTATGGGCACTCAGGGGCTGGGCCCCGATTCGAATATTAAAGAAATTTCGACATGTTATACTAATCGGTCTTTTGGGCCTATCTGATGAGATTTTTCTTAATCCGCATCGTTATTTCAGAAAACTCATAGATATCTCAAGTTCCCTCAGGGGGCAAGCCCTTACTCTTCCGGTTTTTTGGGGACCTCCCTCAATGGGATGAGGGCTATCAAAAAGGAATATTCTGTGATAATAATATGTTTGATCAATGCCTGAATATCGAAAGGCGCTCTGCTGAAAGCCCTTGGCGCGACCCTTTCCCTAAAAAGTATGTATTTTTTTACCAACTAACACAAAAAAAATGCACTCAACGATGGTATTCTTTTTCATGTTCAGGCAAAATCATTCCACTATAGGACATAACCAATTGAAACAAATGCATTATTTAAAATAAAAAAAATTGGTACACATATTGCTGTTTATTGCAGGCAGCGGTTCACGAGTTTCGCGACAGGCATAAACGGTTTACCCTGACGAAATTCAGACTCAGGTCATTCAAATTTTGAACACAATCTCATTTTTCTATAATTTCAGTTTTAAAGTTAGGATACGAGGAGAAGTAATCATGAATCACAAAACTTTTTTCTTGCTGGTTGGCGCGTTGATCTTCCTTTTTCCGGCAATGGGCTTCGCCGCTCCGGTCAATGTCTCTTCCATTGCAGATCCGGTGAACGGCGCTCAAATGGTCGACCTGCTGGTAACTGCCGAGTACGATGATAATGAAAATGGACCTATAGAGATAACAAAAAAGTGGACTGCTTATAGCTATACCGGGTCTATTTCCGGAAGTGTCAGCGATAATCCGGCCAATCCCTATTATTTTGAATTATTCCAATCAGGAGATACCTATTCAAACAAATGGGAATTAACGAACTATAATGAGATGCCCCTGCTATCCCTCACCATACGTGGATACTATGAACAAGACAATGAGCCGACCTTTACAGGTATTATATTTGATGTTCTCAATTCAAATTCCGCCTTTTCTGCGAAAGATCCGACCGAATCTGTATCTACGTCTGACTCTGAGGAAGGCAAGCTTGTGATAGCCGGATATTCCTACGAACTCATTAATCCTGTGTATTACCGGGGAAACCCTACGGATGATTTATACGCCGGGATCAAGATCGATTTCGGCGATGGTTTACTCAGCTCCCCTTTCTATTTTTCACTGGATACTGACACGGCCACATCCGCCCCCATTCCGGGGGCTTTTCTGCTCCTTGGCAGCGGTCTTTTCTGTCTGATCGGGATAAAGAGAAGGGCCCGATAAATTTTTAAGACACCCAGGTGCATTGATTTAGATACAGTTGGAGGCAATGATGGCTGAGACAACACAAAATCAAGAAATGCTTCACATTCAAAAACCCCTTCCCGGCCAGTCGTCGGTCCTGGCAGTGGATCCGGGGACGACCGTTTATCTCGATTTTCCACTGGATCAAGCCGAGGCGTTTTTCCAGCCCAACGGCGATCTGATCTTCCGCTTTGAAAACGGAGAACAGATAGAGCTCCAAAGTTTCGAAAACGTGCTTTCTTCAACCGATCTCGTGCTTTTGGACGGCACGGAATTGAGTGGTGACCAGATTCTTGAGACCATTCAACCCGGTGCCGGAGAACCCGCAGCAGGTGCGACGCCCCCCAGTGGTGGAGCAGGAGAATACGATGACTATCTGGGCGACAGTCCGGATGGGATAGATCGCTTAGGGACCCTAGGGCCCAGGGAATTCGGTTTTAACCCAGAGGAACCGAATATCGAGGGAGCAGATGTCGGTGTGCCCCCTGAACCCTCTGTCCCCCCCCAGGCGTTTGATGACTACAAGGAATTTTTGGTGGATTCCATGCTCGACGAAAGGAACGGAGTCATCGCCCGATTCTATGACATAGATGCCCAGGGAAATGTGCTCAACAACGATATTCCGGAGGGAGTAAGTGTCGTCGGTTTTGATATCGAAGGTTCGAACTATGCACCTGGCACATCAGTCCAATTGTCTTCCGGTGCCCAGTTTCAGCTCTCCTCTGATGGAACATATCGATACGTTTACGACAACATTGACACTTTTACCGGCGAAGATGAGGTGATCAGCGCAGGGTCTTCCTCGACACTTTTTGGCGATATAGATCCAGGGTATGAATTTGCCGCGATCAATTTTGATATGGACAGTCTGGAACCGTCCGACAGATTACTGATCCAATATACCGATCAGGATGATAATACCTATTCAGCCGTAGTCACAGGAGGTCTACTGGAAGAAAATAACGGAGAATGGGATCTCATTGATGATGATGGCATAAAAACTGTTCAGCTTACCGGACTTCGAGGTGAAGTTACATTTGACTCATTAGAATTGATTGATTCCGATTCAAACCTGGTCCAGGAAACCATCAATTACACCATTGCCGATGATGCCAACGGGCTCGAAAGCTCCGCGAACCTCTTTCTCTCATTTGCCGACAGTCCGGCTACGTTCGCGGATGTTCTGGACACCAATCTTACACAAATACCTGAAACTCTGGCATAATTGTCATATTCACGCACATCAAAGGAGAAAGAAAGCTTTAAAGCATTCGGGTCCCCTGGGCCCGGATGTTTTAATATAGATTTCGATACATGAAAGCCTTACCGATTTTTCACGATTCCGTTAGTTGAAGGCTTTTATTTTAATTATTGCATACTTTATTAACTTTAGTTTATAGATAGGGAACAATTAACCCTTTGCTTATGATTCACGGGAGGAGTTTGAAATGAGGAAGAGTCTTTTTCTATTGACAGGTGTCTTTGCAGTATGGCTGCTCAGCCCCGTGTCGTCCTTTGCGGAAAACGGTGTGACCATCAAACAGAGCGTGCTGGACACCTTGAAAACCACTCCCCGGCTCGAAATGCTCAAATACAACAGGGAAGCCGTCAATTATGATCTGGAAAAGGCCCGGGGCGGGTACTATCCGAGGATTGACGCCAGGGCCGGTTACGGAACGGAGATTCACAGCAGTCGTATAACAA
>CAZXWJ010000109.1:0-13439 GCA_964644375.1 uncultured Desulfobacteraceae bacterium | reverse complement strand
TTCGAGAGGGTGGACGGACAGTCGGCGCCGGCGTGATCAGTGAAATCATAGAGTAATGGAGAGCCTACATGCGTGATATGATTATTCTGGCCTGCGAACAATGTAAAAGCAGGAATTATACATCGACTAAGAATAAAAGAAAAACACCGGACAAACTGGCGTTCAAAAAATACTGCAAATTTTGCAGAACCCATACACTTCACAAAGAAACCAAATAGGAATATTATCTACAGGCCAGTAGCTCTAACGGCTAGAGCACCGGACTCCAAATCCGGGTGTTGGGGGTTCGAATCCCTCCTGGCCTGCCAATTATTGTGGAGGCAAGCAAACGATGCGAGGTTCCCTCTTAATGACGCTTTTCAAGCTATACTCTTTTGCTGAATAAAATGAAGAAGCCTAATCATAAGAAAAAGAAAAAGGCAACACGGAAAAAGGGGCCCTCTACAGGAACGCCGGTTCGAGTCGACAATATATCAACTCCGGAACCGGGCGGACAAGAGGAGAGTAAGAAGTCGGTTTCTTTGACGGTCACGAAGAAAGAACCCGAGAAGAAAACTGAAAGGAAAAAGGCGAAGAAGAAATCCGTTTTTAGATATTTCAGTATCGCCGGACAATTTTTGAGGGAATCCAAGATTGAACTCAAGAAGGTCAAGTGGCCTACACGAAAGGAATTGTTGGCCTCCACCGCGGTGGTGATTGTCTTGGTATTGGTGGTGGCTCTCTTTTTGGGCCTTATCGATTTCGGCCTTATAAAGATAATCAAGAATCTTGTTGGATAGAGGTCTTGATTATCGCCTGGAACTAAGAGGTTGTGAGGAATGGTGTGGCTCTAAAATGGTATATCGTCCATACGTATTCAGGTTTTGAGAATAAAGTAAAAACGAACCTGGAAGAAAGAGTTAAGACCCTGGGGCAACAAGACTATTTCGGTGAGGTTCTTGTTCCCATGGAAAAAGTTATCGAACTGAAAAAGGGTCAGAAAAAAACGTCTTCCAGGAAGTTTTATCCTGGATACATTATGGTTCAAATGGAACTAAATGAAGAGACTTGGCATATCGTAAGAAACACCGCCAAGGTGACGGGGTTTGTCGGCGGGGGTGACATGCCGTCGCCCGTCCCTGATTATGAGGCGGAGCGCATCATTCAGCAGATGGAAGAGGGGATCAGTAAGCCCAAGTCGAAGTATCAATTCGAAGAGGGTGATGATATCAAGGTTATCGACGGCCCTTTTAATAATTTTCAGGGGGTCGTAGAGGAAGTAAAACCGGATAAGGAAAAATTGAAAGTACTTATTACCATCTTCGGGCGGCCTACTCCGGTTGAGTTAGATTTCATACAAGTCAATAAGGTTTAGAAGAGGTTACTGATGGCCAAAAAGATAATCGGCACTATCAAACTCCAGGTCAAGGGAGGGCAAGCGAATCCTTCACCTCCCATCGGTCCTGCGCTTGGACAGCACGGCGTTAATATAGCTGAGTTCTGCAAGGCTTTCAATGCAAGAACACAAGATCAAACCGGGACGGTCATACCCGTTGTTATTACTATTTATGCGGACAGGTCTTTTTCGTTTATCACCAAGACGCCTCCTGCAGCCGTACTTTTGAAACAGGCCGCAAAGATTGCCAAAGGCGCTGGCGAACCGAACCGAGAAAAGGTAGGCGAAGTTAGCAGAGCACAGCTTGAGGAGATAGCCAAGCTTAAATTTGAGGATTTGAATGCCTTCAGTATCGACAAGGCCGTTAAGATTATTGAAGGCACTGCCAGGAGCATGGGCATAAAAATAAGCTAAAAGAATCATTAAAGGACTGGTAGAATATGGTCGCGAGAGGAAAAAAATATCGGCTAGCCGCTGAGAAGGTAGACCGATCAATAAGGTACAAATTTGAAGAAGCCGTCGACTTGGCTCTCAATGGTGCACACGGTAAATTTGATGAGACCGTTGATATTGCCGTGCGTTTGGGAGTGGACCCGAGACATGCCGATCAAATGGTACGTGGAACCGTGGTATTACCTCATGGCGTTGGCAAAAAAGTGCGAGTCATCGTATTTGCCAAGGGTGAAAAAGAGAAAGAAGCGCTTGAGGCGGGTGCTGATTACGCCGGTTCCGATGAATTTATCGAAAAAATCCAGGGCGGCTGGATTGAATTTGATAAGGCCATTGCCACTCCTGATATGATGAGCACTGTGAGCAAATTGGGGCGCATTTTAGGGCCGAGAGGTATGATGCCGAATGCAAAGCTTGGGACGGTAACCTTTGACGTGGCCAAGGCGGTCAATGAGATAAAAGCCGGCAAGATTGATTTTAAAGTCGAAAAGGCAGGCATCGTTCATGCACCGATGGGAAAAGTTTCGTTTGGTGTGGATAAACTGATTGGAAATATTAGTGCTTTTATGGATACCATCCTGAGATTAAAACCTCCTGCGAGTAAAGGGTCCTATCTGAAAAGCGTCGCCATTTCCACAACCATGGGTCCTGGTATCAAGGTCGACCCGGCCTATGTCAAGGATCTATTGAACTAACCGGCATATCTCTTTTGGTCGCAACCAGACCATCGTGCGTTTGGCATCTATAACGCGGGATTGAAGTGCGATCTTTAAAAAGAGACTACAGGTTGTGAAGCGAAGGGTAAGGATTTACAGTCAAAGACAGTGGGTGCTAAACGTCCGCAGAGCGTCCCTCCTTACGACGCGGTCGTTTAAGGCTTAAACGAAAGCATTAGGCCTACCGAGACTGAATATGGCGCGTATTCTGTATCGCATCACTGGCTTTGTTCTTCAATACCATACTCAATATGATGAGGGGGTGATGCATTCTTGAAAAAAAATGAAAAAGAAGCCTTCGTAGATGATATGAAGGGACGCCTGGAGAAGGCTCAAGCTACGTTTGTGGTGGATTATCAGGGCCTTGATGTCGAGGCGTTGAATAAACTGCGTGGAGAACTCAGAAAGGTTGACGCAGAGTTTCGGGTCGTGAAAAACCGCCTGCTGAAGCTTGCAAGCCAGGATACGGAGACCGGCGCAATGAAAGAGCATTTCGTTGGGCCCTGTGCACTTGCTATCTCTTACGAGGATATGGTCGCACCGGCCAGGGTCCTGGTAAACCAAAGCAAGGACATGAAAAATCTGGAGATTAAGGCCGGGCAAATATCTGGAAAAGTCATCGATTTAGAAGGCGTTAAGAGACTGGCCCAATTGCCGAGCCGCGAGGTACTTCTTTCTCAGGTCCTAAATGCCATGCAAGGTGTCACGACATCCTTTGTAAGGGTTTTAAATGGGACAGCAGTGAAGCTTCTCAATGTACTGAAGGCCATCGAAGAACAAAAGAGTGAGAATTAAAAGGCCTTAAAGTTTTTACGATAAAATACGCGTAATTTTTTCCGTTAGGGAGGTTAATATAGACATGACAGCGAATATCAGCAAAGAAGAGGTTATTGAGTTTATTGCCAACATGACCGTTCTGGAACTTTCAGAACTCGTGAAAGAGTTGGAAGATAAGTTTGGTGTATCAGCTGCTTCGGCCGTTGCTGTAGCCGCGGCGCCCGCTGCCCAGGCCGGCGCGGAAGAGGCCGTAGAGCAAACGGAATTCGACGTTGTCATCACGGCTATAGGTGACAAGAAAATCCAGGTTATCAAGGTCGTGCGTGCCGTTACGGGTTTGGGACTGAAAGAGGCGAAAGCCGTTGTAGACGGTGTTCCCGGGAGTGTCAAGGAAGGTGTGCCCAAGGATGAAGCCGAAGGTATCAAAACCCAGCTTGAAGAGGCAGGTGCGTCGGTTGAAATCAAGTAATTTGTTGACGACCGGCAAAGGGAAATAATTCTCAGAGAATCGAAAAGCAAGGGGATCAGATGAAGCTATGGGATGGCGGAAGCCGCCGCATAAGAAGAAACTTCGGAAAAATTGATAAAGTCATCGAGATTCCGAATCTGATCGAAATTCAGCGGAGCTCTTATGAACGTTTCCTCCAGAAGAATGTCAAACCGGAGGAACGGGAAGGAGTCGGCCTTCAGGGTGCATATAAGAGTGTCTTTCCCATTAGTGATTTCAGCGGTTCTTCTTCGTTGGAATTCATAAAATATACATTTGAAGATGCTAAGTATAGTGAAGACGAATGTATCAATAAGGGGATGACCTATGAGGCCCCTTTGAAACTGACTGTAAGGCTTTTGGTGTTTGATACGGATGTCAACGACGGGACCAAAAGCATCAGAGATATCAAGGAACAGGAAATTTACTTCGGCACTCTTCCCATGATGACGAACCGGGGAACCTTTATTGTCAACGGCACGGAAAGAGTTGTCGTGAGCCAGTTGCACAGGTCTCCGGGCGTCTTTTTCGATCATGACAAGGGAAAGACGCATTCCAGCGGGAAACTTTTGTATTCAGCTCGTATTATTCCGTTAAGAGGATCCTGGCTCGATTTTGAATTTGATCCGAAGGATCTGTTGTATGTCCGGATAGATCGAAGAAGGAAGTTTCCGGCGACAACTTTTCTGAAGGCACTTGGCTATTCATCCAGTGGCATTCTTTCGGAATTTTATGATACAGAAAGGCTGCAAATCGGGGAAGACGTGTGCTTCCGGGATGCAAAACTCGAAAATCTGTACCGTAAGAAATTGTCTAAGGAAATTGTTCATCCTGAGACCAAGAAAGTTTTGGCAAAGGAAGGCGATAAGTATACAAAAAGGCTTCAGAAAGTTCTTGATTCCGCCGGGATAAGCAAAATTCCGATAAATTTAGAGGATGTTGAAGGCAGAATTATTTCTGATGACCTTGTCGATCCTGCCACCGGAGAGGTTTTGCTCAATGGAAACCAGCCTCTGACCGGCGAAATTTTACAGGCAATAATCGAGAAAGGCATTCCGGAGATCGAATGCATTGTTTTGGATGCTGCGGGTGTCAGTACCGCTATTCGTGATACCATGGTGCTTGACAAGATCGATGACAGTGATGAGGCGGTGCTTGAGATTTATCGTAAGATGCGACCGAGCAGTCCCCCAACTCAGGAAGTCGCTAATAACTACTTCAAGGGCCTTTTTTTTAGTATCTCTTCTTATGATCTTTCACCCGTCGGTCGGCTTAAATTGAACCACAGGTTGGGTCTGGATGAGCCTCTGGATCTGAGAACACTTCGGAAAGAAGATATTATATTGGCCGTTAAGGAACTTATTCGGTTGAAGAGTTCCGAGGCTATGGTCGACGATATCGATAACCTTGGAAACCGACGGGTCAGGGCGGTCGGTGAACTTTTGGAGAATCAGTATCGAATCGGCCTGGTTCGGATGGAGAGGGCCATCAAGGAAAGAATGACTCTTCAGGAAGTCGAAACACTGATGCCTCATGACCTGATTAATTCCAAGCCCGCTTCCGCCGTTGTGAAAGAGTTTTTTGGTACGAGTCAGCTTTCGCAATTCATGGATCAGACCAATCCCCTTTCAGAAGTCACTCACAAAAGACGACTGAGCGCACTCGGTCCCGGAGGATTGACGAGAGAAAGAGCAGGGTTTGAGGTGCGGGACGTCCATCCTACACACTATGGGCGAATTTGTCCCATAGAAACTCCGGAGGGACCGAATATCGGGTTGATCGTTTCCTTGAGTACATATGCTAGAGTCAATGGATTCGGGTTTGTTGAGACCCCTTATCGTCTGGTGGAAAATGGAAGGGTGACAAGTGAGATAGAATATCTTTCCGCCCTGGATGAGAAGGCCTACCCTATTGCCCAGGCCAATGCACCAATTGATAAAGATGGGATTTTTATCAATGAAGAAGCTGCGGTCCGAATAGAGGGCGAGGCAAGCAAAGCCCCCGTTAATTCGGTGAAGTATATGGATGTCTCCCCTAACCAGCTTGTTAGTGTTTCTGCTTCAATCATTCCTTTTCTCGAACACGACGATGCAAACAGGGCTCTTATGGGCTCAAATATGCAGAGGCAGGGTGTGCCACTTTTGAATTCAAAGGCGCCTCTTATTGGAACGGGAATTGAGAGTGTGGTTGCCCATGACTCCGGAGTTTCCGTCAATGCCAGGAGAGACGGCGTGGTTGAAGACGTGGATGCTTCGCGTATAGTTGTAAGATCCACCGGAATCAGCGAAGACGAAGATGAAGTAGAAATATATAAGATTATCAAGTATAAAAAATCGAATCAGAACACTTGTTATAACCAAAAGCCTATTGTGAAGAAGGGTGAGGTCGTCAAAAAGGGTCAAATTATTGCTGACGGGCCTGCTACGGAACTCGGAGAACTCGCTCTTGGACAAAATGTCATGGTCGCATTCATGTCCTGGGGGGGGTATAACTTTGAGGATTCCATTATTATAAGTGAGAGGGTTGTCAAAGAGGATACGTATACCTCCATTCATGTGGAAGAGTTTGAGATCGTTTCGAGAGATACCAAATTAGGCAAAGAGGAAATAACAAGAGATATCCCGAATGTCGGGGAAGAAGCCCTGAAAAATCTCGATGAAAGCGGTATCATAAAAATTGGTGCGGATGTGATGCCAGGCGACATTCTTGTCGGTAAGATCACTCCTAAGGGGGAAACGCAGTTATCACCTGAAGAGAAGTTGTTGCGGGCCATTTTTGGGGATAAGGCTGGAGATGTGAAGGATACTTCGATGCGAGTTCCTCCCGGAGTAGAAGGTATCGTCATTGATACAAAGATCTTTTCACGGCGAGGAGTTGATAAAGATCCTAGAAGTGTTGCGATTGAAAATGAAGAGAGGGGAAACCTCGAAAAGGATAGAGAAGACGAAATCGAAATTGTTTCAAGAAGCGCTCGTTCCAGACTGAAAGGAGTTCTTTCCGGGCAGAAGCTTAAAAGAAATCTGCAAGATACCATTTCAGGTGAAGTTTTATGTGGCACAAAAAACGCCATCAACGAGGAAGTCATAGACGCGATTCCTGTTGAAGCTTGGGCACATGCCGACCTTAAGGCGGATATGGACCTTATCGAAAAGATGGAATCCGTTGTGCAGAAACATAACGAACGGGTTTCCAAGATCAGGGAGTCTTTTGACGAAAGAATGGAAAGACTGGGTCTTGGAGATGAGCTGCCACCCGGGGTCATCAAGATGGTTAAAGTGTATGTCGCGGTCAAACGAAAGCTTTCCGTTGGCGACAAGATGGCGGGTCGGCATGGCAATAAAGGGGTGCTTTCAAGGGTCCTACCCGTAGAGGACATGCCTTACTTTTCAGATGGAACGCCCGTGGATGTCATATTAAATCCCCTTGGTGTGCCTTCGAGAATGAATGTAGGGCAAGTTTTGGAGGCCCATTTGGGATGGGCATCCCGTGAATTGGGGCGGCAGATCGAAGAAATAATTGACAAGGTAAAGGATGCCAAAATCCTTAGGAAGAAACTGGGTGACGTCTTCTCAGCAGAAGAGTATAATCATTTCTTCAAAGATTTGGATGATTCAGAATTGATTTCAACCGCAGATCAGTTACGCCCAGGTGTTCCCATGGCGACTCCGGTTTTCGATGGGGCGAATGAGGATGAGATCAAGAAGTGCCTGCAGGTGGCGGGTCTCCCTGTTACGGGGCAGACCACACTTTATGACGGGAGGACCGGTGAGGCCTTCGAACAGCAGGTTACCGTCGGGATCATGTATATTCTGAAACTGCACCATCTTGTTGATGACAAGTTGCATGCTCGCTCTATCGGACCCTATTCACTCGTCACTCAGCAACCTCTGGGCGGGAAAGCACAGTTTGGGGGTCAGCGATTGGGTGAAATGGAAGTCTGGGCGATGGAAGCTTACGGGGCTGCCTATTCGCTGCAGGAATTTTTGACGGTAAAGTCCGATGATGTGGCAGGCAGGACACGTATGTATGAGAGGATCGTAAAAGGAAACAATGTCCTTGAGGCGGGCTTACCCGAGTCTTTCAAGGTGCTTCTTAAGGAATTGTTGAGTCTTGGACTCGAGGTACAACTTTTTGAAGATACTCTGGCTTGATGAGCTGATGAAAAGCTCACATGCGTCGTGCTTGGACCGTACCTCGCCTGTTGATATAGTCCTATAAAAAGGGCGCCGGGGACGAGATTATAGATTAGGTGAAGCGGGTCGATTTCATGTCGGGGCCGTTTGTTAAGGAACAATAAGATTGATTGAAACATGGATCGGATCATCTCGTTTTTCCTTATGGTTTTAGTCTTTTTTTTGAAGGCTTGAACTTTATTATGTCTAAAAACTTACTAAATCGATAAGGAGAGGATTTTGGAGGAACTCTATAACTTCTTTACGAAGCCAAAAGATCCATCCAGCTATAATGCTGTCAAGATCTCCCTGTCATCTCCCGAAAAGATTCGGGGGCGTTCCTACGGTGAGGTAAAAAAACCGGAGACTATTAATTACCGCACATTTAAACCGGAAAGGGACGGGCTGTTTTGTTCAAAAATATTCGGACCCATAAAGGACTATGAGTGCAACTGCGGTAAATACAAAAGAATGAAACACCGCGGTATTGTCTGCGAAAAATGCGGTGTGGAGGTCATACAGTCCAAGGTTCGGCGTGAACGCATGGGGCACATTGAACTCGCATCCCCAGTGGCCCATATATGGTTTCTAAAATGTTTGCCTTCGAAGATCGGCAACCTTGTCGATTTGACTCTGAAGGATCTTGAACGGGTCCTCTATTTCGAAAACTACATCATACTTGATCCGAAAGATACACCTCTGGTCAAGGGGACGCTTTTGTCAGACGAACAGCTCTACCGGGCCAGAGAGGAATATGGGGACAGGTTCGATGTGGGGATAGGTGCAGAAGCCATCCAGAGCATTCTGCGAGCTCTTGATCTGGAAGAGATTTCCGGCACCTTGAGAGCGGAGATGATTGAGACACGATCCGACGCAAAGCGGAAAAAGCTTGCGAAACGCTTGAAGGTCATCGATGCTTTCCGTGATTCAAATAATAAACCTGAATGGACCATCCTGGATGTTATACCGGTCCTGCCTCCCGACCTGAGGCCTCTCGTACCTTTGGATGGGGGGAGGTTCGCCACTTCTGATCTGAATGATCTCTACAGACGAGTGATCAATCGTAATAACCGATTGAAGAGGCTCCTTGAATTGAATGCGCCCGAAATTATCGTGCGAAACGAGAAAAGGATGCTTCAGGAAGCCGTAGATGTCCTATTTGATAACGGAAGAAGGGGAAAAGTTGTAACCGGAGCAAACAAGCGCCCCTTTAAGTCGTTGAGCGATATGCTCAAGGGGAAGCAGGGGCGATTCCGGCAGAACCTGCTTGGGAAGAGGGTGGATTATTCCGGGCGTTCTGTTATCGTGGTTGGACCCGACCTCAGGCTTCACCAGTGCGGCCTACCGAAAAAGATGGCCTTGGAGCTGTTCAAGCCTTTTATTTACAATAAGCTTGAAGAGAAGGGTTTGGCAACGACCATCAAATCCGGCAAAAAAATGGTTGAAAGAGAGACTCCTGAAGTATGGGATGCTCTGGACGAAGTGGTTCGCGAATATTGCGTGCTTTTAAACAGGGCGCCGACGCTGCATCGACTCGGGATACAGGCCTTTGAACCCATTCTTATCGAAGGAAAAGCCATTCAGCTTCATCCGCTGGTGTGCACCGCCTTTAATGCAGATTTTGACGGCGATCAGATGGCTTGTCATGTCCCCTTGTCGATCGAAGCCCAGATCGAATCACGGGTTCTCATGATGTCCACCAACAATATCCTGTCGCCCGCAAATGGTGAGCCTATCATCGTACCTAACCAGGACATCGTGCTGGGTATCTATTACATGACTCGAGAAAGGCCCTTTAGCAAGGGCGAAGGAAAGATTTTTGCAAATGCCGATGAAGTGAGAATGGCATTTGATCTCGGCGTCTTGGACCTTCACGCATCGATAAAAGTCAGGATTGACGGGAAACTTGAAGAAACGACAACAGGGCGGATTCTTCTTTATGAGATTATGCCGAAGGAACTGCCTTTTGCTTTGATTAATAATGTCATGACCAAAAAGGCCCTTCGCAATCTGGTTAACGAATCTTACAGAAGGGCGGGGATCAAAACCACGGTTATCCTCTCCGACCGATTGAAAGATATCGGTTACAAGTACGCCACCATTTCCGGCATTTCTATCTCCATGAAGGATATGACCATTCCTTCCCGTAAAGGTGAGATAATTGAGAAGGCGGAAAGTGAAGTTAAAAAAATTGATGACCAGTACAAGGGTGGTTTGATTACGGATGGAGAGAAATATAACAAAGTCGTGGATATTTGGGCTCAATCGACTGAAAATATCGCCGCAGAGATGATGAATGAGATGGCGATTGAGGAGATTTCGGGGCCTAATGGTGAAAAGGTCAAGGCAAACAGCTTCAATGCCATCTATATGATGTCCGATTCCGGCTCAAGGGGAAGCAAGGACCAGATGCGGCAGTTGGCTGGGATGCGTGGCTTGATGGCCAAACCATCAGGAGAGATCATTGAAACACCGATTACCTCGAATTTTCGTGAAGGCCTTACGGTACTGCAGTATTTTATCTCCACGCATGGTGCCAGGAAAGGACTCGCTGACACCGCACTCAAGACCGCAAATTCCGGATATTTGACTCGTCGACTTGTTGATGTCGCTCAGGATACGGTGATTACCGAGGATGATTGTGGGACTGTCGATGGCATCTGGGTATCGTCCCTTATCGAGGGCGGAGAAATCATCCAAAGGGTGGGTTCACGAGTGCTTGGAAGAGTCGCCTTGGAGGATATCTACGATCCTGTCACGGGAGATCTGCTCGTTGCCGCCAATGAAGAGATCGATGAGCAAAAAGTTGAGAAGATAGAGGCTGCCGGGCTGGAACGTGTGAGGATTAGAAGCGTGCTGACCTGCCAGGTCAAAAGGGGAATTTGCAAGAAATGTTATGGGCGTGATCTGGCGCACGGGCATGAGGTCAATATCGGTGAAGCAATCGGGATTATTGCTGCGCAATCCATCGGTGAACCCGGGACACAGTTGACCATGAGGACCTTCCATATCGGTGGTACTGCGAGTAAGCGGGTGGAACAGACTACTATAGAATCCCGAAATGGGGGAACGGTCAGCTTTCAGAATATCAAGACGGTAAAAAATGCCGAGGGTAGCTATGTGGCCATGAATCGTAATGGCGAGATACTTATTCTTGGCAAGGGGGGAAGAGAGGTTGAGCGGTATCCCATTATTTATGGGGCCGTATTAAAAGTTCGTGACGGAGCGAATATCAAGGCAAATCAACTGATCGCCGAATGGGATCCCTTTAATATTCCAATTCTTACTGAAATGCCCGGAATTGTGAAATTCGGTGATATTATAGACGATGTCACAATGCAGGAGAAAAGGGATAAGGTCACAGGGAAGATCAGTCGGGTAATTGTGGAGACCCGTGATGTCGATGCCAGACCCCGAGTTTCCATTAAAGACCAAAAGGGAGGCACAACCAGCATTCCCGGCACCTCAAAAGGCTTGGCCCGGTATCATTTGCCGATCGGCGCCATTATTATGGTGAATGAAGGAGAAGAGGTTGAGGCTGGTACCGTACTGGCTAAAATCCCTAGGGAAACAACCAAAACCAAGGATATCACCGGTGGGTTGCCGAGGGTTGCCGAATTGTTCGAGGTGAGAAAGCCGAAGGAAAATGCCGTCCTGAGCGAAATAGACGGTACAGTATCCTTCGGAAAGTATATCAAAGGGCGACGTAAGGTTACCATTACCCCGGAGTTTGGCGATTCGGTCGATTATTTTATTCCCAAAGGCAAGCATGTCAGTGTTCTGGAAGGGGACTATATTCGTGCGGGAGAACCGCTCATGGATGGGTCGGCCAACCCTCATGATATTCTTAAGGTCAGGGGGGTCAAGGCACTTGCAAAGTATCTTGTGGATGAGGTGCAGGAGGTCTACCGCCTTCAGGGCGTTGGTATCAATGATAAACATATAGAAGTCATTGTTCGACAAATGCTGAGACAGGTTACGGTTACGGAAGCGGGCGATTCACATTTTCTTTTGGGTGAGCATGTGGAAAAGTGGAATTTTGAAGAAGAAAATGAAAGGCTTATTCAGGAGGGATCGAAACCTGCAGTCGCTGAACCGCTCTTGTTGGGGATTACCAAGGCCTCTCTGAGCACGGAAAGTTTTATTTCAGCCGCGTCCTTTCAGGAGACTACAAAAGTGCTGTCAGACGCCAGTGTGGCTGGTAAGATTGATAATCTGAAAGGTCTAAAAGAGAATGTGATTATGGGGCGGTTGATACCTGCGGGGACGGGAGTCAGCAGGTATAGGAACCTCGAGATCGGCTCTGGAAATTAACGAATTGTAGAATGATGGCGAAAAAAACTTGACAAATTGGTGAGAAACACATAAAAGGAAGAATTTTGTAGTTGCAGAATTTAAGGACCCGGCAACAAGGGCCGAAAAGAGCCGGATTCCAATGAAGGAATGTCTAGGAGAAGAGTTCATGCCGACAATTAATCAGCTCGTAAGGAAGGGGCGATTAAAAACCAAGAAGAAGGTGAAGACGCCCGCACTTCAAGGGTCGCCTCAGAAGAGAGGCGTTTGCGTAAGGGTCTATACGTCAACGCCAAAGAAGCCTAACTCAGCCTTGCGAAAAGTTGCCAGGGTTAGGTTGACCAACGGAATCGAGGTGACCTCCTACATTCCGGGAGTAGGACATAATTTGCAGGAGCATTCTGTCGTGCTTATTCGAGGAGGCCGTGTCAAGGACCTGCCCGGTGTAAGATACCATGTGATAAGAGGAACGATGGATACCGCCGGTGTGGATGACAGACGTCAGGGACGTTCAAAATACGGTGCCAAAAGGCCGAAGGGTATTTAGAGGAGTTTTATATGCCCAGAAAAAGGATGGTTGCAAAAAGAAGGATAATGCCGGACCCGCTGTATAAGAGCGATTTGGCTGCAAAATTCATAAATTCATTGTTAAAAGAAGGCAAGAGAAGCGTGGCGCAGTCGATTCTCTATGATGCATTTGCTATTATACGGGAAAAGACCAAAGATGATCCCTTGACAGTGTTTCAAAAAGCCTTGAATAATGTGAAACCTATTGTC
Source organism: uncultured Desulfobacteraceae bacterium (assembly GCA_964644375.1). Lineage (GTDB taxonomy): Bacteria > Desulfobacterota > DSM-4660 > Desulfatiglandales > HGW-15 > CAYNYM01. The sequence continues at coordinate 392 of CAZXWJ010000109.1, read as the reverse complement.
GAGGTTAAATCGCGACGGGTGGGCGGATCTACCTATCAGGTGCCCACTGAGGTGAGGCCGTCACGGAGTCAGGCGCTCAGTATTAGATGGATCATTTCATTTGCCAGGGCAAGGGGTGAGAAAAGCATGGCAGCCAAGCTTGCCGGAGAATTTATGGACGCTGCCAATCGGAGGGGTGCTTCAATAAAGAAAAAGGAAGATACCCACAGGATGGCCGAGGCCAATAAGGCGTTTGCGCACTACCGGTGGTAGGTCGTCTGCTTTATAACCGCTTTTTATACAATGGAAAATTCTAATTTAGTACGATGATATTAGATTACTTCTCTGATTAAGTGGGTCACAAGGAGGAAAGTGATGGCAAAGAAGAAATATGAGAGGACGAAGCCGCATGT
>CAZXWJ010000108.1:0-13549 GCA_964644375.1 uncultured Desulfobacteraceae bacterium | reverse complement strand
GGTCATTCCCCCAGGATGGTTCCTTCGGGCAACGAAAACCCCCGAAGAAAATCACCTGCAGGAAGTTTTCTTTTCCCCGGAAACTGGATCTCTCCGATTTCCAGGGCGCCCTGCCCCGTTTCAACAATGAGACCGCCGTCCTTTGGTCGTCTCACGCGCCCCGGGACTCCGTCTGTCGTCCCCCCTTCCAGCACATGGGAAGAAAAGAGTTTCACGTTCTTTCCTTCCAGGAGGGTGTAAGCCCCGGGTCTGGGATCCAGGCCCCGTATCAGGGCCGATATCTCTTCAGCCGACAGGCTCCAATCGATCCGGCCCATCTGCTTTTCGATCTTCGCTGCATAGGTGGCCAGGGTGTCATCCTGGGGTATTTCGACGACCGGATTTGCGGACATATGTTCCAGGGCCTCTATGATCAAGTCACCGGATATCAGGGCCAGCCGATCGTGGAGTTGTCCGGCCGTCTCGTCCGGAAGCACGGGCACCTCTTTCCTGAAGAGGATCGGACCGGTGTCCATGCCCTCATCCAGACACATGACGGTCAGTCCCGTCACGGATTCATTGTTGAGGACAGCCCGCTGAATCGGGGCCGCGCCTCGATATTCAGGCAAAAGAGACCCGTGGATATTGATGACTCCCCATGCCGGGATGTCCAGAAAGACCTTCCGGAGGATTTGACCGAAGGCGACCACGATTATCAAGTCCGGAGCTTTTTCCCTTATGATACCGCAGAAGGATTCATCCGAGGCGATTTCGGGTTGAAGAACCTCGATACCGTGTTCCTGAGCAAGGACTTTCACCGGCGGGGGCGCCAGTTTTTTCCCCCTGCCCTTCGGTCTGTCGGGCTGCGTGACCACGGCCGTCACAAGGTGTCCATGGTCAATCAGGGCCTTCAGAGTGGGCAAAGCAAAATCAGGAGTGCCCATGAATACGATCTTTGGCCTGAAAGGGATAGATGGTCTTTCCATATCAGCCATGGGAGTTCGTCGTTTCTTGAGATTTCTTCAGTTTCTTTTTCAGTCGTTTCTTGTAAAGCGCTCGTTTGAGGCTGCTCACGTGATCGATAAAGAGCGTACCGCTGAGGTGGTCGATCTCATGCTGAAGGCAGACGGCCAAAAGACCGTCGGCCTCGATGTCGACCGGGTTCCCCTCCCTGTCTACGCCTTTGACCTTGACCTGTGCATTGCGGTCCACATCCGCAGAAAAATCGACGACACTGAGACAGGCCTCCTCAAAGGTAATGGCGCCTTCGGCCATGACGATTTCCGGATTGATGAGTACGGAAAGATTTTTTTCTTCCTCCTTGGGCGAGACGTCATAAACGACCACTTGTTTAAGGACTCCGACCTGGTTTGCTGCCAGACCAATACCCGGGGCCGCATACATCGTCTCGGCCATGCCGTCGATGAGGTGCTGAATCTCCTCATCGATATTTTCAACCGCTTCAGCTTTTCCCCGCAAAACGGGTTCCGGATAGGTGTAAATTTTCAGTGTTTCAGACATGATCCTCTACCTTCACTCTCTCTGTATCTTGCGTCTCAGATGTCTATCCTGTCCATGATACCAAGATGCAACCTACTGGAAATATATGCTCAATACTATATCCTGTCCAGGGAGAAATCAAGACCGGCGGGAAACAAAAGCCCCTTGACTTTTCCCACCCACATCCCTAACGTTGCAGACGGGGAAGCGTTGCGGGCCTTCATTTCAACCCGGGAAACCCGGTCTTCTCCCACGGCACGGGAGGTCTGAGACGGATGGCTCTGCCGATGTAGATTGCTCTGAAATATTGGAGAGGGAATCTTGATGGGCCGGGATGCGTTGTATATTCCGGCTCATTGTTTGCATACCTTTACGGTAAACCCATTTGAGAGGCATGATGGAATCGCTGGTCAATTTTCTTTTTGAAGTCGGGATGCTCAAAAAAACCCCTCGAACCGGATACCAGTTTCTGGGTTCGGGGCAGGAATCCGTGGCCGAACACTCGTTCCGTACGACGATTATCGGGTATATCCTGTCCCTCCGAGAATCCGGTGCGGACCCCATGAAAACGACCCTTATGTGTCTATTTCACGATCTCCATGAGGCCCGAACAGGGGATCACAACTACGTCAATAAGCGTTATGTCACTATCGATGAGGAAAGCGCCGTTAGAGACCTGGCACAGCGGCTTTCATTCGGGGCCTCGATCATTTCCCTGACCAATGAGTTCAATGAATCCCGGAGCCGGGAAGCCCGGATTGCCCGGGATGCGGATCAGATCGACTTGATCCTCGAACTCAAGGGACAACTCGATCTTGGGAACAAGTATGCAAAAGAATGGCTGTCCTATGCCGTGAAGAGGTTGCAGACGGAAAGTGCCAGAGAGCTGGCCCGCGACATCCTGGATACGGACAGTACCGAGTGGTGGTTTGATAAAGACACGGATTGGGTGAACGGTCCCTCAAATGATCAAAAGGATAAGGAATAATTTTTTTCCTCTTCAGACCGGAACGATCATGAAAATTTGTCTGATCGTGTCCTTTTTCTTTCACGGCGTATTTGTTCTGGCCTTTCAGGAAGCCTTTCCCTGGGCCTTCGCAGAGGAAGAACTTCGCACCTACACGGTTGAATTTACCCGTCCTTCGGTCGAGGATCTCGAAAAAGATGATCTATCTGACGGTGAAATGGGAAAGAGCGAGGGAAAGGATACGCCCGAAGCAACGGAAAGTCAGGATACCATCTCCCTCGACACCCTGGATAAAAGGTACGTCTCCTATACCCGGATCATCAAAGATCGCATCATGGGACATTGGAGATACCCGCAGGAGGCCAGGGACAACCTGACCGAAGGAAAACTCCTTGTCCTGTTCAGTTTGAACAGGACCGGAAGTCTGCTGGGAATCCGGATTCTCAAGAGTTCAGGGCACACCATTCTTGACGATGAGGCCGTAAGAGCCATTCGAGCAGCCGGTCCTTTTCCTTCCTTTCCGGGACATATCACCGTCACACGCCTGAACATCAAGGCCAACATCGACTACCGCATTGCCGCCCGCCGATAAAAGTTCGAGTGTCGCTTCACGACCTTCTTTTGAACGACCTTTAAGTCCGTCAAAATTCTAACGCTTCCTCCCAGTGCTTTGCACATTTTTTCAAATTCTCCGTCGTCTTCCCTTCCATTTCAATTCAACAAACTAATATTACTAGATATTTCAGATTCAAAATTATCGGCATGCCTTTTGCATTAGACCTCTTTAAAAACAACTATCCTCCCGCAGAGGAACGGGAAAACTGCAAAGACATCGTAACGTTGCACGCGGTGGGAAATGAAGCCCTTGTCCGGCCGATTAAATCGTCTTTAGATTTTTCAGGTTGAATTCGGAAATCCGGAATGTGGCAAGACACAACGTTTTCATCCCGCACAGGGGTCGAAATGATCGCTTTTGATAGTCGCTAACCCGAGTGTTTCAAAAATTTCGGAGTGATGCTTGAACCAGCTCGATAAAATGTCTTCCACTGAAAGGCCCCTTGATTTGATCCGAGACGATTCGAATTCGGACAAATCGCCCTCATGGGTGTCTCCAGCCCGTAAAGGCAGGCGTATGCACTTTCATTTCAGCGCCCCAGTCACGGTCGGAGTGGAAATCAGCGATCTCGACTTGCGTCTGGTCAAACGCAAACAGGGCTCATCCCAAAAAGAGGAATGGCTTGATTTTCAAAGGATACCCATTCCCGCCGGCCTTTCTAAAACCGGAGCGCCCTTCAGCGCCTTCTTAAAGACAAATCTGCACAGTTTTTGCCAAGGACTTCGCCGAGTCAAGATCTGGTGTGCCTTGTCCTCGCCCGCAGTGGACATACGCTATCTCAAGATTCCCAAGGTCCCTCGAGACCAGATCGCCAATGCCGTTTACTGGACTTACAAAAAAGAGGTGGCCTTCTCGGATACCGAGGTGGTGTTCAACTATCAAATCATCGGTGAAACCTCGGAAAACGGGGCGCTGAAAACTGAAGTGATCGGCTACACGGCGCCCAGGCACGAGACCGAGGCGCTAAAAGCACTGTTCGATGCCGCCGGCTTCGACCTGGTGGGCATTACGCCCCTTTCCTTTTCTCTTCAAAACCTGCTGAAGCGCATCCCGACCGAAACTTCGACGGCTGGCACGTGCAGTCTGTGGATCGGCATGGACTGGTCCTGTATCGATCTGTTCTCCGACGGCAAGCTGATTCTGTCCCGGGGCATTCGCGCCGGCATGAACAGCATGGTCGAAGCCATCAAAGATGATCTGCTCGCAAGAGACCAAAAAATCCCGTCGAACGGCCTGCAGATGGAAACCGATACCTGGTCCGACGGCGATTCGCCTCAAGCCGATACGGCAACCCTCCGGGCAAGGGAAATGCTCTTCGGTATCCTGAACCCCGGGGCATTCGCCAAAGGCGATGGCTGCCTTTCCGAAAACAAAATTCTTGAAATTGTTCGCCCGGTTCTGACGCGACTGGTCAGACAGGTGGATCGAACCCTCAAGCACTACTCGCTGCATTTCAACAACAAAGTGATAAGCACACTCTATCTGTTCGGCCCCCTGAGCGGTTATTCGCCCATGGTGGATTATGTCACAGGCAAACTGGAACTCACCACCGTCACAATGAACCTCTGTGAAGGAGGTCTGAAACCCTCCGGTCCGATTCCTGTTTCCTCCAACTCGTATGAGCGAAACCTCATGGCCGTAGCCGCCGGCACTGCCCTTTGCGTCGATCCCCTGAGCCCCAACCTCCTGAGAACCCACAAGGATCAATCACGCCTGGAGCAGATAAGGCGCATCAATCAGGGTGTCCTGACCGTTTTCCTTTTCATGATCTGCATGCTGGCAGGGGTCGCTTTCTGGCAGAACCATCAAATAGGGCAAAAACGGGCCAGGGCATCTGAACTTCATCGGCAATTGGAAGGCTATACGCCCAGGGTGGACAAAAAGCTCATCCTGGATCAAGTCACCCGGATCAAGGACGCCGAAAATGCCCTGTCATCCCATGGTGAAAAATTACTTTCCGTCGCAATTGTCAGTGAGTTGGCCAGTCTCACGCCGAAAGACATCCGCCTGCTCCGCATTTCCTACGATTTGTCCCCTGAACCGGATAAAAAGGGGCATCGGCCGGTAAGGACACTGATGATGGACGGGGTGGTTTTCGGAAATCGTCAAATTTTCGACACCACATTGGCCGGTTTTCTCCTTCGGCTCAAGAATTCGCCACTTTTCGGCAATTTCAGGATTCCCACCCGCCGTTACGAAACCTTGAACGACCGGGAGGTGCTCTGTTTCACCGGGGAGATTACGGTTGAAGGTGTTGAGTGTTTGTGAGGAAGGAAAGGGAAAGATGACGTTCAATATGCCCCGAAAAAACCTGATTACCATTTTGATCTGCACAGGTGGAATTCTGCTCTTTTTTTTCGGTGTACTTTTCCCCCAAAGGCAAACCATGGCGCAACTGGAGCATGAAATCACAGGCCTGAAGCCCCGGATTGCGGAGCAGAAGGCCCTTTTTCCCTTTTATCGGATTCTAAAGCAACAGTTGGACGCAAAGGCGGCCGGCAACGGCAACCTGCCCGTCAAATCCCGAATGAGTCGTCAGGACATCGACCGGCTGCCCGCCCTTTTCGAAAAAAAGGCCGACACCTGCCATCTGAAGCTTAATAATTTCAACCCGGATATCGATTCGATCAATGATAACAAAGGCCTGATGAAAATCGACCTTCAAGTCACGGGGAATTTTTTTTATTTTCGCCGATTTCTGTTTGAGATAAGTGAGTTGCCGTTTCTGGAAAACATGGAGCGACTGAGTATTCAGTCCACTGCGGGTTCGGAGGCACTGTCACTGGACCTGAGGATTTGTCTTGCCCGAAATTAGCCACCCGAACATCAGCCGGCGTGATCGTGAAGGGAACCGATCGCCAATATGGAAGAAATAAAATGAACCTTGCCAAACGGGAAAAGATCATCGCCATGGCCCTCATCCTAACGGCACTGTACGGCCTTTACAGCCTGGTCTTCGCTCCGACCTCGGTCAGCGGACCCCAAGATTCGCATCCCGAAATCGAGGCCTTAAATACATTCACACGGAATATTGCAGAGGAGATGGACCCGGCCGACGATACATCCACGGTCCTCTACATTATCGAGAAGGCCGGCGCCAAGTGGCCCGCTAAACCGTTTCTGCAAAGCGGCCTTCCCCGTGATGAGGCCAAGGGCTCAAAAGAACCGCCGGCCTCCCCTGCCGACGCTCCCCAATGGCATTTTTCAGGGTTTCTGGAGACTGGAGCCAGACGCCTGGCCGTGATCAACGGCATGGAATACGAAGAGGGAGAGTGGTTGGAAAGCGGAGGCCACAAGGTCGCTCAAATTTTACCGACCCACGTGGTGATCGAGAGGCTGGAGTCTCAAGTAAAAACGATCGTCCCCCTGGATGAGTCTTCGAAGTTTTTTGATTCCATAGACCCGCCCCAATTCGAAAAGGCGAAGCGAGCAAATGCCGGTCATGAAAGCTGACAAAAAAAAACATAGATCAATGCCTATCACGAAGCCCTTTATAAGAATCTGCGGACGGGAGGTCTGGGTCATCCTGATGATCCTCATGCTTTCAAGCTGCGCAGGACTGCAAAAGGACGCCGAAGAGCCGCCCCTCCCGGCAAAGGCCACACAGAAGGCATGCTCTTTTCAACAGTGGCATGCACGGGCGGAAAGCGCCAGAGGCCATTCCCCCACCAAGGCGAAACGCATGCCGGTTCGGTCCCGACCCGAAGCGGACGCCCGCATATCATCTCCTCCGGCAACACCCCCGAGAAAACTCCCGTCGCAAAAGTTGAATATGAAAATGAACGGGACACCGGTACCGGTGTTGCTTCGCACACTGGCCCGTGCCGCCGGTCTGAATATCATGATCAACGAGAGCGTCACCGGCCACATGGACATCAATGTCAAAGACACCACATGGGATCAGGTGTTCCAGGGCATCCTGGGCGCCCAGGGGCTTTCTTACAAGTGGGAAGGCGACATCATTCGAATTGTCTCCCTCAAAGACCGGGAAACCGAATTAAAAAAACTGGAGGCCGAGCAGAAGATCAAGGCCAAACAGAGGGAAATTCAAAAAGCCGCCCCACTGGAAACGCGCATTGTGTCCATAGACTATGCCCACGCCAAGGATCTCAAGGAAAATCTCGAAAAACTGATCACACGGCAGAAAGAGGACGATCCCCTGGGCTCCATCATGGTGCATGAGGGGACCAATTCCTTGATTATCCAGGCCATTCCCAGTGATATCGAGCATATCATTTCTCTTATCGATAGGCTGGATCAGCCGACCCCGCAAATATTGATCGAGGCCCACATCGTGGAGGCCACAAAGGATACCGCCCGGGAACTGGGTATTCAGTGGGGTGGACTGTCGCACAGCGGAAACTCCTGGATCTATCCCGGCGCCAAAAGCAGCGATGTCCTGGGGAACAAACTGAGTGCGGGCGGTATTGATCCGACCTCCGGATTCGCAGCCAACTTTCCGGCAATGATGGAAGAAGGCCTGGGCCTGACCATCGGTATCGCACGCGAAGCCATAGGGGACCACATCCTGGCCGTACAACTCTCCGCCCTTCAGGAAGAGGGCCGCCTGAACATTCTATCAAGCCCCTCTATTACCACCATGGACAACCGGAAGGCCCTCATTGAAGCCGGGAAGGAGGTACCCTACCAGACCGTCGAAGACGATGAAGTCAAGATCGAATACAAAAAGGCCGTGCTCAGCCTCCTTGTCACGCCGCACGTCATTGAAGGAAGCACCCTGCGATTGAATATCAATACCAGCAAAAATGAGGTGGATTTCACACATACCGTTGACGGCAACCCCACCATCATCACCCGTAAGGCGGAAACCAATGTGATCCTCTTTGACGGCCAGACTACCGTCATCGGCGGACTCAACCAGGAAACCACATCGGATGCCGAGTCAGGCGTTCCCTTCTTAAAGGACCTGCCCTTACTGGGACTGCTCTTCAAAGGGACGGATCGCAGCAGCAAAAAGGAAGAAGTGCTGATCTTCATTACACCACATATTTTAAAAGAAAGAAGGGCAGAGGCGGACCGGTCGTTGATCATGGAAAAGGACCCGGAGGGGGTCGGGGTCAAGCCCTCAGGAAACCCGGGCGAGATGAAAGATACAAGATACTAAAAAAAGCGCACGCACCCAGGGGCATCAGATGGATTACATTTATATGCGCAACCTCAACCGGGAATCCTTCTCCAACTCACCGGACCCGGGTTTATTTTTCCCGGCCATGGAAACGCATCTGATTCCGTGTCCCGACTTTGCCACCAGGGAGTAAAGACCTTGAAACAGAAAAAACGACTCGGAGAAATGCTGGTGGAAGAAGGCCTGCTGAACGAGGTCCAGCTCAAGCAGGCACTCCTCGACCACAAGAAGGCCCAGATGAAATTGGGGCAGTACCTGGTATACGAAGGCATTCTCAACGAATCCCAGATTGTCGACACGGTCGCTCGGCAACTCAAGATCAGAAAGTACTCCCCTGAACAATATCCCATCGATGTCCATCTGACCAACATCCTGCCCTCGGACACGGCCCAGAAATACGGGGCCGTGCCGGTAAAGAAAGAGGGTTTTCTGCTGACCATTGCCATGACAGACCCCCTGGACATCAATGCCATGGATGCCATCGAGGTGTACACCAATTGCGAGGTGGAGGCCGTCATTTGCACCGAACAGGCGATCAACGGTCTGATCAGCCGCCTCTACGGCTCCTTTTCCGGCCTCGACGGGGTGCTGGAAAACGTCCGGGACATGCAGTTTGAGTCAGACGGTGAATCCCACAATACCGGGTCCGGTCCGGACGTTGAGGTCGACTCCCTGCAGGATATGGCCGATAACGCGCCAGTGGTGCGACTGGTCAACTCCATCCTTTCCCAGGCCGTTCGAGAAGGGGCAAGCGACGTGCACTTGAGCCCTGAGAAGGACCGTGTCCAGGTCCGTTTCCGCATGGACGGGAAACTCCACGAGGTACCCGCTCCGCCCAAATCCATGCTTCTGCCCATGGTGTCCCGGCTGAAAATCCTGGCCAACCTGGATATTGCCGTCTCCCGTGTCCCCCAGGACGGGCGTTTCACCGTTCACCTCAACAACAGGGAAATCAACATCAGGGTCTCCACCCTCCCCACCATTTACGGAGAGAACCTGGTATTGCGCATCCTGGACACCAGCGCGGGCATCCACGCCCTGGACCAGTTGGGGATGTCCGACGATGCATGCCGAAAGATTGAAGCCATGGCCGGAAAACCCTACGGGATGATCCTGAGCACCGGCCCCACCGGGTGCGGGAAGACCACCACCCTCTACTCCATTTTAAGGATGATCAATCAACCGGACATCAATATCCTCACCCTGGAAGATCCGGTCGAGTACCGGATTGAAAAAATCCGTCAGGTCCAGCTCAACCACAAGGCCGGCATGACCTTTGCTGGCGGTCTGCGGGCCATCCTGCGCCAGGACCCCGATGTCATCATGGTCGGAGAGATTCGTGATCCGGAAACCGCCACCATCGCCGTTCAGGCCGCGCTGACCGGACACCGTGTTCTCAGCACGGTCCACACCAATGACGCGGCCGGTGCTATCACCCGGTTTATCGACATGGGCATCGAACCCTTTCTGGTCTCCTCCGTCATGCTGATCTCGATCGCCCAGAGACTGGTGCGAAAGGTTTGCCCCCATTGCCGTGAACCTTACTCTCCGCCGACCTCTGCATTGGAGGCCCTGGGAATCACCACGAGCGAGGATGACCGATTTGCAAAAGGACGGGGATGTGTCAACTGCATGGAAACCGGCTATAAAAGCAGGACAGGGCTCTATGAGGTCCTGATTATCGATGAAATGGTCCAGGATATGGTCTTACAGGGAAAATCAGCCCAGGAAATCACCCGCGCGACCCGCCGGACAGGTACCCTGAGAACCCTCAAAGAAGATGCCGTTTTGAAGGTCCGCCAGGGGACGACCACCATCGAAGAGGCCCTGTCGGCGGTCATGGTGTAGACCGCGCGCAAATGATATCCATGCCTACGAACCCTCACAGATCAGACAGGAACCACGCCCTATGACCCAGTTCGCCTACCAGGCCATCAATGAAAACGGCAGCCCCATTTCCGGTCTGATCGAGGCCGACTCGTTGGAAACGGCCAATCAACTGCTCTCGAACAAGGGCTATATTCCCACCCGGGTCAATAAGCCCGGGCGCGGATCGGGTGCGGGGGGCTCGCAAAATCTCATGAATTTTCTAAGGCCCCTCAAGGCGTCTGACCTCATCTTGTTTACCAAGCAGTTCGGCACCATGATCCGCTCCGGTATCCCCATGCTGACCCTGTTACAGGTGCTTGAAAATCAAACCGAAAATTCCGGACTCAAAGCGGCGCTGGCAGGTATCCAACAGGACATCAAGGAGGGCACCGGCCTTGCCGAGGCCTTTAAAAGACATCCCCGGCTTTTCTCTCCCCTTTATTGCAGCATGCTGCATGCCGGTGAGACCAGCGGCGCTCTGCCCAAGGTCCTGGATCGTCTGGTTTACATTATCGATCACGAACACAAGGTAAAGTCGGATATCCATTCGGCGCTCAATTATCCTATGATTGTTGTCATCGCATTGGTCATCGCCTTTTTTGTCCTTTTGACCTTCGTGGTGCCCCAATTCGTGAACATCTTTATGCAGGCGGGTTTGAATCTTCCGCTTCCGACCAAGATCTGCATGGATCTCTATACATTCCTGGTCGGGTACTGGCCCTTCCTCATCGCAGGCCTCCTGACGGCATGCACCGGTCTGTTTTTATACGTCCGAACAGACCACGGCCGTTACCTGCGCGATCGTTTTCTGTTGTGTCTTCCCATGATCGGTCCCCTGTTCGTCAAATCGTCCATGTCCCGTTTTGCCAGCGTTTTCTCCATCCTGCAGGCCAGCGGGGTCACGGTTCTGGATGGCATTCAAATTCTTTCGGACACCATAGGCAATCACGCTATTTCTCGCGAATTTGACCGCATCGGGGAGCAACTCGAACAGGGGCGGGGAATTGCCGAACCCTTGAAATCCGCCCGGTATTTTCCCCCCATGGTCATCAATATGGTGGCCATCGGCGAGGAGTCCGGAAATCTGGATGAGATGCTGCAAGAAATATCGCTGCACTATGACGCGGAGGTGGAATTTGCCACGAAACGGTTGTCGGACGCTATCGGCCCGATGCTGACCGTAGGTCTGGCGGTGGTGGTGGGATTCTTTGCCCTGGCCATTTTTCTGCCCATGTGGGACCTGACCAAAATGGTGAGGTAAGGAAGGGCAATTGGCCTCTGTTGCGGCGGTCATGTTTCAACATTTTTTAATAAACTTGGACCGATCAATGGCCTGTTCACATCAAAAAATCGGTCTACGGCACTTGTGACGAAATGAAAGGCCATACAAATTAAATTCGAACATAAAAAAGCGTCTTAAATCATTTTAATTTAATCATTGCATCTTTTTTGCCGATAAAAGGATTGACAAAAAAAACAGAGAAAAGGAGGACGTCAAAATGAAGAAAAATCGCAATAGGTCCGGAAGTCAATCGGGTTTCACCCTGCTGGAAGTTATTTCGGTCCTGATTATCCTGGGTATCCTGGCGGCCGTTGCCGTGCCTAAATTCATCAACCTGCAGGCCGATGCCGCAGCCAAGGCCGCTGAAGCGGCGGTCGCCGAGGGCGTGGCCCAAGTGAACCTGCAGTCCGCCCGATATATTCTGGCCAATTCAGCGGTGCCCACTCAGCTTTCGAACCTGACTGGGCTTGCTACGGGTCCCCTGGTCACCCCATATGATGCGGGCGATTTTTCAATTACTTTTGCAGATACCGACCCCGTCGGATCCATTGTAATCACCGCGACAGGAACGGCCACTGCGGTCAACGGGGCAACGGCGACAAAAACCGTTTCCCTGCCTAACTAACAATTTCGTGTGAGTTTAGGCTTTAAAAAAAAATGAGGGCCTACAAAAACGGGTTTACCCTTCTTGAAGTCATGGCCGTGATGATCATCATGGGCATCATCGGGGTAATTGTCGTCTCCGTCCGGGCCGACAGCCGGGCCAACTTGGTCGGCCGGGCCGAGGCGGTCAAATCCCATTTGCGCTATGCCCAGAGCCGGGCCATGAGTTCCGATGACCGGGTGTGGGGCATTATTTTCAGCCAAAACAACAACCGCTACTGGCTGTATTACTGCGGAATGCCTCCCACATGCAGGTGGAATGAAAACCGCACACCGATTCCGGGGACCAATCCCGACGCACAAAACCGGGTCCAACTCCGGGACGTCGGGATCACGATCGACAGCATCAGTGAAGGCAGCGACAGGGTGACCATCGCCTTTGATCAATGGGGACGTCCTTTTTGGGGAGAAGACAATCAAATTCTGCAAAATCCCCTGACAACGCCCCTTGTCATCGTGTTGGGGGATACGGACGGTCATTCCGAATCCATTCAAATAACCCCTGAGACAGGCTTTATTCCATGAAATCCGGCAATCGACATCCCCAGGCAGGATTCACACTTCTGGAGGTTGTCGTTATCATCACCCTGGGCGCCGTTCTGAGTGCACTTTTGATCCAATTGACGGGCACCGGTTTAGTCGGCGGCGCGAAATCCGTCAACGAAGTGAAGGACCATTTTCACACGGTTGAGATCATGGAGCAGATCACTCGGGATTACCGGTCCTGGATTTCCACAGATCCCGGTCCCCTGACGGACTTTGAGGCCCGGATTCGCACGGACTATGTCGGTGCCGTCGTGACCGGTGAAACCGGCATGATCGACCTGAGAGGTGATGATGCCCCCAACTCCGTCCTCAAAGTCACCCTTGCCGACGGGGATTGGAAATTGATGACGCTGTTTACGCGTTAAAGACGAGACCTGGTGGACGTATGCAATGGAAACGCCCTCTTATCAAGCAGGGAATGTCCTATGACAGGGCGCCCTGCACACAGGCGGGAGGCGGCCTGCCACTCGCCGACCCGGTGGCCGGGTTCACCCTGATCGAGGTCATCGCATCCCTGGTGCTCATCGGCATTATGGCCGTGACGGTCGCCACGGCCCTCGTGCATGGCATGCAGGGCTTTGTCTTTACCAAAGAGAACACTGCAGTGGCCCAGAAGGCCCAGCTGGCCATGCACCGCCTCCAAAGGGAACTGACCGGTTTGACCGACCTCGATGCGGAGGCCTCCGGCGCCCATTGCATCCGCTACCGGATCGCCACCGAATCCCCCTATTTCAGGGCGATCGGCCTGAACGGCAGCAATCTCGAACTGGCAGCATCCAATTCAAGCGATCAGGGATGTCCCGCATCCGGCAACCCGGGCCTCACCCTGGTGGATCGCGTGGGCATGTTCACCCTGCAGTATGAAGATACAGCCGGAAACGTGTTGTCAACCCCACTGTCCGATCTGGAGGACTTGGCACTCATTCGGGTCCAACTGGTCTTGAACCGGGCGGACGATAATCCGGCCACCGTCTTTACCGG
>CAZXWJ010000107.1:0-13749 GCA_964644375.1 uncultured Desulfobacteraceae bacterium | reverse complement strand
ATCAGTTTGACGACTATGCCCAGGTCATTTGTCTGGCCGCCCCGCCGATAGAGACTCTGGCCGCCCCGGAAATAACCCCGGATCTGGCAAAGGCCGCGAACGACGGCATGGCGGAATACGTGACGAAGTATCCGGATAGATTTCCCGGGTTTATTGCCTCCATGCCCATGAACAATCCCGAGAGGGCAGCAGAAGAAATCGACAGGGCCGTAAAAGATCTGAAGGCCGTAGGCATCCAATTTTTTACCAATGTCAAAGGGGCACCCCTTGATCTCCCGGAATTCAAGCCGTTGTTTGAGAAAATGAACGGCTATGACCTGCCCATCTGGATTCACCCGGCAAGGGGCGCCAATTTTCCCGACTACCTCACGGAAGACAAATCCAAGTATGAAATCTGGTGGACCTTCGGTTGGCCCTACGAAACTAGCGTCACCATGGCCCGCCTTGTCTTCGGCTACTATTTTGATGAATTTCCAAATCTCAAGATCATTACCCATCACATGGGCGGCATGGTCCCCTATTTTGAAGGACGGGTTGGACCCGGATGGGATCAACTCGGAGCACGCACATCGGATGAGGACTATACAGGGATACTCAAAAAACTGAAAAAGCCCCATATGGAATATTTCAAGATGTTTCTGGCCGACACGGCGATGTTCGGATCAATGGCAGGAACAAAATGCGGCTTGGAATTCTTCGGTGCGGACAATGTGCTGTTTGCTTCCGATTGTCCTTTCGATCCGGAAAAGGGTCCCGGATATATCCGGGAGACGATTAAGATTATAGACAACCTTCCCATTTCCGAAGAGGACCGTCAGAAGATCTATGAGGGAAATGCCAGAAGACTGCTCAAATTGTAACCGGCCATCACGCGGTTGAGGGTCTCGCTTCACAAAGTGAAAAGTTATGCCCCCGAGATATGTTGACTTGCATCGTCGGGTAAGGTGCCTATTCGAAAGAAAGAAGGTGATACGCCACTTCGGAAATGTGGCTTGTCGTGTCATCTAAGATTATATCCATACATCTTCTGGCTGTGAGGCCAGTTCAAAGAAAGGAGACTCGCATGGGCAAAAGAAGACTGAAAATAGGGTTCATCGGTTTAAGTCTTTTTCTTTTAACTGTCACTTTTTTGGGGACCGCGGGAGCGGTTGAACAACTCTCCATGGGAACCGCCACGGTGGGGGGGATCTTCTACAATCTGGGGGCGCCCATCACACAGTGCGTCAACAAGGCCTTGCCGGAGGTGAACATTACGGCGGAGTTCACCCAGGGCTCCACAGAAAATCTCCGTCTCATCGGGCAGAAAAAGATGCAGCTCGCCACCATTACCCCCAGTGTCGGGACGGCCGCTCGACAAGGGATCAAGATGTTCAAAAAGAGCGGGAAGATTGACTTTCGGGTGGTGGTTCGTCTGTTACCCAACGCCAACATTTGGGGGGTCCTCAAAAGTTCAGACGTAAAGAGCATTCCCGATCTGAAGGGAAAAAAGGTCGGCGTCGGCCCTGCCTCGGGTGGTCTCGGGGTCGTGGCCAGGGCCCAACTTGCGGCCAACGGCATAAACTTTAAAAAAGATTTGAAACCCCTTTTCCTGGGAGCCGGCGCCATGGCCGAGGCCTTGAAAGACGGGACGGTTGAAGGGGCCATTTTGACGATGGAGCTGGCCAAACAGGTCGCCATGACCCACCCCCTGCGGCTGCTCCCATGGGATGAAACGGTCCTGGCCAAATTCCTGGAGAAAAACAAGGCTTATGGAAAGTATATCTATCCGCCCGACACCTTCAAGGGGATCGATTATCCCGTCCTGACCATGGATAACGGGATCCAGTTGATCTGTCAGACGGATATGGATGAAGGGTTGGTCTATAACCTGGCAAAGACGATTATTGAAAATCTGGATTGCATGGCGAGGGTTTACGCGCCGGCCAAGGCCTTGAACCCTCAATGGATGGCCACGGAACTAGGTAACCCGTACCATCCCGGTGCGATCAAATATTTTAAAGAAAAAGGCCTGTGGAAATAGGATAGGGCATACAGGAGGGGATAATGACTGAAAAAAAAGAAGCAGGGGAAAAGAGATCCGCCATTCGCTCAGTTGTCGGAAAATGGGTTGCCGTCTGCTTTTCTGTATTTGTGCTATACTCCATGGCAACCTTCAGCATCCAGGAAATGAAGCAATTCAGCCTTTTCCTTGCTTTTACCATTGCTTTGACCTTTATTCATTATCCCCTCCATCCTGGAAAGCCGAATGCCAAGGGCTTTCTTGTGATCGATTTTATATTGGCCATCCTGAGCTTTTCTATCGCGGCCTACATCTGGATTGACTATTGGGAGTTTATTTTCCGTGTCGGCATCCCCACCAATCTCGACATTTTTTTCAGTATCGTGACCATTATTCTGGTTTTTGAGGCGACCCGTCGCACCGTGGGGTGGGCCCTGCTCATTATTGCATTCATCTTTTTGCTTTACACGTTTTTCGGTCAATACCTGCCGCCCCCCCTCTCGCACAAAGGGTATGATATCGCAAGAATCGTCACGACTTTTTTTATGACAAAGAACGGTATCTTCGGCATTCCATTAAAAGTCACCACCCACTTTATCTTTTTGTTCATCGCCTTTGGCGCCTTTTTCAGTGCCTGCGGGGGCACCCAGTTCTTCGTAGACGTTGCCACCGCAATCTTCGGAAAAATGAGAGGCGGGCCCGCTAAGGTCTCCATTGCCGTGAGCGGCATGATGGGCACCATTTCAGGAAGTGCCGTGGCCAATACCGTGACGACCGGGACCTTCACCATCCCCCTCATGAAGCGGATCGGTTTTGAGCCTCATGTGGCCGGGGCCGTGGAGGCGACGGCTTCCTCCGGGGGTGCACTTATGCCCCCTGTCATGGGAGCGGCCGCCTTTGTCATGGCGGAATTTCTGGGTTTACCCTATATGGAGATCTGCAAAGCGGCACTCATCCCGGCGATTCTCTATTATCTGGCGGTCTTTAGTATCGTCCACTTTTATTCCCTTAAGATCGGCATTCAGGGATTGCCGGACAGTGAGATGCCGGCCGTGAAGGAAGTCCTTTACAAAAAGTGGATTTTTATTGTGCCGCTCGCTGTATTGATCTGGATGATGATCATAGGTTACTCACCCCGAATCGCCGTTCTCTATGCCCTCCTGGCGACTGTTATCATGGCGGCGTTTAAAAAAGAGACAAGGATGGGCCCTGCCAAAATACTGCAGGCCTTGGCCGATTCAGGTATAAACTCCGTGATGATAGCCAATGCCGCCATCACGGCGGGAGTCGTTATCGGGGTGGTCCTCCTGACGGGCATGGGGAACAAGATTACCGCACTCGTGGTGAGTCTTTCAGCGGGCTCCCTGTTCGTGGCGCTTCCAATCGTGATGCTTGCATCGCTTCTTTTCGGGATGGGACTTCCCACCGTTGTCTGTTATGTCCTTCTGGCCGCTACCGTCGCACCCTCCCTCATCGATTTGGGTGTTCCACCGATCGCAGCCCACATGTTCATCTTTTATTTCGGGATGCTATGCATGGTCACGCCACCCGTCTCGTTTGCTTCCTATGCAGGGGCGGCCATTGCCAAATCAGACCCCATGAAGACGGGATGGACCGCATGGACTTTCGCCCTGGCCGGTTTTCTGCTGCCCTATATGTTTATTTACAACCCTGCACTCCTGATGGAAGGATCCGCATTCAGGATCACCCTGGCCGTTCTCACCTCGCTTGTCGGTATCATCTGCCTGGGGGCGGGTATCATCGGATATTTTATCAAACAGACCCGACTTCATGAAAGACTGCTACTTTTTGCGGCCGCTCTTCTGCTCATTAAGCCGGGGTGGGCAACCGATATTATCGGAATCGTGTTCGTTGTTTTCTGCGTCTTCCTGCAATGCAAGAAATCGGTGGGCACGAAGCCAAGTGTGGCCGTCGTTTGAACCGATAGAGGGAACCTGGCCCATCGTTCGGCCGGTTCGAGCAGGAAAGGAAACCATGCCGTCGCGATGGGGTAATTGGCGTTCCACCCATAGCGACAAAAAAACAATTAACCCTCGGGGCCCTTCAGCCTTGTCCGAAGGTTTGTGTGCAGGTGGAGGCCGTATTTCGAACAGATGATGCAAATTCTGTCAAAGCGTGTATAATGGCCCATGATGACGTTGCGTAGAATCGGGCCGAAAGGCCTACATCATGTGAAAATCCTGACAGATGACAATTATTGCGGCCGCTGAAGAAATTCGAATTTTCATCCGCTTTAAAAAACGGAATCCTTCGGGTTTCATGCATTGACCCGAGGGGGTGCAAGTTGTTGGAGGTCCTGTTTTGACAGAAAAACCATTGATTGAAGACAAAAGAATTCTGGTTGTAGATGACGAGTCCGATATCCTGGACACCCTGGAGGCATTGTTGACCGGTTGTTCAGTTGTCAGGGCTTCTACCTTTGATGAGGCGAAAAACCTCCTTGAGACCCAGTATTTTGATATGGCCATCCTGGATATCATGGGTGTGGACGGCTATAAGTTGCTCGATATCGCCAATCAGAGGAAGGTGAAGGCCGTCATGCTCACCGCCCATGCCTTGAGCCCTGAGGATACTGCAAAATCCTATAATGGAGGTGCGGCCTTTTATATTCCCAAAGATGAAATGGTGAATATTAAGGTTTTTTTAAATGACATCCTTGAAGCTGAGAGCGAGGGCAAAAATCCCTGGAGTCGCTGGCTTATGCGGTTCGGAACCTTTTATGAAAAGAGATTCGGTCCCGACTGGCAGGAAAAGGACAGGGCATTCTGGGACAAATTCAGGGAGCGTTACAAGACGTGGTGATCGGTTTGAATGCTTTCGAATGAAGGGCCTGTCACGACTTTTAGCGTTTGTCGTGAATGTGGCTTTTTGAGACAGTTGCCGGTGACTCTCGGTACTGCGTTCAGTCATTTTATCCCCAGGACACCCCCCCCCTCATCTGTGCAATGCGCGGTTATCGCCCCAGGCTCTTATTGGGGCATTTTTTGAAGTGCGCCCTTTTGCGGGTTGCATTTTAGCACGGCGTTTCTTATTAACGTAAAATGGAGGTCTTAATTTGACAGAAAAAAACCTGATTGAAAATAAAGAAATCCTGATCGTAGACGACGAGCCGGACGTGCTGGACACGTTGGAAGGGCTGTTGTCCGAGTGTCAGGTTGTCAGGGCGTCCAGCTTTGATGAGGCACGAAAGCTTCTTGAGAGCCGGCATTTTGATATGGCGATTCTGGATATCATGGGTGTGGACGGCTATAAGCTGCTGGCCATTGCCAATATGCGTAAGGTGACGGCCGTTATGCTCACCGGCAATGCATTTAGCACTGAGGATACCGAAAAATCCTATTCAAATGGGGCGGCCTTTTATGTGCCCAAGGACGAAATGGCGAAAATCAGCGTCTATTTGAATGATATCCTGGAGGCCGAGAGCGAGGGCCAGAGTCCCTGGAGCCGTTGGCTCGATCGGTTCGGCCTTTTCTATGAAAAGAGGTTTGGTGCCGACTGGCAGAAAAAGGATAAGGAGTTCTGGGATAAGTTCATAGAGCGATATGGAATGTGGTGATCGGTGCAAACGGTTCAAATCGAAGCAAGTAAATCTCAAAGCTTCCTGAATATGAGATCATTTGTGCGTTCGGGTCAAATTGTGAGATGAGCGATTCCGGGGTGTTCATTGCTGCAGACAAGCTTTGTGATGAATTTGGAATGGATACGATATCGTGCCGGGTTTCCATCGAGTGCTTCGAGAAAGGCTGATGGAAGAATTCTCCACCAGTGGACCCGACAAAGGAGAAGTCGTTGAAAAAGAGACCTTTGAGCGAATGCTTGATGAATACTGTCCAATTGCAGGGTGGGATAAAGAGACGGGCGCCCAGACGAAAGAGAAGGTGAAAGAACTCGGCATCGAGAGTTTGACCTGATCTCTGTCGGCAAATTTTACAGAGTGTAAAGGAGGAACCATGGGCATGGTCCCTTCTTTTTTTTGGCTGTCGAAAAGAAGACTGCGTCTGATCGTCGGCCTTCCTATCAGGATAATGTCCTTCCCGCTTTTCTCAACTCGTTGGCGTTCCGGGATGGCCTTTTTTTTGCAGATATAGATCTCGTATTCGTCGATAGCCCTTTGGAAAGGAATAGCTGACAATCGTGTTTGGCCTTTTTTGAAAATTTCCACCGTCACAGAACGTATCGGGAGGAAGAATAAAATGAAACTTGATATTTT
The DNA here is from genome assembly GCA_964644375.1 of uncultured Desulfobacteraceae bacterium. Lineage (GTDB taxonomy): Bacteria > Desulfobacterota > DSM-4660 > Desulfatiglandales > HGW-15 > CAYNYM01. The sequence continues at coordinate 7,519 of CAZXWJ010000107.1, read as the reverse complement.
TAATCACATTTTTCCAAAAGCCTATTATGAGAAGATGTTGAAGGTAAATCCGGATTTCAAAGACATCGGAAAGCGTGTCAGGGCGGTTCCGGCACTCTATGATCTGGACGAAAGATTCAGGATCATGGATCAGTTCGAAGATTACGCCCAAGTGATTTGCCTGGCGGCCCCGCCCATTGAAAACCTGGGAGGCCCGGATATCTCTCCGGATCTTGCCCAAGCCGCAAACGACGGCATGGCGGAATACGTCGAAAAGTACCCGGACAGGTTCCCAGGGTTTATCGCCTCCATGCCCATGAACAATCCTGAGGCCGCCGTGAAGGAAATCGATCGAGCCATCAAGGACCTCAAGGCCGTGGGCATTCAAATCTTCACCAATGTCAACGGTGCGCCTTTGGATCTGCCCGAGTTCAAACCCCTTTTCCGGAAGATGGAGGAATACGATCGACCTATCTGGATTCATCCTTGTCGGGGGGGCGGTTTTTCGGACTATAAAACCGAAGACAAATCCAAGTATGAAATCTGGTGGACCTTTGGTTGGCCCTACGAAACAAGCGTCACCATGGCCCGTCTTGTTTTCGGCTACTATTTTGATGAATTCCCCAAACTCAAGATCATCACCCATCATTTGGGGGGCATGGTCCCCTATTTCGCAGGCCGGGTAGGGCCCGGATGGGACCAACTCGGTGCACGTACGTCGGACGAAGACTATACGAAAATACTCGAAAAATTAAAAAAGCCCCACCTTGAGTATTTCAAGATGTTCTATGCCGACACGGCCCTTTTCGGGTCTCTGCCTGCGACCGCTTGCGGGCTGGAATTCTTCGGGGTGGAAAAGGTTCTGTTCGCGTCAGACTGCCCGTTTGATCCCGAAAAAGGGTCCGCTTATATCCGCGAAACCATCAAGGTCATTGACCGCTTGGCCATCTCAGAAAAAGAACGCCGAATGATATATGAAGGCAATGCGAGAAGACTTCTCGGAATTTGATTCGTAAAAGGATTGTCCTGATTGGAAAGTGAAAACTTTTCTTTTGAAGGTGTTTGTAGCCATCAGGTTTTCGCCATCGGATACCTTGCCTCTTAAAACTCCTTAGAGGGGCGACGATTAGTCCATATCTATTGGCATAAATTTTGTAGATGAACAGGGTGTCTGGACCCGATGATGTCCCGAATTTCTGAGTTTTGGGACAAAAAATCTATCTTGCTTGGTGCATTGTGGCAAGGGAATTTCCCTTAAATGAGATTCGAAAGGCAATCTTGTAATTTTTTCGAAGCTCAACTTTATTAACCGCATCATTCTTTAAATAAGAATGATCAAAAGAGATGAGACGAAAGGAGTCGTACTGGTATGAAGAGGAAAAATGTCCTGGTAACCTTAGGTATTTTGGTAGTCGCAGCACTTTTCTTTTTTGTCAATTCCGCAACGGCCAAACCCATCGAATTGAGCCTCAGTCTATTGATCCCATCGAAGCATCTTCGCAATGTCAATGTCATTCAGCCATGGGTTGAGAAGGTCGAAGCACGAACAGGAGGAAAGGTAAAAATTACGGTCTATTATTCCAAGGCCCTGAATTCCTTCCCCGAGGCCTACGATGCAGCGGTCAACGGTATAGCCGATATGTCCGAAGGGATTACACGGCCCGTTCGCGGGCGGTTTACCCTGACGGAATTCCTCGGAATGCCCGGTTTGGAAATGGAGTCCAGCTACAATTATTCCCGGGCGCTCTGGCATCTTTATAACACCATGCCGGAAGTCAAGGCGGAATGCGCCGGGGCAAAGGTCCTTTGGCTCTATGCCAGTCCCCCGGCGAGATTGATCACGAGAAACAAGGCGGTACACACCCTGGAAGATCTCAAAGGCCTCAAGATCAGGATTGTCGGTCCCACGCCCAAAGAAACGGGTAAGGCCCTGGGGTTTGCACCGGTTTCCATCAACAGTGGGGACCTCTATATGGCCCTTGAAAAGGGGGTTATCGACGGGGCCATTATTCCTCTGGAAACCCTGGTCGCACGAAGACTTCAGGAAGTAATCAAGTATGTGACGACCTATGATCTTGGAACAACACTGTTTTTCATGGTGATGAACCAGGATTCCTACGACAGCCTCCCTCCGGATATCAAGAAGGCCCTGGATGAACTTTCAGGTGAATGGGCCGTGGAGTTCGGTAGCAAGGCATGGGACAAATTTGACAATGAGGCCATCGCCACGTCCAAAGAGAACGGCATCAAATACATAGATCTGACGCCTGAGGAAGCGGAAAGATGGCGCAACCGCCTTGCCCCGGTCAAGGATGAATATGCCGCCAAATTGGAGGCCAAGGGGCTGCCCGGTAAAAAGTTCATTGAAGAGGCTGAGAAACTTAAAAGTCAGTATTGTAAATAAAACGGATTTCACCGTTTACCCTCCGGAAAACCCGGATTTCGATCAAGGCCTGGAGGGTGGGCGGTGATTTGCCTTTTGGCCTGATCCGTGTTTCTAAAGGAGAGACCGACCATGTGGCTTGAAGATAAGGTGACATTTCTCGAGAGCATCAGTCTTCCCGTGACAAAATACACGAATGTGGTAGGCGTTTTCTGCCTGGCCATGATGATGCTCGTCACGGCTGTGGACGTCCTGTCACGGTTCCTTTTTAATCTACCCGTTACGGGATCTATCGAGATATCTGGCATTTTCCTTCTCTTGACGATTCTGTTGGGAATTCCCTATGCTGCGGCCCGAAAACAACATGTGAGCATCGATATCCTGGTTTCCAGGTTCTCTGAAAGAACCAGGTTGAACATTGAAAGCATCACCCTTTTGGTTGCCGTGTTCATTTTTTCACTCATTGTGTGGCGAACCGTTAAGTATGCTGTTTTTAAACAAGGCATGCACGCAGTGACGCCCGTCCTCAATATCCCTCTGTCCCCTTTTGTCTATGTGACCGCTCTTGCCTTTGCCCTGTTAACCTTTGTGCTCCTCATCGAACTGATTCAGCACCTGCTGCTGTGCATCAAAAACCTGAAGCAGGCTTTCTTATGGGTGGTGACGGCTGGTCTGGTGATCATCTGCCTGTATGCGGTCTCAGTCTGGGCAAGGGATCTTCCCGTGCGGCTAAGCCCGGTCACCGTAGGGGCCATAGGGATGGGCATGCTTTTCGTGGTCTTCCTAGCCAAGATGCCGGTTTTTTCTTCCCTGATGTTGCTGGGTTTTGTCGGGATGTGCTATTTGAGGGGGACAAAGGCCGGGTTGGGACTCTTGGGATCCTCTCCCTTTACCATGGGAATTGAATATCATTTCACGGTTATTCCGCTTTTCATCCTCATGGGGGAATTCTGTTTTCATTCAAAATTGGGGGAAGATCTCTACGACATGGCCTACAAGTGGTTGGGTCATCTGCCCGGGGGGCTCGCGATGGGAACGGTCGGCGCCTGTGGAGGTTTTGCCGCGGTATGCGGGGACAGCCTGGCCACTGCGGTTACAATGGGGACCGTTTCCCTGCCTGAAATGAAAAAATATAATTACGATTCCAGCCTCGCGGTGGGGTGCGTTGCAGCCGGCGGAACCCTCGGTGTTCTCATCCCTCCGAGCTTGGCCTTTATCCTCTATGCCCTGCTTGCAGACCAGTCCATTGCGGTGCTTTTTATTGCAGGTATCCTCCCGGGGATTCTCCTGGTCTCCCTCTTTATGCTCAGTATCTATGTGCGGGCTCACAGAAACCCGGCACTGGCACCGCCCGGACCGAAAACGACCATGCGTGAAAAGATGGCCTCTCTCAAAGGTGTATGGGCTATCCTTCTCCTGGTCGTGATTGTCATCGGAGGCATGTATGCCGGGGTCTTCACGCCCACCGAAGGGGGTGGTATCGGGGCCTTTGGGGCACTTATAATCGGCGTGGTTCGCAGGAAGATCAACTGGCAGGGGGTGATTTCCAGTCTCCTGGAAGCGGGAAAAATTACCGCCATCTGCATGGGGATTCTTATGGGGGCCACCATCTTCGGGTATTTCATGGCGGCGAGCAAGCTGCCGATTGCCCTTGCCGCAGGTGTCACCCAACTCCAGGTTCCGTCCCTGGTGATCCTGGCGTCTATCCTGGTCATCTATCTCCTGCTCGGATGCATCATGCCGGCGATCCCCATGTTGATTCTTACGGTTCCGATTTTTTTTCCTGTGGTCACGGGTCTGGGGTATGATCCTATCTGGTTCGGTGTCATCATGGTGCTGGAGTTTGAAATGGCGGTCATTACGCCGCCCATGGGAATTAATGTGCTTGCGCTTCAGGCGGTGGCGGAGGATGTCCGTATCGGGACCATGTTCCGGGGGGTCCTGCCTTTTCTCGGGATGATGGTTGTCTGTGTGGCCATCCTGATGCTGTTTCCGGATATTGCGCTTATATTGCCAAAATTATTTGGAAAATTCTAATTTGTAGGCGGCTTCCCGGATTCCAGATCGTACTCACGTATTTTTTTATACAGGGTGGATCGGGGCATGCCGAGAATGGAGGCCGCCTTTTTTTTGTTACCATGCGTTTTTTTCAATGCCTGAAGAAGCAGGTCTCTCTCTGTTTCCCTAATTTCTTTTTTCAGGGGTCCCCCCTGGGTGCAGTGCATGATCGGCCTTTCAGGGAGGCAATCCAGGGGGATCTCTTCACCCTCCCATTTTTTCAGAACCGCCTGTTCGAGGATACTGATCATTTCCCGGACGTTTCCCGTCCAATCATGATTCATAAACCAGGCATGAGCTTCTCGGGATAACCTCTTGAAGTGGGTACTGAACTGTTTGTTGATCGTCTTGAGAAAATGATCTACATAAACAGGGATATCCTCCCTTCTTTCCCTGAGGGGGGGCATCTGAATGTTGAACTTGGCCAGTCGGAAGTAAAGATCCTCTCGAAATTTACCCTGACTCACCTGTCTTTTCAGATCTACATTGGTTGCCGAGATCACCCGCAGATTCAGCTTCCTGATTTTTGATCCCCCCACCCTTTCGCACTCCCTTTCTTGAAGGACACACAGAATCTTGGCCTGAATGGAAAGGGGCATGGAACTGATCTCATCTAGAAAAATGGTTCCGTGATCGGCCAATTCGAACTTGCCCGGTTTTCCGGAGCGGCTCGCCCCCGAGAAGGCCCCCTTTTCATATCCGAAGAGTTCCGCTTCGGCCAGATCGAAGGGGATGGCCGGGGAATTGACCCGCACAAAGGGTCGATCCGGATTGCTGAAATTGTGAATAGCCTGGGATACCAGTTCCTTGCCGGTTCCGCTTTCACCTGTAATCAGGACATCCTGGTTGAGGGTGGCCGCCCTTTTGGCCATCTTGATGACTTCCATGAGGGCCGGGCTGCTCCCGGCGATGCTGTCAAAGGTGTAATAGGCGCGATGTTGCTGGTTCTGGGCCTCACGAACGGATTCGATCTGCTTTTTCAGGTTGTTGAGTTCATTGTGCAACCGTCTGATTTCTTGTAGAGAATCGAATATCACATGACCGACGGCACCGATAACCTCTCCGTTTTGAATCAGGGGAAAACTGGATGCGATGCTGTATTTGTCCTTCAGGAGTAGAATATTTCCTACCATGGGAATGCCCGTCTCGATGACCTTGGGAAAGATGGATCGAGGAATGATATCTGTGATCTTCATCCCTTTTGATGCACCTCCCGAGAGTCCGAAGAACTTTTCAGATCGCCGGTCCATGAATTCCAAGCGGAACTCCCGATCCACAACGATCAGGCTTTCGTGCGGATTGTGGAGGAAAAAGGCCATGGCTTCGGCCATGAGGGGGGAGAGCCCGTCTTTCATGTTCATGAGGCCCTTCCTCATCTGGTCCTGCAATTCGCGCTGGTAATAGGTCATGAATTCATGCTCCGATTGTCTATTGTTTGGACATGTCTATTTTTAGGACACAATATAAGTCGTTTTCAAGTCATTTTCAATAGAAGGCTTTGGCCTTTTTTTCTGCAAGACGCATTTGCGCGATATATTGACCCCTGTTATTTTATTTTCTTTCGCCCGGTTCAAAATTCGAACCAAGGGTCCTTTTGGGTTGCATAGATAGTGATAGAGCCTGTAATACCGGGAGATTCAGAAAAATGCTTGGCACGGAGATTGCTAATATATATCGCACTCGGCGTGCAGAAAATTAAAGATACAAAGATGAGAGTAAATGGTTGCGAACCTCACGAATTTTAAAAAAAGAATTTCGTCGTTTTGCAATCATGAAAATTTCAGTGTAATATCAAGTATTTAAGGGATAGTCTGGGTCGCTTTGCACGGTGATGCAGGCTAATAGGAAAGGAAAAGCTATGGCAAAACCGACCAGACTCACTCAAGAGATGATTGAAGAATACACGGCAAGAGGTTATTGGGACCAAAGAGGCATAATCGATATTTTAAAGCAGAATGTAGAAAAATTTCCGGACAAAGAAGCCCTCGTTGATTCGGAAAGGCGGCTGAGTTGGGCCGAGCTCGATCATGTGACGGACGCCGTGGCCATGGGGCTTCTAGAAAGGGGCATGAAACGCGATCAGGCGATTGTGGCGCAGCTCCCTATCACGGGGGTTTCTCTGATATTGCTTCTGGCGTGTCATAAGGCGGGCATTGTCTGCTGTCTCGCCCCGTTGACTTTCCGGCTCAACGAGTTGAAACACATCGTTAAGACCATCGGCGCCACGGCCACTTTAACGCCGGTGGAATTGAGAAACATCAACTATTTCGGCATCGCCAAAGAGATTGCACGCGATCTGCCCCAATTGAAGCTCTTTTTCGTGCTCAGTGAGCAGGAGACACCTTCGGAGGCGGTCTCTTTCAGGGATTTGATGGAGGCGTCCTTTGACGAGCAGGAGGCTCAAAGGCTCCTGAAAGAACAGGCATTCGGTCCTTTTGAGGTCTCCTCGGTCGTTTTGAGCAGCGGTACGACGGGCATGCCGAAGTGCATCGAGCAAACCGGTGCCTCGTCCAGGGTTGGGGGATGGGGTATAGTCGAACGGGCAAAATTGACCCCGGATGATATTGTCGGGATCATTGCACCGCTTTCCGGTGGACCGGGACTTCAAAATTTTTGGGCGGCCTTCCAGGCGGGGTCCAAGATTTGCCTTCTGGAGCGATTTTCTCCGAACGGGGTGCTCGAGTTTATTGAACGGGAAAAGGTGACCTATATTCCTGCGATTCCGACTCAACTTATAAAAATTCTCAAGGAATGTGACCTCGGCAAATGCGATCTCAGCTCCCTGAGGGCCGTGAGGACAGGTGCTGCGGCCTTTGATGTGGCCATGGCAAGGGAAACGGAAGAGAAGATGAAATGTAAAGTCCTGATCGCGGGAGGGTCCCAGGAGACTTACAGTTTTGCCCAATCCGGCGTAGACGATCCCGATGAAAAACGTATCATGACCCTGGGAAAAGTTTTTCCCGGAAATGAAGTCAAGATTGTTGATGACGAAGGTCGTGAGGTCCCAACGGGTGAAGTGGGACAGATGTGCGTTCGGGGGGCTTCGACAAGTTCGGGTTATTTCGGAGATAAAGAAGCGACCCTGGCCGCATGGGGTGC
>CAZXWJ010000106.1:0-13850 GCA_964644375.1 uncultured Desulfobacteraceae bacterium | reverse complement strand
AATATGTACCTCAAACTCTCATTAAGTTACTCTTGGGATTCGTTATAACTTTTGTTGCAGGACGCTACATCCTTCGATACTTCATCGAATGATCAGCCACCCAATTATCGCCACATCTCATTGCATTACAAAAATGTATTCTGGATGAGTTTAAAAGTAAACAATAACAAAACGACTCCGAATATCCGGCGAACCGTTATACCCGTCAGTTTTTCCACCATGATTCTTGATCCGAGTTGCCCTGCCACAATGGATGCTACAGCTGTGGTCAGAATGAATTTCCAGTCCGTGTCGCCCCTTGACATATGGGCGATGAAGCCGCTGAAGGAGGGAAAAACTACCACAAACATAGAGGTTGCCGCCGCCGTTTTGGTTGGCACTTTCAGAACATAAATCAGCAGAGGCACAATGAAGACTCCTCCCCCTATACCAAGGAGGCCAACCAATAGCCCGATAATGACCCCGATACATCCTCCACCGATAATTCTTCTGTTAACTGTAACCTCACTTCCTTCCTCCTCCTTTTTCACTGAAAAGAGCATCCGAACCGAGGCCGTAACAATGATCAGGGCGAGGACGGTCGTAAAGCACCGGACATTCATCCTGCTTGTAAGTATAGCCCCTAGGGGAGCGGACAGGGTACTGCAGATCAGTAAAGGAAGCGCGATCTTAAGATCGACCATTTTTCTTACAAGATAGTTGATGCTGGCAGAAGCGGCGGCAACACCGTTGAGGAAAAGGGACGCAGATACCGCCGTGGTCACCGGGAAACCAAGCAATACAAAAAGGGGACTGAAAACGAGCCCACCCCCCAAGCCCACCATGGTGAGGATGAAAGAAGCCAGAAAAACAATCGAAAGGATCAGCGCGAAAGGCATACATTTTCTCCTCTTCTTTAGGAAAGGATAAGGAAGAGCAAAGATCTTCGCCTACTAAGAATGGTTTTTCTCAGTTGCACTTATAAATTTCTCCAATTGCCTCCGGTAATACCCCGTCCTTTCCTTGGCAAGGGAGAGGGCTTCTTTTCCGGTCATAATCGCTTCTTCGATAAGGCCATTGACAAAGTAAGCTTCAGCAAGGGTGTCGAGGAAGGTGGCCGACCGTTCCATCGCCACAACCTCCTTGGCCAGCATGAGGCCCCGTTCCCTGTCCTGAAGCCCTTCATCGGGAGCGGTGACAAGAAGCCAGGCGAGGTTGTTCACGATCTCGGCCCGTTCAGGGTCCAGCAGCATGGCCGTCTCGTATTCGTCGACGGCCTCTCTGTGCTTTTCCACTTCATGATAGAGCATGGCCAGGCCGATATGGAGATCGACGTTCTGTGGTTGTTTTTCAATCATATGATTGATGCGTTTGATCGCCACATGGTGGGTCAATTGATCTCTTGCCGAACCGAAGTTCACCGAATAGCCAAGCCCGGCCATGCATACCAGATAAATCCAGAGACAGATAGACAGAAAGCGTTTGTGCCTTTTTACAAGTCCCGGATCGCTCATCATGCGCCAAAGGCACTCGACCCTCTCCTTGATGCTGAAATGGTGCCAACTGGGGAGTTCCCTTATTTTTCCGCTGAGAAGGGCAATTTTCTCGAGGGAGCGAATGATCTCCAGAGGACTTCCCATTAGGACGGCGGAATAGAGATCCGCCTGTCGCTCGAAATGGCGCATAAAAAATCCCATGATAAACCGGAAATAGACCAGCAAAGAGAGCAGAACGGGGAGAGAGAGTGCGAGATAATAGAGGGTGATGGCACCGGATTCGTTCTCTGCAAAACCCTGCATAAAGAATGGGAGAACGGCGAGAAAAGATCCGAAGATGTCGAACAATCCGAATGATAGGACCATGTACGCCAAAAAAAACATCGTATAGAAAAGCATATGCCGGTATCGGGCATGGCCCATTTCGTGGGCGACGACGGCCTTGAGTTCCTCTATGGTGAGAACATTCATCAGGGAATCGGTGATGAGGAGATAGCGATACTTGGGGACGATACCCATGATGCCCGCGGTCAACATGCGTCCCTCAAAGATCGGCCAGTCCACAAGGTCCCGGCACCTGAACCTCTTTGTGTCGAGGAATGCTTTGAGTTCTTTCAGCTTGTCCGACGCACGAAGGGGCCTGCACCCCCACCAGTACTGAACAAAAGAGGGCATGAAAATCATGAGAACGACCAAAAAAATCGCAAAAAAAAGAATTTGCCCGACGGGTTTGTTCAGGATAACGGCAGGCCAGGCCCAGGGACTCAGGGTTAGGAGATCATAAACAAAGGTCAGGAAGAACCAGGGAAAAAGAACCGGGATGTTCAATTTAATGTTTGAAAGGATAAAGGTACTTCTGGGCACAACCGTGCCAAACGCCTCCCGGTACGCCGGGTAGGAACAATACCAAATGGTACACTGATAAAAAACGAAGAGACTCACGGCCAAGAGGCCCTGGATCACTGTAAAAAAATTCAGGCCCGGGATCGACTGAAGCCAGAACTTCAAGTGAAACAGATAAACATCCAGGGAAAAAAGAAAGATGGCCAGGATGGAGAGGCGCATGACCAGACCCTGGTATTCGGCCGCAAACCTGGATTCGAATTCTTCTTTTTTCAGAGCTTGACGCAACAGCCTTCTAAAACCCCAACGGCAGTAGGAAGCAAAGACCGACCAGGTTACAAACATCATGACCAGGCTGTAGATAAGTGAGTCTTCCGGGGTGTCTCCCGTATAACTGATGCTGAAAATCATAAGGACCACAAGGAAGTATATAATATTATTGAACATATATCTTCAAACTCCATTTAATGGTATACTCGTCATGCCCCTTGAGGGATACTTTTCAAGCCCCCCCCCCCCGGCCGATAGGATGAGGATCAAACCCTGAAATTCCTCAGGGATGATTGACTCGCAACTGTGCTCACTCATGAAGATAAAGGATATCCCGACAGAGCGGAGCTTTTCAACCGCTTCGATCGTCCCGATATTCCTATTAAAGGCCTGTGTTTCGGGTTGATAGAGATCGTATCGTTCAAACAGGAGACGCACATGCTCCGGATGCCCGTCCGGGTGGTCGATCCCGACCTCAAATATTTCCTTCGGAACACCCACCGCCGTAGGGAAATCGCCCGGATTTTCTGTGGAAACTGTTCTTATACCAGCTGATTTGCGCCATATCAATACGAACGATAAACAGACCTCGTCTTTTACCGTCCAACTCATAATTCTTACCGGATCCCTCCGCGCCACTGAAGGGAGTTCCATACAATAACATCCATTTTTTCATCCACCCGAACAGCCTGTCTTCGTTCAGTAATTCGGTGCCCCATCCCTTTTCAACTCATTATGTTTCTACTCTAATCTTTTCATCTAAGCTCTTCTCAATTGACATTTACTGTTTGGTACCCTATAATTATCAGGATTTGGGAAGGATTTCTCAAATGCCGTTCAATGATTGGTAGGGTTAAGGGGGTTCCAGGGACTGCTCTATGAATGGGTTTCGATCATTTCAGGCTCAAGGCAGAGGGGATCTCCCTCAATTAAATTTTTGTTTCGCCCGATAAAACTTAGGAGGAATCTATGGACAAAAGATTGAAGGTTTTCTGTGTGTTCTTGGCGATCCTTTTCGGTATGGCATTTTTTTCCGCGACATCCAGCCTTGCCGCTTCAAATAAGGTCCTCAAATTCGCGGATATCAACTGGGACAGCGTCCAGGTCCATAACCGCATCGCTGGCTTCATCCTTGAAAACGGCTATGGCTACAAGGCGGAATACTTGCCCGGAAACACCATCCCCCTCTTTGCCGGCCTGGAGCGGGGCGATCTGGATATCAATATGGAGGTCTGGGTGGAAAACCAGCAGGAGGCCCTTGACAAGGCCTTGGCCGCGGGAAAGGTCATTGACCTGGGGAGCAACTTCCCCAACAGCTGGCAGGGCTGGCTGGTCCCCACCTACATGATCAAGGGCGACCCCGCGCGGGGAATCAAGCCCCTGACCCCGGACCTGAAATCCATTGAGGACCTGTCCAAGTACTGGGAAGTTTTCAAGGATCCGGAAGATCCCTCCAAGGGCATTTTTTTTAGTTGCGTGCCCGGCTGGGGATGCGAAAAGATCAATGATAAAAAATTCAAGACCTACGGACTGGACAAGCACTACAATATCTTTCCTCCGGGATCGAGCGCTGCCTTGGCCGGGTCAATCGCCGCGGCCTGCAAGAAGGGAAAACCCTGGTTCGGGTATTACTGGGCGCCCACACCGATCATGGGAAAATACGACCTCACCCCCATCGCGGAACCAGCCTTTGACAAGAAGGTCTGGGACAAGGACTATGGCTGTGAGTACCCCCCTGTGAAGGTCAACATCGTCGTCCACAAGAGTCTCCCCCAGAAGGCCCCGGACGTCTATGAATTTCTCAAAAAATACGAGACCAACTTGGAGATATGCAACAAGTTCCTGGCCTACATGCTGGACAACAAAGACTCCAAGCCCGCGGATGCCGCGGTGTGGTTTCTGAAGAATTACGAGTCGCTCTGGACCCAGTGGGTGCCGGCCGAAGTGGCCCAAAAGGTCAAGGCGGCCCTCTGATCCCAACGCCGTTTCAAACGCGACGACAGGGCGTAATCGGGCGTCTTTGTTTTGACCCATGGGCACCCAATAATCGGGGTGTCCATTGAAACCAAAGCGAGCAGGAAGACGTCTGTACCCTTGATTCCGCATTCATCGAAGTCTTGACGTCCCGGAGCAATGGTGTATTGGGGTGTTAGCCATAACTCCGACACGCCATCTCTCCCGGTTGCAGATGGATAGGGAGTTCTTTTACCCTTAATTCTTGCGCTGGATCAGGGAGCCCCCCGGATTAAGTTTGAACAGGCAGGTGTAGCGTCTTTCATTTTCTTTCGAGGTACTCTGAATTGGAAACCACCGACGAGGCGGAGCCAGAAACCGCCGAAGTTTTTCTGGAAGTATCGAATCTGTGGAAGATCTTTGGCCACGGGGCCAAAGATCTCATTAAATCTGAAAAACGGCTTTTGCCAAAGGACACTATTCTAAAAGAAACGGGGTGTGTCGTAGGGCTCAGGGATATTTCATTTTCGGTCAAACGCGGAGAGTTTTTTGTCCTCATGGGACTTTCCGGCAGCGGTAAGTCCACCCTCATTCGTTGTCTTATCCGTCTCATAAACCCCACTGCGGGGAAAATCGAGATCAAGGGCAAAGATATCGCCCAATACGACAAGGATCGACTTCTCGATCTCCGGCGGAATATCACCGGTATGGTCTTTCAGCACTTCGGACTCCTGCCCCACTATCCCGTGATCGACAACGTGGCTTACGGCCTGAAAGTGAAGGGCGTGGCCAAGGATAAACGTTACGCCCTCGCCCAGGAGGCCATTGACACGGTGGGTCTCAAAGGCTGGGAGAACTACCTGCCCTCCTCCCTGAGCGGCGGGATGCAGCAGCGAGTCGGCATGGCCAGGGCCCTGGCCCGGGATCCGGAGATCCTTCTTCTGGATGAACCCTTTAGCGGCCTGGACCCTCTGATTCGCCGAGAGATGCAGGACGAACTCCTAGAACTGCAGGAGCAGGTTCATAAGACCATGATCTTCGTGACCCACGATCTCCAGGAAGCCCTTAAAGTGGCGGACAGGATTGCCATCATGCGGGACGGGAAAATCATTCAAATCGGGACCCCGGAGGATATTATCGCGTCCCCCATCGACGACTATGTCCGGGATTTCGTTCAAGATGCCTCCCCTGCCAAGGTCCTGAGCGCAGGCCGCATCATGGAAGACCCCCGGGTCCTTCTCTATGAATGGCAGGGCCCCAAGGTGGCCAGGACCCTGATGGGTCACGACAGGCTGCTCTATGCCTTTGTGACAACCAAAAGACGTGAATTCAGGGGCCTCTTGAGCCTGGATCGCATCAGGAAGATGGAAAAGGCCGGCGTCACCTCCCTGAAAGACCCGGCTGCAAGGGAACATTTGGTCATAGACCTCCCCACCTGCTCTCCGGACACAATCATCGAAGAACTTTTTCCCCTTGCCACGTCCAGCCCCTATCCCATCCCCGTGCTCGACGAAAAGAGTAAACTCTTGGGCATTATTCGCAATGAGACCATCCTGGACAGCATGATCCAGGAAACCGGAACGGAGACGGAAGAAAATGATTGAATTTCCAGAAACATTACAAATCCCCATGGCCGAATGGGTGGATGCCATCATGGACTGGGTCCTGGTTCACTGGGGTCCTTTCTTTGATCTCCTCGGTCACATGCTCCTCCAGGTGCTCCTTTATATCGAGCGTGCTCTTCTGTGGCTGCCCTGGCCCCTTGTGGTGGTCGTCGTGGCCGTTGCTGCTTGGCGAAATATGGGCCGCTGGTACTACGGTGTCCTCATGGCCGGATTCATGATGATTATCGGGAGCTTCGGTTACTGGGCCCTGGCCATGATGACCCTGGCCATCGTATTCGCCTCGGTGATCATTTCTCTCCTGATCGGTATCCCTGCGGGTATCATCATGGCCAGAAACGATGTCCTTCAATCCATTCTGAAACCCGCCCTGGACGCCATGCAGACCATGCCCAGCTTCGTCTACCTCATCCCTGCCCTGATGCTCTTCGGCCTGGGCAAGGTCCCGGCCGTCTTTGCAACGGTCATCTATGCCGTGCCACCTGTCATCAGACTCACCAATGTGGGCATCCGAGGCGTGCCGGAGAGTGTGGTCGAGGCCGCGGAGGCCTTCGGTTCCAACAGCCGTCAGGTCCTGTTCAATGTTCAACTTCCCCTTGCCTTTCCAAGCATCATGGTGGGCGTGAACCAAACCACCATGATGGCCCTGGCCATGGTAGTCATTGCCTCCATGATCGGGGCCCGGGGCCTGGGTCTGGAAGTCCTGCTCTCCATCAATCGGATTGAAATTGGACGGGGTTTTGAGGCTGGCCTCTGCATCGTGTTCCTGGCCATTATAATCGACCGCATTACGAGCGCTTTTGCATTAAAACAGCAGCAAATGCTCAAGGCATAAAGCGAAAAAAGGCCCCCACTGAATGATATCAATGGGGGCCTTCGCCATTTCATTTTTCGGTCGCATGCGGCAACCAGCATGAATCTTTTGGTTATGGGGCCTGTGTTAAGGTTCCCTTTCTTCCACGAATTCCAATTTTCCGTTCCCTGTGGAGACAGTCGGATCCCCAGTCAGTACAATCGTCACGCCATAACGCGTTTCAAGTTCAGCCAGATCTTTACGTTTCCTGTTCTGGAGGTAGCCTGCCACTTCCATGGAAAGGGTTCCGTTCACTTGGATGACGTCACCCTTGGCTGCCTGCATCCACATTCTTCTGAGCAAAGAAACCGCGGCGGATTCCACGGAAATGATGACCCCTCTTCCATTACAGTATTGGCAGGTCTGATAACTCCTGGACTCAATGGAGGGCCTGATCCGCTGTCGAGAGATTTCCATGAGTCCGAATTTGGAGATGTGGGCCGTATCCGTCTTGGCACGATCTCTTTTCAGTTCCTCACGAAGGACCTTTTCCACGTCCCTGATGTGTTTCTTGTCCTTCATATCGATAAAGTCGATGACCACCAACCCCCCCTTATCCCTCAAACGAAGCTGCCTGGCGATTTCTTTGGCCGCTTCAAGGTTCGTATTGTAGATCATGCCCTCGATATTCTTTCCTGCCATGCCCCGGCCGGAATTGACGTCAATGGAAATAAGCGCCTCTGTGGTGTCAATGACGATGGACCCTCCCGATTTTAGGGGCACCTTGTTACCATAGATATTTTCGATCTGCTTTTCTATGTCGTATTTATTGAAAATCGGAACCTTGTCTTTGTAATGTTTTACCTTCCTCAGATCCCGCGGTGTGACGATACGCATATATTCTATTATTTTATTAAAGGTCTCTTTATCGTCAACCAGAATTTGTGAAACATCGCTGGTATAGTAATCCCTCAGGGTTCGAAGATACAGGTCCTGCTCCTTGTAGATCAGGGAAAAGAAAGGGGCCTTTTGAACCCTGGCCTTCATAGCCTTCCAGATCCTCAACAGACGATTCAAATCTTTTGAAATCTCTCTTTTGCTTTGACCGACCGCCATGGTCCTCACGATAAACCCGATCTCTTCAGGCAGTTTCATCTGTTCCATGATGGCTTTTAGTCGCTTTCGCTCTCCTTCGTCCTCAATTTTTCGGGATACACCGTTGACCGTGCGCCCGGGTGTAATAACGAGATAACGTCCGGCCAAAGACAGGTAGGTGGTCAAATGCGCCCCCTTGTGACCCGGCATCTCCTTGGTAACCTGGACCAGGAGTTCCTGGTCCTTTCGAAGAATCTTTTCAATATGGGGCACATGTTGGTCGTCCTTGAGCGGTTCCGTTGTCTGATAATACTCGGGGTGGATTTCATCCCCCGGCAGAAAGCCGTTCTTATCCGTTCCAAAATTGACAAAGCAGGCTTGAAGCCTGGGTTCTATATGTTCGACAACACCTTTATAGATGTTGCCGCGCTTCTGTTCCGCTGTGGAGGTTTCGATGTGATAACCGTCCAAAAGGCCCTCTTTAATAAAGGCAATCCGGTACTCCTCAGGTTCTACCGCGTTGATAAGCATCTTTGTAGTCATTTATATCTCTACTCTTTTCTTCCGTTTCGCTGAAAGTGCTGCCTTGCCTGATACATAAAGGTCCTGATGGCTGCCTCCCTGCCGGGTTGTGTTGTTCCGTCATAGGGTGTGTCGAGATAGGGAACTTTCAGACGGTTCATCATTGGTTTAACGATGGATGATGTAATGGTGCTGGGCATGCAAGTGAAAGGATACACATTGACCACCCCATTATAACCCTCTCGCATATATTGTACAATGCCTGGAATGCTCAGGCAAGCTTCCGTTCCCACATCGAAGGCATAGAGATCATCTTCGATCAAAATGCTTTCCAAATGCCCCACCCGATGATCTTCCGAAATATCGATAAGTTCATTTATGTGTTTATAAATCTGGTGTTGCTTGTTCTGCTGGTAAGACAGGGCAAGGCCGTATTTAAAAATCTCCTTGAGATTTCGCTTTACCATGCCGATTCGGAACTGCTTCAAGTTCAGTTTGAGTTCGACCTTGGCGTCCCTCAATTTATCGTAGGTCGTATAATTCACCCATTCCGCGATGGAGGCATTGACCACCTCAGCCCCATATTTTTCCAACCTTCGGATCACGCCCTGATTCGCATGAACATGGGTTCGCAGATAGATTTCGCCAACAATACCGATCAGGGGTTTTTGCGGGATAGTCGGATCAACCAGAGTTTTCCCCTCGAGAATGATCTCATCCAACTTATCGAGAATGCTGGAAAAGTCCTTTTTGGCACCATGTTTTTCAAAGGCTTTCGCCATAGTCTCCATGGCTTTTTCAATAAAGATGTCCGAGCTACCTTTTTCTTTTTCATAGGGCCGAATTTTCCACAAAAGCCTGTCGAGGACATCTGCCACGACCACCGAAAAGTAGGCTGCTTTTCGAAAATTTGTTGCCTGCCCCTTTTCGATCATGCCTTCCAGGGCATAGGAGTTGTCACTCGTGAGGGATCCAATCTTGAGTCTTCTGAGTTCGGGAAAGGAATCCAGGACAATCCTTTGATACTTATTGTACATACCGAAGCGACAAGGACCACCGGCCTCGGGCATGAAATAGATATAGTCCTCCGGATCAAAAGCATCACCAAGTCTCTGCTTTTCTTTTTCCATAAAAAGCAAAATATCGCCGGTCGTAACCTGGCAGGGGAAGCACTCTTTACCGGAGGTAAATTCTTTACCCAGGGCAAGTCCGCCGTAGGTATCCATTACAAGGGCGTTGATACCGAACCCCCTGAAGGTCCCCGCGAGGAGATGCCCGCCGATC
Source organism: uncultured Desulfobacteraceae bacterium (assembly GCA_964644375.1). Taxonomy (GTDB): domain Bacteria; phylum Desulfobacterota; class DSM-4660; order Desulfatiglandales; family HGW-15; genus CAYNYM01. The sequence goes on along the minus strand of CAZXWJ010000106.1, from coordinate 3,993 downwards.
CTGTTCATTTCAGGTATCAGAAAGGTTTTTCCTTTGAGGTCAAAGGGACCGACATTCTCTGAAAGGGTTTGAAATGTTGACCTGTTCGCTACTTCCATGTCATCCTCAATTGGACATTTTCATCCGCTCACACAACTCAGGTTTCATCTTCCGCATGCTGTTTTCGATTACATTTCTGTAGGCCTCGATTCTTGTCATTGCCCCCGCGACCGCACTGTGCTCATCCAATTCAAGTATCAGGTAAGGTTTGTCGCCCATGATATACTTATAGAAATGCTCGATAAAAGAATCAGCGCCGCAGCTGAAATTGGTAAGATGCAAACCGAATGTATTGGAGTGACTCTCAATCAGTTTGGCAGTCCTTAATATTTGGGCTCCCAGGCCCCAATACATGGAGGGAAAATCAGAGAGGTCCACATGAGATACATCCACGAGATCCATGGGCATGGCGCTTACGCCGATCTTGCTCAGGTTCTGGCCCAATCTCAGGTTCAACTTCTCGTCGTAGAGATTGTAGGGCCGCCCGGTAACGATGACCATGGGTTCTTCAGGGTTTTGTGTCTCAAGGATTTCTCTGCCCCTTCGGTGCAATTCCTGCACAAAGCTCATTTGTCTTTCTACGGCATAATTCAGGGCTCTTCCGATTTCCTTCCGCGTTCTCCCCAGTTTTTGGGAAAGGTGACGACTCAATTCAAGAGTAAGGGAACCGGTGTCATGCTTCATGTGGAGGACGGGGGTCAAGACCTTTTCCCTATCGAGACCGAGGGCGGCTCGCACCATATACGGGTTTGACTGCGCAAGAGGACAGTAATAACCCTTCTCCGATGCCACCGGTGTGGGCATATCGACGATTGCGGGCAAAAAGAGATACCGGGTTTTTCCGATAAGTTCTTTGACATGCCCGTGAGAGACCTTCACAGGATAGCACGTTTCGGCGGTCATGGACTCTATGCCAGCACCGGAGATTCGCATATTGGTGGGAGGCGTCACAACAAGCCTGAACCCCAACCGGTCAAAAAAATGTGCCCACAGTATACCTGTTTGGAAAAAATAGAGGGCCCGTTGCATGCCCACGGTCGGCCGCCCGTCCAACTCCATGAGGGGGTCCTCCCCTATTTCTTCATAGAGCCCCAGCATATAATTCTGCCACAAGGAATCTCTCAGGTTGAACAAATTCTCTTTCTTCCGACCCTTGCTTCGAATCAGTTCGTATCGACCGCACTCACCTCCCCAGACACTCCTGCGACCGTCAAAATCATAGATTTTGAGCTTGCATTGATTATGGCAGTTAGGATCCGCCCTGCACACTTTCTCGGTATAGCTCATTCGATCTTCGATGGCACTTTCCAGGCCCCGGAAAGTGCACCTCGCGTCAGGCTCGATGGACATTTTTTCTTGAATACTTATCGCGGCGCCGAATGCCCCAAGCACTTCACGGTGCTTGGGGACCAACAGCCCGCGCCCCAAGACGTCTTCAAAGGCTGCCACCACACCCTTGTTGAGAGAAGGCCCTCCCAGAAACATGACGTTCCGACCGATCTTTCTTTTCCCCACCACCCGGTTAAGATAGTTATGCACAATGGCGTAGCAGAGTCCCGCGATGAGATCTTTTTCGGGCACGCCTTTCTGGTGGTATGAGACCAGGTCGGATTCCATAAACACGGTGCACCTTTCGGCCAGGTTCACAGGGTGATCCGAAGACAAGGCGATTTCCTGGAATTCATCCACGATGTTAATGCCGTATTTATTGGCGAGTTCGTGAAGGAAGCTCCCCGTGCCCGCCGCACACACTTTGTTCATGTCAAAATCAAGGGGATAGGTATTGGAGAGAGATATATACTTTGAATCCTGTCCCCCGATTTCAAAAATAGTGTCTACGTCGGGATTGATCTTTACCGCACCCCGGGCATGCGCCGTGATCTCATCAAGGATGAGATCGGCATTGAGAAAATCACCCACGACGTTCCTTCCGGAACCGGTGGTCGCCGTGCCCCTAATTTCAATCTTGTCGCCGATTTCGTCCCGAATAATCTTCAGAAGCCTTTGGGTGACTTCAATAGGTTTTCCCTGGGTATGCACATACCTCTTATGAATAATCTCACGATCTTCGTTGATCATCGCGTACTTCGTCGTTGTGGACCCGATATCGATTCCCAGGTATACAGGCATCTTTCGGGCCAGGAACCTTTTCTCAACCTCATTGCTCTCGGCAAAGACAGTCGCTTTGAGTTCCAGTTTCGGGGCATAGGACAGACCCGCCGACCTATCTCCGATTTCCGGTACGACCCGTTCCGGATCCACAGAATTTTCCAATCCGGACTCGAGGGCATGCAACGCTACGCCCAAAGCGCCCACGGAGGTATTGAGTTCCGGAACAATAAGATTGGGGTAATAGGCCCTAAAGGCTCGCACCTGAAGCGCGTTAATGGAAAGACCACCCACAAAGAGAATGGGATCCACCAAGTCCCGATTGGACACAATGGTACTCATGTAGTTTCTGGCATTCCCCACATGGAGTCCATAGATGATATCCTCCAACCTCTCACCCTTGTTCTGAAGATGGATCATATCGGATTTGGTAAAAACCGTACACCTGCAAGCCACATTGGCAGGCTTCTCACTCTGAAGACCAAGCCTTATAAAATCGGCCAGCACGCCGTCGATCTGATCCTGTGAAATCCGGATCTCTTTCTCATAGATGGAGGTTGCCAGTCGCTGAGCCTGTTGATCGATAAAGGACCCCGTCCCGGAAGCACACGGGCCGTTAGTATTGAAGTATTCGAGTTCCCAATCACCACCGGCATGATGGACCTGGAAAAGGGCCGTGTCCTGACCGCCCATACTGATGATCGCCCTTGCGTCAGGATGGGCATACAGTGAACCCAGGACCTGAGCTATCGTCTCGAATTCATAGACTCCTCCCAGTTGGTCACAAATTTTTTTCCCGTGATTTCCCGTAAAGGCAACCGCCTTTAATTTTTCTCTGCCGAACTGCTGATAAAGTTCACGAAGAAGCTTTTGAATTTCTTCTTCGACTTTTCCTAAATGTCTCCTGTAGGGAGCTTCAAAAAAAATCTTACGATCCTGGTTGATGACCACACAATTCAGACTGACTGAGCCCGCATCGATACCTGCATAATACCTGTCTTCACTGTTCTGATTTATTTTTTTGCTCATGTCCGTTAATTCTCGATATTTTACCCCATTGCAGCAACGCAAGGGTTTAGAAATCAGGGATTATCTCCGCCTTTTCATCCAAAAAGCTCTTTACCTCTTCCAACCTCTTTCTGTCAAGTGATAATGCCCGCGAATCGGCTGGAAAACGAACCACAGAATTTAATTAAACTTTATCCGGTTTAATTTGTTCAATAACTTTTCTTAACTTCTCGATGGAACTGGGCCGAAGACGTAAGACATGTATTTTTCCTTTCTGTGATGAATCAGGGCCGTTTATATTTCAATGCGCTTCATCCCAATTCCTTCCGATCTTGATATCCGCCTTGAGAGGGACATCAAGCTGATACACGCCTTCCATTTCCTCTCTGACCAGCACCTGGACGTCCCGGATCTCGGCTTCCGGGACCTCGAAGACAAGTTCATCGTGTACCTGAAGCAGCATTTTGGTCTCAAAAGACTCCCGCTTCAATCTGTCATGAATCCGGATCATGGCCATTTTGATAAGATCCGCAGCCGTTCCCTGAATCGGCGTATTGACGGCCATCCGTTCGGCCTCCGAACGGATGACCCGATTCTTGTGATCAATGTCAGGCAGATATCTCCGGCGGTTAAAAAGGGTGGTCACATATCCTTTTTCTTTGGCCGACGCAACGATTCTGTCCCGATACTCAGCCACACCTTTGTACCTATCATAATAGGTATCGATATAATTTTTTGCCGTTTTAGGGTCAATGCCCAGCTCCTCCCCCAGTTTACGGGAACCCATCCCGTAGATAATACCAAAATTAATGGCCTTGGCGATTCGCCTCATATCGG
>CAZXWJ010000105.1:0-13897 GCA_964644375.1 uncultured Desulfobacteraceae bacterium | reverse complement strand
GCGCCACCAAAGAGGACTATGTCTGGGGATTGAGAGTCGGTTTTGTGACCTATGGTGCCGACCTTTCCGTGGATGCGGCCCCGGTTTATGACGCCCTGGAGAGAAAGACCGCCGGCGCCGTCAGGGGGTCCATATCCAATGCCTCGCACCTCAGCCAGTCCATTATTCTCAAGTCCCTTCAGGCAGGCAGTTATCAGTCCGAAATAAAAGAAAAGTTTCAGATCATGCAGGACAGGGCACTGAGAGTTAAGGACGTGTTGACCGATTCCAAATACAGCGATGCCTGGGAGGTCTATCCCTTTAATTCAGGTTATTTCATGTGCCTGAAGTTGAAGCAAATTCAAGCGGAACCCCTGCGCCTCCATTTACTCGATAAATATGGGATAGGACTCATTTCTCTTGGCACCTATGACCTCCGGGTGGCCTTTTCCTGCGTTGAAAAAGAAGATATCAAGGAGCTTTTTGACACCATTCTACAGGCCGTGAAAGACCTTGGATCTTAGACATGTGGAAGGACCCTGAAGCACTTTTCGAACTCATAATGGAACAACCCTGGGCCCGGAATGGCCCTGATAACGAGGTATTCCTGGAACACCTGATGGTGTGGATCAAAGAGGTGCTGCTCCCGCAGTTTCTCGATCAGGTCACCCATCAGGTGGATGAGATCACGAAGATCGATCCCGATCTTTCCGAGCCCGAAATCCTGACTCAGGCCGCCGGGTATCTGGTCGAATTCCTGGGAGCAATTTCAGCCTCCGTACGCATTTACGATCCCCATACCGGCCAGATGCTCTCTTATGGTTCCTTCCCTTTAGACGAAGATTCCCGAGCCACTTTCATCCCTCTGGAAAACAGTGTAGCGGGCGCGGTCGTCAAAACCCAGCAAACATTCCTTGTGCCAAACATCCTGGACGAGGACCTCTACCAGGACAAAGACGTGATCCGAAGAAAGGGCGCCTATTCCGTTATGGCGGTTCCCCTTGGGATACCACGATTTTTCCCCTATGAGCGGGATACGGCGGGCGTCATCCAGATCTACTTTCCGGAAAAAAACCGTCTTTTTGATCCCATCGAGCTTCAGATGGCCAAATTCCTGGCCCGCCGTCTCAGTTTCGTGATCGCCCGAAAAAAAATTTTGTCCATGCACCGGGTGAACGAAAAAAAGGAAGCCATTGTCCGCAAAATCTTTCTGAAACTGGGTGCCGGTCACGGCGTCAAGATGAAAGAGGTCTTCAACCGCGTTATTCCCGAACTGGCAGATATCATCAACATACAGAGCTGTGCCCTTTTTGCTGTTTCGGAAAACGATGAATACGTGGTTCTGGAGGCGGGATATCCCGATTTGATTGGATACCATGGGGTCGGAAAACGCTTTGCCGTGAGCAGCGAACCTGCCTTTGAACGCATTCTGAACCGGCAGACCGATATGGCCGAATCCCCATATGAGGTGATTGCCCAGGCATATTTATTGGTCGTTGATCCCCAGAAAAGCGCCATGGTTTCAAAAAATGTAAAAAAATTTGCGGCCAATCGTAACATCAATTCCATTCTGTATGTTCCCCTCAATGTCGGAGCAGAAATTACGCATTTCATGACCTTCGACGCGCTGGATCAGAGGCAGAGATACCGACCGGAAGAGATACAAATTTTTTTATTTCTGGGACGGGAGCTCATGAAGGCTCAACGCATGGAACGTCTCGACGACATCCTTCACGATTTTAAAAACCCCGCTATCGCCACCGCCGGTTTTGCTCGAAGACTCAATAGACTGTTGGAAAAGGAAGATCATCTCAAGCAGGCCGCTACCATCAAAAAGTATGTCGGCATCCTTTTGGACGAAACGAGCCGCCTCCAGGAGATGGCCATGAGCCTCTATCATATCGGGAAAGAACAGGTCGTCAACCTGACCGATGTCCTAAAAAAACGTTTTGAGATCAACAGGGAGGCTATCCGGGAGCAGTTGAAGCAAAATGTCGTCCCAACGGAGGGACCTTTTCAAAAGAACCTTCTTGTCCGGTGTTACCCCCTTCACCTCGAGCGCATCTTGGACAATCTTTTGAATAACGCCACCAACGCCATCCCCCTTCAGGGCGGGATACTTGCAATCAGAACCTATGGGAAAGATCAGTGGGCCTGCGCGGAGATCACCAACACCGGACTCATTTCAGACGAAGAGAGGTTAAAACTTCTGGAAGGTGAAGGGCGCGGGAGAGGCATCTACATTACCCACCGAATCGTCCGTCTTCTCAAGGGTGAGATTGAGGTAAGGGTCGAAAAAAATACGACAACGCTTATGGTGAGACTTCCGGCTTATCGGAACCCGAATTAGTTTCCATATCAAACTGAGCAAAATTTCCGGACTTGGCCGCCTTGGGTGCGGGGGAGTACCTCTTGGGTTCGGTTCCTTCTTTGAAGGCCTGAAAGACGGTCTTCTCAGAGTGGGGGCCTGCAAGAAGGCCTGTCTTAGCATCAATTTTTACGAAGACCACGTCGGCTTCGGGAAAATTAAAATCTTCTACCGGTCGATCCTTAAGGACCTCCGACATAAAATAGAGCCATATGGGACTCGCCGCACGGGAACCTGTTTCCCCTTTTCCCATGGGATGGCGATCATCATATCCCACCCAGACGCCAGTCACAAAATTAGGGGTATATCCCATAAACCAGGCATCCCTGAGGTCATTTGTTGTACCGGTCTTTCCTGCAGCGGGGCGTTTCAGGGCCTTTATCCTCCAACCCGTCCCTTCCTTGACGACGGCATGAAGCAGATCGGTCATGACATAAGCGGTCTCTTTCGGGATGGCGGGTTGCAAGGAAGGATGAATTTCCTCGACGATCCGACCACTCCTGTCCACGATCTTTTCTATGAAAACGGGATTTACAAGGTTCCCCCCGTTGGCAAGGACCCCGTAGGCCCTGGTCAATTCCTTTAGGGAGACCCCGGATGAACCGAGGGCGAGGGATAAATCCGGGCTAAGTTCGGATTCAATGCCCATTTTTTTTGCGTAGGCGATGGCATAATTAATGCCGATTTGTCTAAGTATCTTGACGGTTATGACATTTCTTGACTTAACGAGCGCAGTCCGAAAAAGGGTTGGTCCGAAAAATTTTTCCTTGTAATTTTTGGGACGCCAGATCTCTTCCTCGGGATTCATAGACGACACATAAGGGGCGTCCAGAATGACGGTGGCCGGGTTCATGCCCCGGTCTATGGCCGCGGCATATATCAGGGGTTTAAAAGCGGAACCCGGCTGACGCCTGGATTGAACGGCCCTGTTGAATTGGCTCTTAGAAAAATCTCCTCCGCCCACCATGGCCTTGACCCGGCCTGTTTTAGGCTCCAGGCAAAGAAGAGCGGCCTGGACTTCAGGTTCCTGTTCCAAGGCAAGTTGCCAATCATAGGGTGGCTTCCCCTTCTCCTTGATTCTAACAAGTACAACGTCTCCCTTTGTGAGTACGTCACGGGGATCCCTTACTTTAGTCGAATAATAGGCCACGTCGGGGTCCGGTTCCCTGGCCCATGTCATATCGGCAAGAGCGAGAAGGCCTTTTTTTTCGCCCATGCCGATGATGACCGTTTTTTTCTTGCTGTCGATTTCACGGACAATACCCTCGACGATATCACCGATGTCGGGCAACGCTTCGTCTATTTTTTTGACAAGCCCCTGCTCAAAGGCCTCTGCCTCTTCCGGCGTCAAATGTTTCAGGGGCGCCCTGTAACCTTCCCGTTTGTCCAGTTCCAAGGATCCCTTTTCTATGGCCTTTTGTGCAGCACGCTGCATACCCAGATTGAGTGTGGTATGGACCTTGAGTCCCCCTTTATATAGAAGGTCCCGTCCATAATTCTTCTCCAGATATTTTCGAACGTATTCTGTAAAATAGGGGGCTTTATGATAGGGACTCCCGCCCCTGCTGTGAACCTTGACTTCCAAGTCCAGGGCTGCCCGTTCCTGTTCCGCACTGATATAGCCCTCTTCCCGCATGCGTTGCAGCACATACTTCTGACGTGCCTTGGCCCGGTTGAAGTGCAGGATGAGAGAGTAGCGGCTTGGTGCCTGGGGAAGCCCGGCCAAAAGGGCAGACTCGGCAAGATTCAAATCAATAGCCCGCTTATCGAAATAAGATCGGGCGGCGGCTTCCACCCCGTACGCCCCGTGGCCGAGATAGATTTGGTTCAAATATAGAAACAGGATTCTTTCCTTTGAAAAATTTTTTTCGATCTGCAGGGAAAGGGTCGCCTCCCGAACCTTTCGCTTATATGTTTTCTCCGGGTTTTTTAAAAGCAGGGATTTGGTGACCTGCTGTGTGATGGTACTTCCCCCCTGTGCTATCTTTCCTGCCTTGAGATTCTTGGCAAATGCCCTGATGATACCCGGAATATCCACGCCTTCATGTTGATAAAAGCGCGAATCCTCAGCTGCAATAAATGCATGAATGAGATGCTTCGGGACCTCTTCCAGTGGAACAACGATTCTCTTTTCTTCCCAGAAACGACCGATGATCTCTCCGTCGTCGCTGAAAATTTCTGTAATAATAGGGGGATTGTATTCTTTGAGCGTACCCATATAGGGCAGGTTGCTGGACCACATGTACCAAAGTCCAACCCCGGTGCCGCCTGCCAGGAGGATGAGGATCAAGGCCGTCCAGAGGGTAATCTTGAAAAATGTTTTCACTTTTGTATTCTCCAATCGAACGACCTGGGCGGCATTAAGCATTCCAAGGCCAAACATTGCTTGGTTCAATACGGCACGCACCAGTTTGCAGGATGCATTTCCTCCCTTGCCGAAACGCTTCGATAGACAGATAAATTGACCGAGATTCAACACCTCAATCCTGAGACATTCAGGTATCAAATCCCCAGATTTCGGCCGGGAAAGTTATGTAACAAAATTCAACGCATTAATCCAATCATTCCTTTCCCACTGCCATATCATTTAGGAAGAATCTTCAGGGGATCGCGATCAACACGTCCAGGTCCGTTCCAATTCCCATGCCCGGGCCGTCCAGCACCCGGACGGCCCCAGGTAGGATTCAATGAGATATATGGTCTTTTCAGGCTTCTCGCCATAATGCCTTCCGTGATCTCCTCCCTGTCCCTGATCACCGAAGCCTCTCCCCAGCCCGCTATGCCGTTGTCGCCGGTGAGGCAGACGAGCAGATAGCCTCCGATAGATCACGTCAAACCTTTCCACTTGTGCGCACGCCGTGTGGGAAGCGCAATATGATACAGCTCGACCTTATCTATTTTTATCATCTTATGGTCCCTCAACCATCTTATTTTTATTATGATTCAGCGGGAAAAAAGAGACAAATGGCTTATCTTTATTCACAAACTTCGTAACGCAGGGGTGGATAAAAATATTTTTTCAAGATGCAAATAGAGTTGACACTTCCGCACGATTGTTTAATTATCGCATCTGTCACGTTGTTTGGCAAACGAATGATATTCCCGAACGGATGTTGCCACCGTTTTCTCTTGAATTCCTCAGATGTACCAATTGCTTTCCCTTTTGTCTTTGAATTACCCCATTATCGAGAAACCTCCTTCCATCGTCATTTTACAGACAGGGTCAAGTTTTTTATTGTCTCTAAACTGACTTTTTGTTTTGGTAAAAAAGCCCTTTTCCTGCAAAAGGGCCGATCCTGAAAACCGGTAAAGCGAGGGATAGGTATTGTTAGCAGGGTATTCCCGACACGGCACAATGCCCTGTACAAACAACTAAAAAGGAGGCATTTAAATGAAAACAAGGCATCTCATCGGTATTGTATTGTTTTTGTTCTTTGCGGCCACGTTTATGGCGTTTACAGGATCACCGGTCCGCGCCGAATTCCCAACCAAGGCGATTACCCTTATTGTACCCTGGTCTCCCGGAGGATCGGGCGACATGACCTGCCGAATCCTTGGTGCTCAAATGGAAAAGGAGCTGGGCAGGCCTGTGGTGGTGAAAAACATGCCCGGCGCAGGCTCGATCGTCGGTGCCAAGGCCCTGGCCGACGCTGATGCGGACGGGTATACCTTGGGATTCCTCGGCATCAGTGCCGCTATCGCCCAGTATACCTCGGTGTCCCCAGTCATGATGAGCGAATATAAGGCCGTCTCGGGCATCATCAATCCTTCGCTCTTCCTTTTGGTCAATGCAAAGACGCCCTGGAAAGCGATACCGGAATTCGTCGCCTTTGCCAAGGCCAACCCAGGAAAAATAAAGAACGGAAACGCCGGAGCGGGCGTAATTGACCACCTCTACTCCTCCGAATTCGCCAAGGTGGCGGATGTGAAATTCACCCAGGTCCCTTACAAGGGATGGGGACCTTCTCTCGCCGCCCTGGCCGGCGGTCACGTTGATTCCATGTTCGTCGCCATCGGGCCTGCCAAGGCCATGATTGGCGCGGGCAAGATTCGTCCGGTCGCGATCGCGGCCGATGAAAGGCATCCCTCCTACCCCGAAATTCCGACCATGAAGGAAGGCGGAGTTGATATCACCATGCCCTTCTGGGAGTCTATTGTCGTTCCGGCCGGGACCCCCGACGATGTCATCGCCATTCTCGACACGTCCATCCGGAAGGCCTTTCAGGATCCCGGAACCTTGAAAAAGATCAAGGATTCGGGTCTGGACGTGTCTTACATGGACACCAAGGGCATTGCCAAACTAAGGGATGATTCAAACGCCAAGGTCAAAGAAATGGTCGAGGCCCTGGGTCTTATACAAAAATAAAGCTTTTTCTAAAGGGTCGGATCCTGCTTATCCAAGCGGGATCCGGCCCCGTTCACAGCGGAGTGAAGACATGTCTGTAAAACGGCGGGACGCCTTAGCGACCTTTATTTTCTGTCTTGTGATGGGAGGATTCGTTTTCAGCGACACCCTCCGCTACCCCGATGTCCAGGGACAGGGTTTCGGACTGGGCCCCGCCTTCTATCCCCAGTTGCTGGCCGGGGTCCTGATTTTACTTGGTGCTTTGATTCTCGTCTTCGATCTGGCGAAAAGGAAAGACACCGAACCGGAGGCAGGCGATCTCCCTTCAGTGAGTGGAGTAAGCTATACACCGGTTGTCCTGCTCATGGTCCTGACCGTCATCATGATCGTCATCATGAAATATTTTGGTTTTTTCATCAGCGGTTTTCTCCTGACCATCCTGAGCGTTCTTTTGATCAGGGGCTCCGACCTGTTAAAACATCTGCTACCGGACTTGGGCTTCAGTGTTGGCATGATCATTCTCGTCTATCTGGTTTTTCAGGTCTTCGTAGGCATCCAGCTACCGGAAGCGGCGCTTTTTTGATTCATAGGATAGTATCATGGGTACTTTTAATCTTTTGACCGCAGGCCTCCCTACTTTCACAAGTTTTTATTCCATATTTCTTGTCGTGGCGGGCTCAGTGCTGGGCATTATCTTCGGCGCCATACCCGGTCTGACGGCCACCATGGGCATGGCCATTTTTCTCCCCATGACATTTGCCATGAGCGACATCAACGGGATTCTGTTTCTTCTCGGCATTTACGTCGGGGCATGCTACTCGGGATCCCTCTCTTCCATTCTGGTGAATATCCCGGGAACGCCGTCCTCCATAGCTACCGGCTTTGACGGTTACAAGATGGCCCAGAAGGGACAGGCCGGAAGGGCAATCGGTTATGCCACCCTGTCCTCCGCTTTGGGCGGACTCTTCGGTGTTTTTGTGCTCATGTTTGCCGCACCCGTTCTTGCCGGCCTAGCTCTGGAATTCGGGGCACAGGAGTATACGGGTATAGCCCTGCTGGGGATCAGCATCGTGAGTTACATCTCCTTCGGGTCTACAATAAAGGGACTGATCGGAGGCATTATCGGACTCCTTCTGGCGGCCGTCGGGCAGGACGTCATCTCGGCCTATCCTCGATTTGTTTTCGGTTCAAAAGACCTGCAGGCCGGTCTTCAGATGATCCCCGTCATGGTGGGTTTTTTCGGAGTCACGGAAGTTTTGACTAAACTCGAGCAGGAGACCGAGATCAGAGTCGCCGTTGCCAAAATCCGCAATGTCCTGCCCAGCTTTTCCAAATTACTTCGCATGTCGCCAATGATGGCCGTCTCGTCCCTCCTCGGAACCTTTGTGGGCGCCGTTCCGGCGGCAGGCGGGGCGATCGCCTCCATGGCCGCATACGGTATTCAGAAGCGTTTTTCAAAGAGATCTCAAGAGTACGGCACAGGAAGTGCCGAAGGCGTGGTAGCAGCGGAAGCAGCCAACAATGCCGCCGTCGGAGGGGCATTCGTACCCATGCTCTCCCTGGGTATTCCCGGTGACCCACAGACGGCCATTCTTATCGGAGCCCTGATGATCAATGGTCTGGCCCCCGGTCCGATGCTGTTTGCCACGAGACCCGACCTGATTTCCACCATTTATTTGGGCAATGTCCTTTCCGTGATTGTCTTCACCATCATCGGCCTTGCCGGTGCTCGATTTTTCGCCCATCTCATCAGGGTGCCCAGGCACTATCTTCTTCCCGCCATCATGCTTTTCTGCATCATCGGTTCTTTCGCCATTCGGAATACGGTATTCGACATCTGGGTCCTTCTGGCCTGTGGCCTCTTGGGCTACATGCTTCAGAAGATCGGTATCATGCCAGCGCCGGTTATTCTGGGCTTTGTTCTCGGTCCTATTCTTGAGGACAATTTCCGCCGGGCTTTGATCATGTCCAATGGCGAATGGATAACTTTTTTTACCCGACCCATCAGCCTCGCTCTGATACTGATCAATCTTCTCATCCTCATCGGTCCCTATGTTTTAGGATGGTTGAGGAAACTGAGAAGTTGAAACGCGAAATCATAGCCACATGCGCCCTGGATTGCCCGGACAATTGAGGAATGATTGTCGACGTGGAAGACGGCCGTCTTGTCAGGCTCAAGTACTTTAAGTGAGGCATTGTCCTGAAGCGGAATCTTTATCTTGACAGGAAATACCGTTTGTTTTTATCCTGTATGCGCTTGGAAAAAAACCCAAGAATCGGCTCGAAAATCTACCCAGCGACCTATGACACGATTATTCGCCCAGATGCGGCTTTGCACGAAAGAAGGTTAGACATTGCATCAGAAAACGGGTTTCAGCCGAGGTGTCCGTAAATTTCATCTCATCATTACCCTCCTGGCCCTCCTCACCCTTTTTTTAGTCCTGGAAACGCTCATTTTAGCCCGAGAGTATCGGCAAAGCATGGTCGGTGACGTCATCGGGCAATTCTACAAACAACAGATCAACGTTGCACGACAGACCGCGGCAGGCATTGAAAAATTCCTGGAAGACATCATGCGGGATCTGGAACTCCTTGCTCAATACTCGCAACTCAGGGACGCAAAGGATCCCGAAACCAAAGAAATCCTCAAGCAATTCTATGAGAAGAACCGCCCCGATACCGTTCACATCTACCGCCTGGATCAGCAAGGAACCATGACCCATATCCACCCCGACAGCTCTGCACGGGGGGAAAGTTTTGGTTACCGGACTTATTTCAGTGAAACAGAAAAGAGCCGGAAACCCTATGTGAGTCGCTTTCTTCAGGTAAGGGAACATTACTGGACCCTGGTTCTCGCTCACCCTATTCTGATTAGCCAAGGCGCCGAAAAGCCCCGTTTCGCCGGTGTGGTCGCAGCGACCATCAGTGTGGAACAGATCCGAAATCGCTTTATCATCCCCATCACCCTGGCCAAGACGGGTTATGGTTGGGTTCTTGACGGGCAGGGCACCGTGATTATTCATCCCATTCATCCGGACTTAGAGGGCCGCAGTATCCAGACGCTCTTCAACCAGGAAGGTGAAGCGGGACTGAGTGAGCTTACCACCCTGATGAAACGGGGCCAAACGGATATCGGCAAATATACCTACCGGCATGTCACAAAATATGCCGCATTCAGCCCCTTTCGCCTGGGCAATCAAATCTGCTCCGTGGCCGTATGCGCGCCCATCGATGAAATGAAACAGTTCATGCAGAATACCTTCCAAAAAGAACGCATCTTGCTTATTTTCATCATTATCGTACTGATAGGCGCGGGTGTAACGGTGATTTTTCTGGTACGCCGGATCTATAATTACAGGATGGAAGAGCGTTCGCGCAGTCAGTTGATGGAAATCCTTCGTTCCATGCACGAGGGCGTTTGCATCCTGGGGCCCGACTACTGCCTGGAAACCCTCAATCCTGCTCTGGCCAAGGCCCTGGGCACGGACGAGAAGAGTCTCATCGATCAACCCTGCTACAGTGTTTTCATGGGTCGCGGCAGCGCCTGTCCCGAATGCCCGCTGGAGCAGACCTGGAACCGGGGCGGCCCGGCATACGCCCCAAAGCGCCTCACCCCTCCCACCGGCGAGCCTTTTTCAGCCGATGTCTTCACTCTGCCGCTGATACGTTCCAAGGAAGAGCGGCCCAATGTATTATGCTACATTAAAGACCTGACCGTAGAGACGATCCTGAAACGCAAACTCACGCAATCCAAGAAGCTTGCCTCACTCGGGGAAGTGGCTGCCGGCATCGCCCACGAGATGCGCAATCCCCTGGTCTCCATTCGTTCGGCCAGCGAGATGCTCCTGGACAGTCCCAATCACGATGCGGAAGAGAAAACACTCTCGGAGATCATCCACAAGGAAGCCGCCCAGATGGAACGGATCATCCGCGAGATCGTCGCCTATGCCCAGCCTCCCCGCCTGGACAAATCACGGGTCCAATTGAACAATGTTGTGAAAGAAATTTTAAGACAAGTTAAAGTGCATGAAGATTTCGGCCCACCCATCCGCATAGAGAGCAATCTCAATGAGGATCTTCCGGTGGCCTATTTGGATCGCCTGGAATTTTCTCAGGTCCTCTGGAACCTCCTACAAAACGCCAGGGACGCCATTACCGGAGAGGGCACGATCCGGGTCGACACTTTTTGTGAATCCTCCGACGGAGGCAGCCTGTCCCATAAGAGTCTCCGCCTGGTCGTGGCCGATACAGGAAAGGGTTTTGATGAAGAAACCATGCAGGAAATCTTCAAACCATTCTTCACGACCAAGTCTGACGGACTGGGCATGGGCCTTGCCCTGGTTCAGCAGATCATCGAGGCCCACGACGGAGAAATACACGTTGAATCTCAACCGGGGGAAGGATCCAAGTTTACCATACGACTTCCTCTGATTTCCTGACGCGGAGATTGACATGGCGGAAATTCTACTTGTCGATGATCAACTTTCAGTACTGACCAGCCTTTCCATCCTTCTGAAACGGCAGGGGCATAAGGTCACGGCGAAAAGCAACGGGGCCGAGGCCCAGGAACTCATGGTTCAGCGAACCTTTGACCTCATCCTCACGGATCTCCGCATGACGCGTCACTATGAAGGGATGGAAGTGCTTCGATGCGCTCTCGAAATTCAACCGGACGTCCCGGTCATCATCATGACCGGTCACGGCACCATCGATAACGCAGTCGAAGCGATCAAGGTGGGGGCCTTCGATTACATCACAAAGGGTTTTACAAACCAGGAGTTTCTGGACAAGGTCGATCGGGCACTTCAACAAGGGAGATGGATGCCTGTCAAGGATGGGGATTCCCCTGACCAACGGCCCAACGGTTTTGATCAGATCATCGGCCAGAGCCCCGGTATGCTGAAGATTCTGCAGCTGGTGGAAAAAATTGCGCCCTCCGACAGTGCTATTCTTATTCAGGGAGAGTCAGGCACCGGTAAGGAGCTCATTGCAAAGGCGCTTCACCAGCGAAGCCGCCGAACTCACAGGCCGTTTGTGGCCATCAATTGCGGCGCCTTTCCCGACAACCTCCTGGAAAGTGAACTCTTTGGCCACCTGCGTGGAAGTTTTACGGGGGCAACCCATGATAAGGAGGGTCTTTTTGTCGCAGCCCACCAGGGGACCCTTTTTCTGGACGAAGTGTGCGAAATGTCCCAGTCCATGCAGATCAAACTTCTCAGGGTTCTCCAGGACTGGGTGGTTCGTCCACTTGGAAGCACGGAGGGAAGGCCGGTGGATGTCCGCATCATATCGGCTACAAATCGTGATCTTCTCAAGGCCATAGACAAGGGCGTTTTTCGTGAGGACCTCTATTTCCGACTCTGCGTCGTCCCTGTCAGAATCCCGCCCCTCAGGGAACGCAAGGAGGATATTCCCGTCCTCATAAATGCTTTTCTCTCGCAGTTTTCTAAGAAACACCATAAGCCGCCTCTTCAATTGGAACCCGGCGCACTGGAGATCCTTTCTCGACAGCCCTGGCGCGGAAACGTGCGCGAATTGGAAAATTTTCTTGAAAGGCTGAACTTGCTCTTCGATCAGAACCCTTTGCGCGCAAAGGACATCAAACCGCACCTTTCCCGTCACTTTTCCGAAGACTCGGAAATACGATCGAGTCTTGCAGGGCATGAACGGACTCATATTCTGGGGATGCTGATCCAGTGTCACTGGAACCAGAGCGAGGCGGCACGCCGCCTGGGCATCGGAAGGACAACCCTTTGGCGAAAAATGAAGGCCTACCACATCCGGAATCCTCTGGAGGATGTTTCATGATACCCTTTTCGATTTGAAACACCCCTTTTCATACTGAAACAATCCCTGCTCCCCTCTTTTCAGACCAATTTATTTCAACCTACTGACTTTAATAGACAAATCACTTTTCACAACCCTTTTTGGCAAAAATCCGTCGAGATATACCTAACACCCTATTTTCTTTGAAGAAAAAGGAAGAGTTACGTCACGGCACGCTCTTTGCTTCTTTTCGTGACAGTGCAGGCATCTCGTCCTGCCATGCAGAAGGAGGAAGGAGGTGAAATGCATGTTCGGACTATCAGATCCTTGGATCATCGTTGCTTATGGCCTTTCCGTACTGAGCACAGTGCTCTGTGTGGTCTATGGTGCCCTTACCTGGAACAGGGACTAGGACCGCCCCGATCGACATCGATATCCGGTGTCCCGGAAATATCCCATTTCATCATTAACCTGTAGCGCCCGGGGAGGCAGTAAAACATGAACTATACGTTGCTTAACACCATCATCATCATCTACGTGGGAATGGTTGCCTACATGGGTTATCTCGGGTACAAGAGAACGCGATCAGCCGGAGACTATATTGTTGCCGGGGGCAACGTAAATCCCTTTGTCATGGCACTTTCCTATGGGGCCGCCTTTATCAGCACCTCAGCGATTGTCGGTTTCGGCGGCGCGGCAGGCGCCTTCGGATTGGGTCTGTTATGGCTGACATTCTTCACCATATTTGTCGGCATCTTCATTGCGTTCGTCGGTTTCGGCAAGAGGACCCGTCAGATGGGCCATAACCTCAAAGCCATGACGTTTCCGGAACTCATGGGAAAACGTTATAATTCCTCTTTCATCCGGATATTCAGCGGAATCCTCATCTTTGTGTTCATGCCGCTTTATGCCGGCGCCGTGCTCATCGGAGCCGCCCGTTTCCTCGAAACCGCCCTTAATCTGAATTACCTGACCGCCCTCATTGTTTTCACGGCACTAATTGCGGTCTACGTCACAACCGGCGGCATCAAGGGTATCATGTATTCCGACGCCCTGCAGGGAACCATCATGTTTTTCGGAATGGTCTTTTTACTGGTGTTCACCTACATGAAAATGGGCGGTGTGGCGGAAGCGCACACGGCCCTTTCGGACCTGGCCTATCTGGTGCCTGAAAAGCTCAAGGCCATGGGTCACCAAGGCTGGACAAACATGCCCGCCTTTGGATCCAATCTCTGGTGGGTGCTTATCTCGACACTGGTCCTGGGGGTAGGAATCGGAACCCTTGCCCAGCCCCAGCTGGCCGTGAAATTCATGACCGTAAAAAGCAGCAAGTCTCTCAACCAGGCCTGCCTTGTGGGAGGACTCTTTATCCTGGCCATGACGGGTATCGCCTTCGTGGTGGGAGCCCTTTCCAATGTCCACTTCTTCAACACCGAGGG
>CAZXWJ010000104.1:0-13994 GCA_964644375.1 uncultured Desulfobacteraceae bacterium | reverse complement strand
CTCAGGGCGCCTTTTTCCGCGATCTCTTCGGGCTCGAAGTCCAGGACCCCGGCCTCGGAAGCAAAGACCATGAAGCCCTTCTTGTCTATGGTATAACGAGCGGGCCGGAGTCCGTTTCGGTCCAGCATGGCACCGACCTGGGTCCCGTTTGAAAAGGCGACCGCAGCCGGTCCGTCCCAGGGTTCCATAAGCCCGGCATGATACTCAAAAAAACCACGCTGATCGGGACCGATGGGATACTTGACGCCCCAGGCCTCGGGTACGAGCATCAGCATGGAATGCGGGAGAGAACGCCCGGCGTTTACGAGGAGTTCCAAGGCGTTATCCAGACAGGCCGAATCACTGCCCCGTTCATCGATAACGGGCAACACTTTTTTGATGTCGGGACCCAGCAGATCAGAGGAGAGAGAGGCCTCCCGGGCACTGATGTGATTTTTGTTTCCCCTCAGGGTATTGATCTCTCCGTTGTGGGCCAGGTACCTGAAAGGTTGAGCCAGTTCCCAAGATGGAAAGGTGTTGGTGCTGTACCTCTGATGTATCACGGCCAAGGCGCTCATCGTATCGGAATCAGCCAGATCCCGATAGTATCGGGGCAACTGGGTTCCAGTGAAAAGCCCCTTATACGTGATGGTGCGCGAAGAGAGGCTCGAAAAATAGAAGCAGTCCTCATCGTCCAGGCATTTCTCTCCCCCGCGCTCGATGACCCTTCTGATGACATAGAGTTTACGGTCCAGGTCTTCCCATTCAAGGCCACAGCCGTCCACCAGGCACTGCCGGATGACCGGCTGCTCCCGTTTTGCCTGTCCTTCAATGGCGGCTTCGTCCACCGGAACATTTCGCCATCCCAGAAACTTCAGTCCTTCGGATTCAATCGTTTTCTCTATGATCTCTTCGCATTTTCTCCTGGGTTCCGAAGACTGGGGAAGAAAGACCATACCCACACCGTATTTTCCCGGTTCAGGCAGGGCCAGGCCACGGCTTATAAAGGCCCGGCGTAAAAGGGCATCCGGGACCTGGAACAGGATGCCGGCCCCGTCACCTGTTTTCGAGTCCCCGCCGACGGCCCCTCTGTGCTCCAGATTTTTGAGAACCGTGACGCCTCTTTTAATTGTTTCGTGGCTCTTGGTGCCGTCAATCTGGACCACGAAACCCACTCCGCAACTGTCATGTTCGTATTGCGCATCATAGAGCCCCTGGGATGGGGGGAATCTTCCAATCCTTTTTTTCATTTCCATTTTGACCTGAATGAGGCAAAAATCAAAGATACTCTCATCGTGCCGAATTTTTAAGTAGGGCTAAAAAAAAGGCGTCTTCTTTCATTCTGAGAAAGAAGACGCCATTGTCACCTGAGTTTGTAGACCCCGGAACTTCCTTGTTCGCGAGATATTTAAACATTGATCGTTTTTGCCCGGCTTGTCAAGCACTTTTTCCCTCCCTGTATCTTTTCTTCAACCACCCGGTCGATATGGACACATCTCGCCCAAATGCATTATTTTGTATGAGTTTAGACTTTCAAAAAGAATGAAAAGACGTTTTCATGACCCATTCATCACTGACTTTTAACCGGAGATGATCGGTTTCCGAAATTCTCGCGTCAGTCGACGGAATGACTTGTGCGATTGAACGGGTATAAATCATCACATTACTTTGATTTAATTGAACTTATAAGCGAAGAACGGGTGCATCTCTAAAGTGAAAATGCACCCGCTCCCGGGCCTCCTTTCCGGATGACCACGCGCTGAATGCGTTTCAAAATCCCAAAAAATTACCAAAATTTTAACATTAATTATACATCAAAGAAGATTTGAAAATAATATAAAATTTATACAAATATAACTTCTTGAAATAATGTGTAAAATGGTTACTATTGCCTGCAGGTAAAAAGGCTTGTAACGATCCGGATAAATAATGGTGCTCGATCTCATTTTAGAGCCTGTCTGTATCCATCCTTTTCGGTAATGACCCCTCTCCCCCAGGGCCTGCCTCAAAAAAACACTGGATGATACGCCGAGACTGCATCATCTGGTGTCCGCTCAATAGCCCTTTTTTTATTCTTCGTACATTCGTTTATTTCATACCCCAAAAAACGGTTCGGGGAAACCGTCGCACATGGTGCTGGGGAGGAGATTGCCTTGCGATGGATAGAATCGTTCAGGTCCTTTTTTGAAAACAATTCCGGAGAAAATTATGTCAACGGCACTTAAGTATGAGAAGGAAAAGGCATTGACACTGGCCGAAGAGGTCATGGAGCGTTCTTCGCAAAATCTGATGGCCTGCTACCAGTGCAGAAAGTGCGCGGCGGGTTGTCCTGTTGCGGATACGACCGGCGTCACACCCGACCAACTCATTCGAAAAATCATCATGGGGGATCGGAAAGGCGCCCTGGAAAACAAACTGGTCTGGCAATGTGTCTCCTGCTATACCTGCGGCACCCGCTGCCCGAACCAGATCCAAACCGCCCGGATTACTGAAACCCTGAAAAAAATGGCAAAAGAAGAACACAAAAAGCCCCTGTCGCCCAATGTAAAGACATTTCATGATGCATTCTGTGCGGCGGCGAGACATTTCGGACGCGTCAACGAAGTGGAGTTTATGGGACTCTATGAGATGAAAAACTCGGTTCGGGATTTGAGCCGTCTTCGTTTCAAACGCGTCTTCCAAGAGGTTAAAAATCAGGGTCTGCTCGGGTTGGGGATGGCCAGAAAGCATCGCATGCACTACGGCCTGGAGCGGGTCAAGGGGAACCGTGAGCTCAAACGTCTCTACAAAATAGCCAAAGAAAAAAAGACCCGACAGGGAGAAGAACACGCGAGGTGAGCATGGATATCGCTTATTATCCGGGGTGTACCCTTCACACATCCAGCAGGCTCTATGACATTCAGACGAAAGTAGTCTTGGAAGAATTTGGTATCCGGCTTCTGGAACTGGAAGATTGGAACTGCTGCGGAGCGACCTCCGCCGGCAAGACAGATGACTTCATGGCCGTGGCCCTTCCGGCCCGCAATCTCGGCATCGCCGACGCCATGGAAACGGGGGAAATGGTTATTCCCTGTTCGGCCTGTTACAGCCGAATGCTGGTGGCCCAGGAAAAACTCAAGGCGGATCCCGGGCTCGCCGAAGAAATCAATCGGGAACTCGAAAAAACGGTCACAGGGAAAATTCGGATACTCAGCATCTTAAAGCTGCTTGATAGGACAATGGAATCCGGAGAGTTAAAAGAAAAGGCGATACAGACTCTAAAGGGTCTCCGCCCGGTTTGCTATTACGGGTGCCTTCAAACCCGCTTTCCCGATGAGATTCCCGCGGAAGATGACATTGAAAACCCGCAGATCATGGACCGCATTATGCGCTCCTTAGGGGCAAAACCCATTGATTGGAATCATAAAACGGCCTGTTGCGGTGCCTCGGCATCCGTCAATGATACGGAACTGGCACTGGATCTGATGGGAAAAATTATGAAGGATGCACTTGCACGGGACGCCAATTGTTTTGTGACGTCCTGTCCCATGTGCCAGCTCAATTTGGATGCCTATCAGGACAAAATACGACAATCCTTGGGAATCGAGAAGGAACTTCCGGTGTATTTTATTACCGAAATGATCGGCCTCGCCATGGGTAAGACCATCAAAGAACTCCAAATCGATCGGCATATTGTGGATTCTATCAGCCTTTTAAGGGAGGTCTCCCTCACATGAGCAATAATGAGTTGGAGAAAACGAAAAAACGGGGCGCCGTCCTGGTGGTCGGTGGAGGCATCGGCGCCATGCAGGCGGCCCTGGATATGGCCGAGGGTGGCTTCAGGGTCCATATGATCCAAAAGGAGTCTTCCATCGGAGGGACCATGGCCCTGCTCGATAAGACCTTTCCCACAGGGGACTGTGCCATGTGTATGCTCTCCCCCAAACTCGTGGAGGTGGGGAGGCATCTCAATATCGATATTCACACCCTGGCCGAGGTGGTCTCGATCGACGGTGAACCCGGGGACTTCCGGGTCGTGATCAAACAGGCCCCCCGGTATGTGGATGCCGAAAAATGCACCGGATGCGGCCTCTGTGAAGAAAAGTGCCCCAAGAAGGTCAAGAGTGAATACGATCAGGAATTGGGGACGCGAAAGGCCATTCACTCTCTTTTTCCCCAGGCCTACCCCAGTACCCGGGTGATTGACAAAGAGAACTGCATCTTTTTCCAGAAAGGGAAATGCAGGGCCTGCGAAAAATTTTGCCCCGCCGGGGCCATTGACTTTGAACAACAGGAAAAGGTGTTCGAAATTCGGGTGGGAGCCGTCGTTCTAGGCCCCGGCCTGGACCGATATGACCCGTCTATTCGACCGGAACTGGGCTACGGACGATGGCCCAACGTGTTGACATCGGTGCAGTTCGAACGCCTTCTTTCCGCCTCCGGCCCCTATCAAGGGCAAGTGACCCGGCCGTCGGACGGAAAACACCCTCAAAAAATCGCATGGATTCAATGTGTCGGCTCCCGGGATTTCAACAGGGCAAATCCCTGGTGTTCCTCGGTTTGTTGCATGTATGCCGCCAAACAGGCGGTTATCGCCAAGGAACATGCAGCGGAAATCCAACCCACGATTTTTTACATGGAAATGCGAACCTTTGGCAAAGAGTTTGACCGGTACGTGGATCGGGCCAAAAGCGAATACGGGGTGAAATATCAAAGGGCGATGATTTCTCAGGTCCATGAGGAGGCGGGCACGGACAATCTCATCTTGCGCTACGCAGCACAAGACGGGACCCTGAAGGAAGAAACCTTTGACATGGTGGTGCTTTCAATAGGGTTTCAACCCCGCAAGGATAGTGATCGATTCATGGAGACCTTCGGAATCGAGGCAGACGAACACGGCTTTGTCAAGACGAGCCCCGTGACGCCGGTGGATACGAATCAGCCCGGTATCTTTGTAACCGGCACTTTTCAGGGCCCCAAGGATATCCCCGAAACGGTGACTCAGGGAAGCGCCGCTGCCTCAAGGGCTATGGGCCAGCTGTGGCAAGCCAGAAGAACGGAGACCATTACCAAGGAACTGCCTCCGGAGCGGGATGTACGTGAAGAGGAACCAAGAATCGGGGTCTTTGTGTGCCATTGCGGCACCAACATCGCTCAGACGGTGCATATCTCGGAGGTGGTCGAAGATGTCAAAACCCTGCCCGGCGTAGCTTATGTGGAAGACCTCATGTACGCCTGCGCGCAGGACAGTCAAGACAAGATCAAGGCCCTGGTTCGTGAGAAGGGGCTCAACCGGGTTGTGGTTGCCAGTTGCACCCCCAGGACGCATGAACCTCTTTTTCAGGAAACCATTCGGGATTCCGGGCTGAACAAATACCTCTTTGATCTGGCCGATATTCGGGAGCAATGCGCCTGGTGCCACATGGGGGAAGGCGAAAAGGCAACGGAAAAGGCCAAAAAAATTATCCGCATGAGTGTGGCCAAGGCCGGACGGCTTCGGCCCGTGGAAGCGGATGCCGTCCCGGTCACCCACGGAGCCATGGTCATAGGGGGTGGCGTAGCCGGCATGACGGCCTCCCTCTCTCTTGCGGATCAGGGTTTTGATGTTCATCTGGTGGAAAAGGAAGACCGGCTCGGAGGCATCGCTTCGGGTGTCTATTATACGATCGATCACTTCGACGTCCCGACCTATTTGCAGGAGACGATTGAACGGGTGGGGGCCCATCCCAAAATTACGGTCCACACTGGTGCCACGGTTGACAACACCGACGGATTCGTCGGCAATTTTCACACCACGCTTTCCGACGGAAGCACTTTTGAACACGGGGCCGTCATTGTGGCCACCGGGGCCGTGCCCTACCGCCCGTCCGAATATTTATACGGAAAAAACGCCGCTGTTTTGACCCAAAGAGAGCTGGAGGCGAAACTCGGAACCGGATCACTCGCAACGGAGGGCACCTTCGTCATGATTCAGTGTGTCGGTTCCAGAGAAGAACCTCACAATTACTGTTCCAGGGTCTGCTGTAGGGATGCCGTCAAAAACGCCATCGTGATCAAAGAAAGCAACCCGAGGGCACAGGTTTTCATCCTGTATCGGGATATTCGGACCTACGGGCTCACTGAAATCTACTACCGAAAGGCCAGGGACCTGGGCGTTATCTTTATCCGCTATGAGGTAGACCGAAAACCGGAAGTGCTTCCGGATGACAAAGGGCTGCTTGTAAGGGCCTTTGATCCCATGCTCAACCGGGATGTCGAAATACCGGCTGATTTCGTAGTTTTGTCCACCGGTTTCAGACCCCATTCGAGCAGTGAAGAGATCAGCAAGAAGTATAAACTCACCCTGAACTCGGACGGTTATTTTCTCGAAGCCCACGTGAAGCTGAGACCCGTGGATTTCCCCTCGGAAGGAGTCTTTGTCTGTGGCCTGGCCCATGCTCCTAAAAACCTGGATGAAGGAATCAGCCAGGCCCTGGCGGCTGCGGGAAGGGCCGGGGCACTGCTCTCCAAGGAAGAGCTGGGCGTTTCCGGAACCGTCGCCAAGCACAACCGCCAAACATGTATGTCCTGCCTGACATGCCTGCGGATTTGTCCTTTCGGTTCTCCCTATCTCGACGAGGACGGAAAAATCAGCCACAACGAGGTCACGTGCATGGGGTGTGGGATCTGTGCGGGAATCTGCCCCGCAAAGGCCTTTCAGGTCAATAATTTTAGAGACGACCAAATCCTCGCAATGATCGATGCGCTGACGGAAGAAAGCCAGCCGGATTTCGAGCGGGAAACGGTCAAAATGGTCGCAGGTGCGGAAAGGTAGAAGGACGGCCGGAAAAGTCAGACTGTCTTGACCTTTTGATAAAAAATAGCGATCAATTCGAACGCAATATAATATGAAAGGGGTATCTGTTCATGAAGGAACAAGCTCTGGAAGCCGGACGGGATAACGCCGCCATAATGGAAGCGCCCCGTGAGGTCCCGGCAAAATGGGAGCCGAACATACTGGCCTTTGCCTGCCATTACTGCGCCTTCGCGGCTGCGGATCTTGCAGGTGTCATGCGACTCAGTTATCCGACCAATGTGAAGATCATACGCCTGCCCTGTACCGGAAAGCTGGATCATTCGTATGTGCTCCGGGCCTTTGAGAGAGGTGTGGACGGCGTCTTCGTCACCGGGTGACTGGAGGGTCAATGTCATTTCCTGGAAGGAAATACAAGAGCCCGAAAACGCGTCGACTACCTGAAGTCACTGCTACCCAAGGTCGGCATTTCCGCGGAGCGTCTGGAAATGTATAATCTTTCCGCC
Organism: uncultured Desulfobacteraceae bacterium; assembly: GCA_964644375.1. Taxonomy (GTDB): domain Bacteria; phylum Desulfobacterota; class DSM-4660; order Desulfatiglandales; family HGW-15; genus CAYNYM01. The sequence goes on along the minus strand of CAZXWJ010000104.1, from coordinate 6,737 downwards.
GCCATGGGACCGCAATGGGCAGAGAATTGTCGGGCATTTACAGAAAAAATCAAGGGATTGGGGCCTTCCCCCATTTGGGCGGCGGAGAAAAGGACGCAAAAAAGGAGTCACGGATCATGATCGTTGGAAAACAAAAACCCTTTGAAGAAATTTGGGACATGATCAAGGGGTACGGCAAGGTTGTGGTATTTGGTTGTAATACCTGTGTTGCAATCTGCCATGAGGGCGGTAACAAGGAGGCGGAAATTCTCGCATCCCTCCTGCGCATGAAGGCAAAACAGGAAGGTTTGGATATGGAGATCCTTTCCGGCGGCATCGAACGGCAGTGCGAACACGAATATTTTGAGCAGGCAAAAGAACTCATCGAGTCCGTTGATGCCGTGCTATCACTGGCATGCGGTGCAGGAGTGCAGTTCCTGGGAGAAAAATTCCCTCATAAAATCGCGTTACCCGGACTGAACACAACCTTTGTGGGCGTCGTCGACGCACCGGGGTTTTTTTCGGAACGTTGCCAAATGTGCGGCGATTGCATCCTTCATCTCACCGGGGGCATTTGCCCCATCAGCCAGTGCTCCAAATCCCTTATGAACGGTCCATGCGGAGGCACCAATCACGGGCAATGCGAAATCAATCCGGATATCCCCTGCGCCTGGTACAGAATCCATGAACGTTTAAAAGCGCAGGGAAAAACAAGTTTGATGGACGACTTTATTCCTCCTAAAAACTGGAGCACATCCCGGGACGGAGGTCCCAGAAAACAGATCAAGGAGGGCCTTGCATAATGAGCGATTTCAAATCGGGAAGCAATCTTGAACGATTGCTGAGAGCAGGGCATTTTGTATTCACAGGGGAATGCGGCCCCCCGGAAGGAGCGGATGTAGAGCGCCTGAAAGAAAAGGCCCAGCACCTGAAGGGTTGTGTGGATGCAGTCAATGTAACGGATAACCAGACCGCCGTGGTTCGTATGGCGAGCTGGGCGGCATCATTGATTCTCATGCAAGAGGGCCTGGAGCCCAACTTTCAAATGGTCTGCAGGGACCGAAACCGGCTTGCCATGCAGGCCGACATCTTGGGCGTCTATGCCCACGGCATACGCAATATGCTTTGCCTTTCCGGGGATCATCAGAGTTTCGGCGATCATCCCGAGGCAAAAAACGTCTTTGATCTGGATTCCATGCAGTTGATCTATACCGCCAAGACCATGAGGGATGAGGGTAAATTTCTGAGCGGCAAAGAACTTCAGGTCTCGCCCAGGCTCTTCGTTGGTGCGGCGTCCAATCCCTTTGCCGAACCCTACGACTTCAGGGTCCGCAGGCTGGCAAAAAAAATTGCGGCAGGAGCCGATTTTGTCCAGACCCAGTGCATTTACAACATGGACCGATTTCGTGAATTCATGAAAGAGGTCGTGGATCGGGGCCTCCACGAGAAATGTTATATCCTGGCGGGCATTACGCCGATGAAAAACCTCGGTATGGCCCGTTATATGGCCAGAAATGTTCCCGGGATAGACGTCCCCGACAGCCTGATAAAAAGGCTCGAGGGGGCCGGCAAGGGGAAGGTCGCCGAAGAGGGTATTCGATATGCCCTTGAACAAATCGAGGAAATGAAGGAGATGGAAGGGATTTCAGGCGTCCACTTAATGGCCATCGAATGGGAGCACAGGGTTCCGGAGATCGCTGAAAGGGCCGGCATGCTGCCGAGACCCCAAGTTTAGGGTTAGTTAGGGCCGAGAGGGGTGGGTTTCGCCTTTTCCCGCATAGGATGGGATGCCCACTTCTTTCGCATTGATAATACTCGGTGCGGCCTTGGGGGGATGAGTCCCCAGAAAGGACGAAATATCCGGTTCTCTCCAGACCGGATACCCCATCAGGAGTCCCACCACGTTTAAAGCCGCCAGGGTTCCCATTCCTTCCCGGGTCCAGCGGGTCGCGGAGCCCAGATGCGGAACAATGACAACGTTTTTCAGGTCCTTTAGGCCGGGTTTCATGTCCGGTTCGTCTTCAAAGACGTCGAGGGCGACCCGAAAATCGGGGTGATTCCTGCAATGGGCGACGAGGGCGGCCTCGTCCACCAGGGGCCCACGGCTCGAATTGACCAGGATGGCATTTTCCTTCATCAAAGAAAGACGCTCGGCATCGATCAGGTGCCGCGTGGTTTCATCGAGCACTGTATGGAGGCTGACAACATCGGCCTCCCGGAGCACCTCCTCCACGCTATGGGCACGCACGCAGGATACGGGAGTTTCTCCATTTGCATCAAGAAAGGCACTATAGGCGCCTATGTACTCCTCGAGCGACGTGTTGGAATGAAGATCGCAGTATATCAGGTCCATCTTGTGCCCTTCCACCATCATGCGCGCATAGCATGAACCGATACGACCTGCACCGATGACACCCACAACCTTCCTCCACAGGACCTCCCCGAGGAAAAGATCCGGGATCCAGCGCTTGTATCGTCCTTTACGCATATACTCATCGCCCTCGACGATCCTTCTAGCCACGGCAAAAGTCAGTCCGACAGCCATCTCCGCCGTCGTTTCGGTCAGGATGCCTGGAGTGTTGCCCACCCCGATGCCCTGTGTGGTAGCGGCAACCACATCCAGATTGTTATATCCCACCGCATAGTTGCTGTAGGCGCGCGCCCCTGCGTCCTTGAGGGCCTCGAAGAGTTCCGCCCGCCAGGTCTCGGTCAATTGACCGATGGCACCGTCACATCGCTCTCCGATCGCCGCCTTGATTTCTTCTGTAGTCAGAGTATCCTCTTTGGTACAGACTTCCACCCGGCAATCGGCCCGGGTCAAAATTTCCAGCCACCGTTTTCCCGGAAGTTCTTTTGTCACGATCACCCGATTGCGACCAGAAGGGTTATGGGTTACCCATACCGGATCATCAGGCATCAAGTCCTCCTTTCAGCAAACGCACTAACGGTTTGAATTTCATTGAAAATACTTTATTTTTACCCGATTCTTTTGCTTGATACAAGGCCTTGTCGGCCTCTCGAATCAAACCTTCCAAATTATGATCCCCTTTTGTGGGGTAGGCCGTTGAAACGCCGCAACTCAACGTTACGGATACATATCCCCTGTCACCGGAGGATATTTGAAGTTTCTGGACTGCAGAGCGAAACCGTTCCGCAACGGCAACGGCATCCTCCAATTCTGTCTGAGGCAGAATCATTGCGAATTCTTCACCACCGTATCTTGCCACAAGATCAGATGCCCTTGCCTCCCTTGTCAGGATCTCTGCAATTTTCTTAAGCACACTATCGCCCTTCTGATGCCCATAGGTATCATTGACCATCTTGAAATCATCGATATCACCCATCACGAGAGAGACAGGATAGCCATAACGTTTTGATCGGTCCCATTCCTTCTGCAGCATCTCGTCCAGAAATTGCCTGTTGAAAAGACCGGTCAAGCCGTCTTGTGCAGCCGTCTTTTTCAGTTTTCTGTTTACCTCTTCAAGCTGTGCGGTAAGCTTTTTTTCACGTTTAAAGGCCTGGAGCAGCTGGTGTTTCGTCGCCTCATTTGACAGCGCAATACTCGCGATTTCCTCATTCGCCTTACGAATCATTTCGTAATAGACCGCATCGGTCCCCACCGCAATGTTGAATTGTTCCGCTATCTCCACAAGCTGCGGATATACATTTTGGAGCAGCAAATCCGACTGATCCGGGGAGATGCCGAACAATGTTTGACAGCCGGAGATATAGGTCTGAATACTAAGTCGTTTTCTTCCAAGATAAAAGATATCGCCGACAAGAGAACCCAAATAGGCTATTTGGGCAAAATTGCCATCGCCCTCAGCACAGAGATCCTTGTGCGGTTCGTCATGATGGCATTTCACTGCAAGAACAAGATTTTCGGGCAGATTCCAGCGCTTGACAAGAAGCCGTCCGGCCTCTACATGATCGATGCCCATGATTTTTTTCTCGTCATCGAGGGGGATTCTCCCCTTATGTTCAAGAATTTTCAAAAGGTCTGAGGTCCTTTCCGGATCATAGCTAAACAGGGCAATCAAGCCGATATCATGAAGAAGGCCACCGGTAAACGCATCTTCCCTCTTCTGAAGACCTATCACGTTACACAGCCCACGTGCTGCGATTCCCGTTATGAGGGACCGCTGCCACGTCTTTGACAGAAAGTCTTTATTATTATTCGGAGGCCACAAGTTCAAGACGCCCACACCAAGGGCGATATTTCGTAAGGAATTCAAGCCTAGAACCACAACGGCCTGGTCGATATTGGCTATCTTTGCAGGGAATCCATAAATCGAAGAATTTGAGATCCTCAAGACGGCCGTAGAAAGACTGACATCTCTCTTGATGACCTCCGCTACCTGAGATGCGTCTGAATCATCGCCCTGGCTGAGATTCAATAAATCGGCAACGGCTCCGGTTAAAACCGGAAGATCTTTGCCTCGCTCTATCCACTTATAAACCGGCATGCGCATGCCCTTTCTCCAAAAATTGCTCCGTTATCAATAATGACTATGTTACTATCGGCATTAATATATTTTAACTTAAGTTTTCCAATGACTTCCACCGAAAACACGGTCCAAACGACGGCCCGGGCGGGTGATAAAAAAGCCGGGTCCAGAGGGCCCGGCTTTGGTTTAACCCCAGAGGGGGTGATGACAGGAACAGGAACAGGTAATGTCAAAGCTCAAAGGTCAAATGAATGCCAAAGCCCAAAAACCAAATGGCAGACACAGCAAGCCTATTCGATTAAAATGCGAGGCCCATGGTGTTCCTTGCTAGGAATGAACTCCCAGCCCTCTCCCGCGTTTTGTGGCCTTTGACATTTGGATTTGATTTGACATTGGGATTTTGACATTTGAACTTGCGACTTATCATGCAAGGCGCTACGGCAGAGCCAACTGTCTCTGACCTGGCCCTTCGAAGATCCCCGCCCTATCGGGGCGGGTGAAGGACCAGGTTGTTCAAATCGGTCCTAAAACATATAGATCTGATGGCTGTCGGGATTCTTTCCGAAAAAGGTCAGGTCATCGATCTTCTCCAGTGCGGGTCCTCGGCAAATGGCGTACAGGGTCCGTTCCACACCGATTCCCCCACCGACACACTCGGGAAAGGTCGACCGACCCTGCGCGTCTTTTTTGGCGGTCATGACCAGGAAGGGCGCATACCCTCCCAGCTCATCGATATTTTTGATGTTCCCGTTCACGATGACCGGCTTGGCGGAGATGATCTCGTTGTCCACCAGTCGTTCCACAATGGCCTCATGGATCCATTCCCTCACGGCCCCTGAAAGGATTTCCAGGGCAGGACTCTGCTTTCCCGTGTCCCGAATGATGCTCTTGGCACAAATATCGTAATTGTAGATCATGTCCGAGGTGATTGCCGAAATGGGGGTTTTTCCCTCGGGTGTCAGATAGGGATAGACGAGATCATAGTTTTCTCTGAGGATACCTGTAATCCAGAAAAAGGGTTCCTTGATCTCCTGCCCCAGGGCGATTTCATACTCCCTGCCGTATTTCTTTTTTGACTCGTCCCATTTGAACCGCGGGAAAGGTTGCCTGGGTATCTCTATGGCCACGCCCAAGGTCTTCAAATCATCTTCGTTTTTCTCGACCAACTCGGTCATGGCATGAATAATCAAGCGCTCGAAGACATCCATGCCTTTTTTCATATCTTCCGAAAGGATCTTTTTGACCCTATCCTGCTCGTTTAAATAGGTCTCCAAATCGATGTTCCGGTTCCTTCTCATCTCCACGTCCATCTGGCTGAAGTCAACCAGATATTTGCCGCGCTGTGTGCGATCGGGACTCTCTATTTCCAGTCTGACGTTGGGAGAGTCCACATACACGCCCTTGATCCTGGGATGATGCAAGGCCAGGAATTTGGCATATATCATGCTGTGGGTCATGAGATAGGTCTGGCCTTTGTACTGAATGGAGGGCACGTGCTCAACGTCATGGGCCAGGGGATCGGTCACGGGGCTCATTTGGATCCGCTCCATGTTCATCAGACCCTCATTGACCAGAAACTGCTGCATGGCATTGACAAAGGTCGTTCGAAGAGACAACGCGGCATAGAGCGTATCGCTCGTCCATTTATTATAATAGTACTTTTCCAGATATTCCTGGAGGCTTGATCCTGTCTGTTGCAGGGCCGCCTGAAATCCAAAAAGGCTCTGCCCGATTAAAACCATCCTTTCATCTTTCATTGTCTTCTTCTGATCTCCTTATCATATATAATTGGAGTTTCACCCCCCTTGAGCCTGGGTGGACCACTTTATTGTGGTTACAGTGTCGGCAGATACCTCTCAAGCTCAAACCTGCTGACATGGGTCCTGTAGCGGTCCCACTCGATCTTCTTGTTTTCGATAAATTTGTCAAAGATGTGATCACCCAGCACCTCCCTGATCAGCTTACTCTTCTCCGTCTCGATGATGGCCGCATAGAGGTTGCCCGGTAGATCTTTGATGCCTCGGGCCTTTCTTTCGGCCGGCTTCATTTCAAAGATATCCTCTTCAATGGGATCCGGGAGTTCCAGCCTCTTCTCGATGCCATCCATGCCGGCGCCCAGCATCACGGCAAAGGCGAGATAGGGATTGCATGCCGGATCCGGGGAGCGGAACTCCATCCTGGTCGCCAACTCCTTTCCGGGCTTATACATGGGCACCCTGATCATGGCCGACCGGTTCCTTCTGGCCCAGGAGACGTAGACCGGGGCCTCATAACCCGGCACAAGCCTCTTGTAGGAATTCACCCATTGAT
>CAZXWJ010000103.1:0-14004 GCA_964644375.1 uncultured Desulfobacteraceae bacterium | reverse complement strand
TTTTAACTTGAAAATGGGCTTCGGCCGTCGTGAACATGACAATATTCCCTACCGAGCCGCGGGACCCGTGACCGTGGAAGAATATGAGTCAAGAGCAGAACGCTATGATAAACAGCTTACGGAAAAGCACGGCATCGATATCGAGGGCAAAGAAACGGAGGAAAAGGTGGCCGTGTTGCGCAAGTTTCGTGAGGAGCAGTACGAACAGCTCAAGGATGCCGTCTATAAGCGAAGGGGATGGACAAACGACGGCGTTCCTACCGTTGAAACTGCGAAGAGACTCGGGATTGACTTTCCGGAGGTCCTGGATCTGCTCAATGCACATGGGGGGCAAGGATGATCAGGGTCGGGGACGAGGAAATTCCCTGGAGAGAAGGCATGACAGTGGCTGATCTCATCAGGGAATTGAATGATCCGTATCCTTATGCGGTTGTGCGTATCGACGACAAGACCGTATCCAGTCCTCATTTTGAGGAAACTCTGATTCCGGACAATGCCGTGATTTTTCTGATTCCTATGATTGCGGGCGGGTGATGCTTCATGGTTGATTTATCTTCGGACGGTTCAATCGGTTGTCGGTTTCCGGTACGCCTTTCCCAGCTGGTTTTCATCCAGAAATGGCCCTTTTCCGCAATTTCCCGGCTGCGACGGGACAGGTCCGCGTCAATCTGCGGGATTTCTTGTGCGGAGTGCACTTGTACGCCTCCGCGCAATCCCTTGATTTTCTGGAACTTGTCCCGCTACAAGCGGGACTCATTTCTGAGTTGAAAACTTACTCGTGCCTGGAGGTCCTTTCCGGATGGGCACTAGCTGGGAGGGACCGCCGGGCCGATATGCCTAGGCGCGTTCCCTCTCCATATTTTCACTAAGGTTCCTTCCGTTTCCCCCGGCATTTCTTCTCGTGGGCCGAAGGGAGCGATACAAGAACTCCACGAATACTTCCAGATTCGGTGTTTGTAAAACGATATATCTTGACCCTATATCATTTTTTTGGTACAAATCATTGCCCGTCTTCAGGAATCATCGTGTGCCCCGCCAAAAAGAGAGTATGCTATCTTCCCGCAGAGAGAAAAAGAGCTTCCGAAGACAGTGGCGAAATCTTGGAAATTGTTTTGAAATCATCTCAAACCTCATCCTGAATCCGCGACCGATTCATATGTAAGGTTCACGGCGGCTATATCTAATCCTTGATTTCCTTTAATCCTTATATCATGAGAGTATTTTCTCTCTATTTCTCATTCCGTAAGAGGGCTTTTCTTTTTGGTCTAATCTAGATCAAAGCACTCGGAAATTATTCCGAACCCTTTTTCTGAATGAACCGATAATGCCTTGAGAAATTAAGTCCCTGATGGGCCTTAACCCTATTGCTCGGGCTTAATCAAATACCAAACCATATATTCTTTTAAAGGAGGAGAAAAGTATGGCCTACGATGCAGTGAATATGAAGGACTGGCAGATTTCAGAGGCGGCTGAGAAGACAATGCCGACTCCAGAAGAGTGGCGTGAGAAAATGGGGCTCGAAAAGGATGAAATGATCCCCTTTGGGAGACTGGGCAGACTGGATTTCATGAAGATTATGGAACGCCTCAAAAACAAAGAAGACGGTAAATACATCGAGGTGACGGCTATCACTCCCACCCCTCTGGGGGAGGGAAAGAGCACAACCGCCTGCGGTCTCATGGAAGGCATGGGTAAGATCGGACTCAATGTCGGCGGCGCTCTTCGACAGCCTTCGGGCGGTCCTACGATGAACATCAAGGGAACGGCTGCGGGAGGCGGCAATTCGCTGCTTATTCCCATGACCGAATTTTCCATGGGTCTGACAGGCGACATCAATGATATCATGAATGCTCACAATCTCGGCATGGTCGCCTTGACCGCTCGCATGCAGCACGAAAGAAACTACAACGATGAACAGCTCAATAGACTGACAAAGATGAAAAGACTCAACATCGATCCCACGCGCGTTGAGTTTGGCTGGATCATTGATTACTGCGCGCAGGCCCTGAGGAACATCGTCATCGGTATGGGAGGCAGGTACGATGGCTTCACCATGCAGTCCAAGTTCGGGATCGCCGTTTCATCCGAATTGATGGCCATCCTCTCCATTATCAAAGACCTGCCGGACCTCAGAAAGCGCCTTGATGAGATTACACTGGCCTTTGACAAGAGTGGAAACCCGATTCTTACCAAAGACCTCCAGGTCGGCGGTGCCATGACCGCCTGGATGCGCAACACCATCAACCCCACCCTGATGTGTACCGCCGAGTACCAGCCCTGTATGGTGCATGCCGGCCCCTTTGCCAATATCGCCGTGGGCCAGTCTTCCATTATCGCAGACCGTATCGGCTTGAAGCTTTTCGATTATCACATCACCGAGAGCGGCTTCGGCGCGGATATCGGGTTTGAAAAGTTTTGGAATGTGAAGTGTCGCTACAGCGGTCTCAAACCGCACGTGTCCGTTTTGACCACGACCATTCGCGCCCTCAAAATGCACGGGGGAGGACCCAAAGTAGTGGCCGGTATCGCCATGGATCCCGCCTACGTCAAAGAAAACCTGTCGCTGCTTGAGGCAGGTATTCCCAACATGGTGCATCATGTTAAGACCATTCGAAAAGCCGGCATCAATCCGGTGGTCTGCATCAATGCCTTTCATACGGATACCAAGGCCGAGATCGCTGCAGTGAGAAAGGCGGCTGAGGCCGCAGGTGCCCGTTGTGCGGTTTCGACCCATTGGGCGGACGGCGGAGACGGTGCCGTGGAATTCGCCGAGGCGGTCAAAGAAGCCTGCGAGGAAAAGACCAAATTTGAATTCCTGTACTCCATAGACACGAAGCTCCGCGATAGGGTCGAAAAGATAGCCAAGGTCGTTTACGGCGCAAAGGGCGTTTCCTGGAGCGCGGAGGCTGAGGCCAAGGCCAAGATGCTGGAGAATGATCCCAAGTATGACGACTACACCACCATGATGGTGAAGACCCACCTGAGTCTTTCCCATGACCCGACCCTTAAGGGCGTTCCCGAGGGATGGACGCTGCCTATCCGCGATGTGTTGATCTATTCCGGCGCCAAATTCCTATGCCCGTGCGCAGGGACCATCAGCCTGATGCCGGGAACCAGTTCCGATCCGGCATTCCGTCGTGTGGATGTGGATGTCAAGACAGGAAAGGTGAAAGGACTGTTCTGATAAAATCGCTTCACGATTTTATATAACGTTCGGTCCTCAGCGTGAGCTGAGGACCGAACTTTTTAGGCGGTGTATCCAGTCTTAGAGCGACGAAGTCGCATTATATGAAATAATCGAGTTTTGTTCGATTATTTCATGAGGTCAAGAGGAATCCGCCGTCCGCCTCACGGACGACTTTAAGTCCGAACATGGGGATGGTCTCGACCAGAGGCCTGCCAAAATAAAAATCCATTTCCGCGGGATCGACGCCGAGCTTTCGTGCGACTAAGGGCCTCAATTCATGGTCAAATCTGAGGATGCCCAAAAGGGCTTCAACCGCTGTCTCGCCCCGGAACCGGATTTTTTTTACAAGGTCTTCGAGCAGGGCATAGCTGCAACGTTTTTCGTGTTCCTCAATGAGCCTTGAAAGGATATCGTCTTCTAGAACGTCCCGTCTCAATAGCTTCGGCGTTTTGTAGACCCTCATGAATTCCCGTGTATCCCAGCATTTAAGGGCCACACACTGTAGAGGTCTGTGATCATAGATGGTGCAGGACTTATCATGGTCCTGGAAAAAGATGCAGCCGCCGCTGATACCTTTTTTCTCTTCGACCTTGATCATTTCCTGATGCGCCGGCTTCATGTCCTTATGAATATTATCAAAGACCCTTTCCCCTTTCCTGATCGTGACGAGGTGCCTTTTTTGAATGGCCCCTCTTTTAAGAAGGTAGACGTCCTCCCTTTGCAGCGTCGGGCTCGAGCTGAGACAACACTCGCCGCACCGGATACAATGGGATCTGGGTTGGGTCGGGTTTGCATTCATCAGAGTTATTTAACCCCCGCCTCGGCTTGGGCAATGTTATAGCAGTAGTCGCCTATCTTCTCAAAGGCCGTGAGCATGTCCACCAGAATCAGGCCCGGATCATGACCTCCTCGCCACCCCTTTTAATCACCGTAACAACAAGGTCAATGAAATTCCCGGCTTCAAGAGAGATATTCTCGTAGTCCTTGAGACCTCCTTCGGACAGATGCAGATCCTGCTCAATCAACTCCTCGGTGAGTTCTGCCACGTTCTCAATGGCGTCATCAATCCTTTCGTGATTGTTGGTTATCCTCAACAGGGAGGCGGCCTCTCTAGACTCTTCGGGGCTGATGGGCTTCTGGGCCACCTTCACGAGGAATTCGGTGATTTCCCTTTGAAGGATATCCAATGCGTTTTCCCGTTTTCTCCACCTGATCAGTTCTTTGAGTCGCCGCTCCTTCAGGGAGTAGATGGCCTCTTGGTACATGATCTGCACCCCTCCTCCCATTCGAACAATCTCTGCCTTGGCCTGAACAAGTGTGAGGAGACCGGCATCCACAAAACCGACCAGCATCACCGTCGTGGCATTGGAACTCTGAATGACACTTGTCACCAAAGTCCCCACGGCACAACCGACAAAACGGTTGCTGGAGGCCCAGTTCAGGGTCTGTCGCATTTTTTCCCTGCGACCTTCTGGAGACCTTCAGACATGATCTTCATGCCGAACTGGAATAATCCGAGGCCGCCGAGAGATTGAATTAGGACCTCTAGCATGGGTTATAATCGATGCTCTAAAGAGATATTCAAAACGCCTGGTGGTAATTTGATTACGGCAAAAACTTGAGGGAAATTCCGATCTGTTGTCGATGGGGACCTTCATCCGTATCTATGAAATTTTAACCCCGGGTAACGATATTCAATTGAAGAGGTTTCGTCAATCCAAGATGATAAATTTGGGGTTTTAGTACCTTTTGACCTCCGAACAACATTGAACTGCTGTCCAAGAACAGGACGAATGGAGGGAAGAAAAATCCTTCTTTTCCAAGTTGCCAATAGGGCTTTGAACCTCTTCTTCTATGGCCGGTTATCATAAAAAAAGATTGACAGTCCCCCCCAACACTGATAGAAAATCCCTGAGAATTAGGGCAGATCAAAGGATCTGTCGACCTCATATCGGTCCTCTTACCGACTTGTATCGTGAGTTGGTCTGTGGTTGGGTCCACAGAATATCAAGTGTGGTTGAGAGCTGTTTAAATGGTAGAGGCTGATCTTAACTTAGTGTGCATTTTTTTTGGATAAGGTTTGTAGGAGGTTAAGGTAATGGGAAATTTTAATGCCTGCGTAATTGCAGGAGGTCAATGTAAATGGGGCGTCCGGAAAGCAAGTTACGTGGACTTGATCCAGGAAGCTGCCAAGGCTTGCGTGGATGACCTTCCGGGTCTTAAGCCGTCGAATATCGATGGTCTGATTTTCGCGTCCACATTTGTCGGAAGGCGTTCGACTCAGGTCAATACCGCGCCTGTCGTGGCGGAAAGAGTTGGATTGAAACCCACTTCCATCTGTACCCGGGTCGACGTTCTTTGTGCCGGTGGCAGCACAGGGCTCCTTCTTGCCCAGGGACTCGTCGAGAGCGGCATGGCCGAAGTGGTTATGGTGTTGGGATGTGAGAAACTCTATACGCCTGAAAGATGGCAGATACAGTACGATGAAATGGCCGCCGTGGATCATGACTGGGACGGCCCCAATGGGATTGGTCCTCCGCCAGTCTGGTTTTCCGTGCAGGCCAAGGAGCACATGAAAGCGTACGGTACCACGAAGGAACAGCTGGCGGCCGTATCTATTACAAACTACAAACACGGCTTGACGAATCCCAACGGTCATTTTCAGAAAGAACTCACCATGCAGGATATTCAAGAGGCTCCCGTAATCGCCGCTCCCCTCGGGCTCTATGACTGTTGCCCCTTTTCGGACGGTGCAGCGGCCATGGTGATCGCCAGAGAGGAAATTGCCAAGGATCTCACGGACAGGCCGTTGGTTTATCTCAGGGGCGGGGCTCAGGTGTCCCTTCACAGTGTTGGCGGAAACTGGCCGGGTAAAATTCTCGGTGACTGGCCTCATCTCAAACTGGCAGCGGAAAAGGCCTATGAACGATCCGGGTTGACCCCGAAGGATATCGATGTGGCCCAGACCCATGATTGCTTCAGTATCTCTGAGATCATCGAGGTCGAGGAACTCGGCTTCTGTGAAAAAGGAGAGGGCGGCCCCTTTTGCGAGGCTGGAGAAATCACGATTGGCGGCAAAATTCCCATCAATACGGACGGCGGGCTCATTTCAAGCGGACATCCCTTTGGCGCTACCGGCATTCGGATGGGGACTGAGATTTTTAAACAACTCCAGAATAGGGCTATCAATCAGGTCGAGGGCGCGAAATTCGGTTTGACCCATAACCTGAGCGGCGGCAATGTGGAGCATACAATCGTGACTTACGGCCTTGAGCCGAAGAAGTAAAGGAGAAGACATATGCTAGGTATACCGTTTTTGGAAGGTAAATATTCTCCTACTCTGGATTTGTATCCTATTGAATGCGAAGAATTTAACAGGATTTATTGGTTCTATGACAATCTGAGAGATGGAAGATTTACCACGACAAAGTGTAAAGAATGCGGAAAAGTCTCTTTTCCGCCGCGCGTCATTTGCCCCGAGTGCTACTCGGATGATCTCGAAGTTGTCGACCTGCCCACCAAGGGCAAGGTTATTACGCTGGTGGAGAAATGGGGAGGTGTACCCATCCAATATACCCCTCCTATGATCGGCGCCTGGATCGGGTTTCCGGATGATAGCCCGGTCAAGCGTTATTTCAGCCTCCTTTACGACTGCGAAAAAGGGCAAGTGCAGGAAGGGGATGAGGTTGAACTTTACGTGTTCGATGTGGCCCCCCATCCCATTGACAAGGGCCGCGAGTCGATTATGAAAGAGAGGGTCTTCTTCGGTTTTACACCTGTTAAGAAATAAGGTCCTTAAATAAAGACCCTTGGGTTTTTTGACCCGATAGACCATGAAAAAAACCCCGGAAGGTTAGTCCTTCCGGGGTTTTTTATCACTTTTACCTCTCTTCGAGGCGTGTCGTGAGGCCGCTTCATTTCTTTAATTCTGAAGCTTTAATCAAGCGTGATACCCTTTTTGGCCGCGATTCTTTTTGCGTTCAATCTGCCCTGAATGTACCTTCCTGCCATCTGCATGGCCCGGTCCGATGAACGAAAGACGGTGATGCCTTCCTGGTTGACGGCCTCCACAAGGGGATCGAAAAGGGACCCGCCGTCATGGACCATGATGAGGGGCTTGTTGTAATCTGCGATGATCCTGGAAAGGCGCCTGGGGATGCTGGTATCCGCCGTGAGGTATGCCTTTGGATCCGTTGGATCGGGCAGGGTTTGCATGAGGGGTGCCAACGGGACAAGCCCCGCCAACACCGCGTCCACATTGGGATCCTCAAAGATCGCGCGGAGGTAAGCCTCATAGCCGTCCTCGGTGGACATGGGGGTTACATCCATAGGGTTTTTGACGTCCACAAGGCCGTCAATCCTGTTTTTTTTCATGATCAGGGTCAGTTTCCGTTGGGTTTCTTCCGTAAAGATTGCCATCCGGAGTTCATGGTCCTCTCCGAGGATGTTATCCGCAAATCCTACGGATTCAAAACCGGCGTTGCTGATTACGGCAACACGGTTTCCCTGAATGGGTTTGTGCTTGAGAGTCTTGGCCACACGGCAGAGGCCCTCAAAGGTATCGAAGGTGTCGGCGACCATGGCGCCCGCCTCACGAATACATGACTCACAGACCATGTAGTCGCCCGCGATGGAGGCCGTGTGACCGGATGTGGCCGTTTTACCCTCGGGAGTGCGGCCGGCCTTGTAAAAGATGACATCCTTTCCCTGAATGACCGCTTGAGACAGGGCCTTGGCAAAGGCTAGTCCGTCCAGTGGATTGAACCCCTCCATATAACAGGCCACGACGGAAATGTCCTGGTTGTTGTTGACAAACCTCAGAATGTCTCCGGCGGTCAGGTCGGTCTGATTGCCGATGGAAAAGGCATAGGCCGGATCAAGAAAGGCCAATCTGCTCATACGGGTGATCATAAAGGCACCGCTCTGGCTGATCAGAACAGACTTGCGGGGATAATCGCCGCGCTGCTTGGGCAGCTTTTCATCAGGGGTGAATACGGTATCATAATGTCCCGGGTGCGAGAGGATTCCCATGCTGTTCCCTCCCAGGAAAACGGGCCCCCGGTCGGGTCTGAGACGGGCCTTCTGAATTTTGACCCGAATGTCCCTGGCCCTTTGTTCGCTTGCCGTTGTCTCGCCAAGCCCGCCAGGGATAAGGAGAACGGTCTCGGCGAGATCATTGTCAATCACCTGATCGATCAGGTCGGGTAACTGATGCGCTGCTACGGCCAGAACCAGAAAATCGAGTTTTTCCTTTATGCATCCCAGGTTCGGCACCGTGGGGATGCCGGCTATGCGATCCGCGTCGGGATGAATCACCTTGATACGTGAGGGGAAGAATCCGTTTCCCAGGATGTTGTCCAGTATGATTCTGCCCACATTCGTCTTGGTGGCCGACACCCCCATAATACCTATGGAGGTCGGGTGAAGGAGGCGGTCGATTTTGTCTATGGGACGGGCGGTCGGGTAGGCTTGGGGAAGGGAAAAGCGGCATAGACCGTCCAATGGCACCATGAGGTAGTCTGTGAAGGCGAAGGGGTTGATTTCCAATTCATCTATCACAAACGGCGCCTTTGTGTTCAAAGGTGAAAAATAGTTTGCAAGACTGATGAAGTAAGTGAAACATTCTAGAAGCTGTTCGTCTGTAACCATTCTTTTTTGGCCTCGAGTCAGGCCTGCAAGCTTCATGTAAGAC
Source organism: uncultured Desulfobacteraceae bacterium (assembly GCA_964644375.1). Lineage (GTDB taxonomy): Bacteria > Desulfobacterota > DSM-4660 > Desulfatiglandales > HGW-15 > CAYNYM01. Next base: position 5,125 of record CAZXWJ010000103.1, on the reverse strand, counting down.
GTCGTGTTTTGAAAAAGCCGAAAGAAGGTCTCACCGTCCGTCATTCCTGTGGCGGCTGCCACAACGGCCTGTCCTTTCTTCAGTCGCTGGGCATAGAGTTCGGTATCCGTACCCCCGAGGCCGGCGGTGATAATCATGCCGAACTCCCTCGTACACCTGATGCTGACCAGAAGTTCATTGCCGAACCCTTCTGCGTCCGGCGGCATGAACTGGCAGAAAACGGTCCCTCTAATATCTCTGGAAATAGCGGAAGTCAGTGCGTCTTCGGAAAGATTTTTGTAGACCTCGGGGGCGAACGAGGGGTTTCTGTAAATAATATCCAGGTACTTTTCCGGTATTTCGGTCATCATCCTGCGGACCGTAGACAGAATCTTCTTGGCCGACTTGGGAACAATGGCCACTCCTCCCACATCGCTCTTGTGGATGATATAAGGCGAAACTATTTTGATGACGATTTCCTCTCCGGGGATGGAGGAGAACATGTGGTCGTCAAGACGTCTCCCTTTTGGAAAGAAGTAGTACCGAGGGGGAGTCTCCGCCCCCGTGAGACTCAGTAGGTCATAGACCTCGTATTCATAAAGGAATTGCCGGTTTTCTCTTTTCGCTTGCTCGAAGATCTGCGTGACTGCTTGAAAATCGATTCTGACATCCATTAAAGGCTCCTTAATCGATCAGTTAGAAAGATGAACGGGGTAATTTCCGGAATTCAGATCTTTTCCTTAAATGGAACGATGAGCCTCAAGGAATCAGAGACCTGCTCCACTTGAAAGGGATAGGGTCCATTCTCAAAGACCTTCAACATGGCGGTATTGGTGGCCAGGACTTCAGCCTCAAAACCTTCAATGCCTTTTTTCCGGGCGAATTTGATCAACATTCTAAACATATGGGTTGCAATGCCCTTGTTCCTGTATTCATGATCTACTAGAAAGGCCAGATTCCCAAATGCTCGATCCGGAAAACGTACGTATCGTCCTTCGGCGACGATCTGCCCTTCTCCCCGTTCGCCGACAAGGCCGACAATAGACAGGGTTTGCCTGTAATCCACATTGACATATTCCTGCATCTTGGCGTGGGGCATGGTTTTCACTGGAGAAAAATAACGAAAATATCTCGACTGGTCGTCGGATCGGTAAAAAAGCCTTCTCACGCCTTCCTCGTCCGAAGGTTTGATCGCGCGAAAACGAACGCGTAAGCCTTCGTCAAAGGTGTGTGTCGTGCGCAGTTCATCCGGATAGAGACGGGCTGATTCAAGGAGATACTCTTGGTCGGGATATAGGATGTTTTTTTCTTTAGCAATATCAATCAGTTCTGATCGATCGCCCGGATGGGCGATATCGATCAGGGCAAGCGCCCTTTCCCGAATCGTCCTTCCGGTCAGGGACACCACCCCATATTCCGTGACGACCAGATCAAGAACTTCTCTTATGGAGATCTGATTGGTTACATTCTTAAGAGAAATAAGGATATTGGATTCGCCTCTGGAATTGCGGCTGGGGAGGGCGAAAATAATTCTGCCGCCCTGAGAAAGGCTGACACCGCGGAAGAACTCTTGAAACTCTCCCGGACCTGCGCCAAGTTCTCCCTTTCCGCTGTGAAGAGCGATGTCGCCCGTGAGGTCAACCTTTCTTGCCGGCATAATCAGGACGAGGTTGTCGTTCATGGAAATCCTTTTGGGATCACCAACAATATCAAGTGGCTGGAACTCAATAAGAGGGTTGAGGTGAATCCATCGCATCAGTTCCTTGGTGCCGACGGCATAGGAGGTCAATGATTTGCCCTGAAAGTAGCCCTTGCGGCGGTTGTTGACCGCCCCGCATTTGACAAGATCCATGGCCACGTCCGTAAAAAGAGAGGTATGGATTCCAAGGTCACGCTTCCGGGTAAGGTGGGGAAGTATCCCTTCGAACAAGGGTCCAAGGGAAAAACTAATGCAATTGCCGTCATGGATGACCGAGGCGACATTTTCTCCCAGTTTGTCATAGACCTCATTAACGGGAATACGGTCAAAGGTGATGGGCGGCTCCGTGGCCTTGACAAGAAAATCGAATTCATCCACATGAACAAAAGTGGCGCCGAAGGTGCGGGGGAGGCGTTCATTCACTTCCCCAACAACAAAGGACGCCTGTTCCATGGCCTGCCTTGCGGCGTCCACGGCGACTCCCAGGCTGCAGTAACCGTTTTCATCAGGGGGGGTGATCTGTATGAATGCCACGTCGATATTGATTGTTCCGGATTCCAGGAGTTGAGGAATTCGGGAGAACCGGCAGGGAATGAGGTCCACGTGGCCTGCCGTGATGGCCTCGTGGGCCATCCAGCCTGCAAAGAACGTCTTGAGCCTGAATTTTCGGGCGTATTTTCCTGAAACCGTGACGGCATCGCCAAAACTCAAGAGCTGTATGATTTCAAGATCTTGAAGATTTCCGGAATCAGAATCCATGAGAAACTTGACCAAGGTGCGCGGTTCGGCAACACCGGTTCCCAGAAAAATGGCCATTCCCGGTTTGATCTTTTTTAGAATATCCAGAGGTGAGACGATCTTGTCTCTCCAATCTGATTTCTCAGTTATGGGCATTGCGGTTATTCTCCTGTTTAAATGGGATTGACGGCCTGCGGTGGCGGGGATGTGCACGGTTTCGAGTGCGGATCACAGAGCCCACGAGAGGATTCCAAAAGGAAAAGGCCTTTGCCTTCAAATTCCCGTGGAATCATATCTGCATGGACCGTCTATTTTAAGCCATAAAAAAACAAACATATCATAGAGATTTTTTGTTTGAGAATCAATATACAAATTTATGCCATAAAAAATGATAACTTCAAAAATTAGGCATAGGTTTAGGACCAGCAGGGAGGGAATCTTGTCATTTGCGATGGATTTGGGACCTGCTTGACAGGTGCAAAATTTTGAAGCATAATTTAATCATGCGATTAAATCAATCGATCGATTAATTCAGCTGATCAACCTGCCGTTTTTCAAAGGATCAAAGGATGTCAAAAAAACGAAAAAGAAAAGAAATCTGCCGAATAGCGACGAAACTCTTCGTAGTAAAAGGTTTTGAAAAAACCACCATAAGGGATATCGCCAAGGCGGGCAACATGAACAGTTCCGCCCTCTACTATTATTTTGAGGACAAAGAGGACATTTTGTATGAAATACTTATGGAGATTATGAATACGAGCTTGGAGCGGATGAGGGAGATCGATCGGAGTGCCTTGTTACTGAGGGAGAAGATAGATGCCGTGATTAAACTTCACACACGCATCTACGGCGTGGACCCGGTCAGGATGGGATTGATCGTTTTCAACCAGAAATCCTTGAGCCCCGAACACTGGGAGGAGTTGAAAGGCAAACAGCGGGAATATACCGACATTGTGGCCCGCATTTTGAGCAAAATGAGAGCCCGGGGTGAGATCGCAGACATCGATCCGGCCGTGTGCACCTTTGCCCTCTTTGGAATGGTTCAGTGGGCATTCGGGTGGTACAACCCAGAGGGAGAGATAAGCCCGGATCAGCTATCCGCTATATTCACGCGTATTTTTACCAGGGGGATATACTGCACACCATCCTGACAAAAGGGTAGAAACAGTGGAACGACCTTGACCAAAAGCAATCATAAAAAAGGAGGAACGGTAGAGGGCTTTTTGTGGGTGTGGAAATCGAACTGTGAAGAAATGCTTTAACTCTAGGAATCCGGTTACCAGGAATACGGAAAGGAGGGCATGATGGGGAAAGGCAAGCTTCATTACGGATGGGTTGTCATTTTTATGGGCCTTTTGACGACCATTGCTGCTCATGGATTTGGGCGAATGGCCTATACGATTATCCTGCCGGCTATGAAAGATGGCCTTCAGTTTGACTACACCCAGCTGGGGTTGCTGGGTACGGGTAATTTTATCGGCTATCTCACTATGGCCATTATCGGGGGGTTTTTGGCCACCCGTTTCGGAACACGGATCGTGATTACCCTTGCCCTGGTACTTATGGGGACCACCATGATCCTGACCGGCATCGCCAATTCATTCGGGTTTGCCTTTGGTATGCGTCTTCTCACCGGTCTCGGCAATGGTGCATCCTATGTGCCTGCAATGGCTCTTGGATCGACATGGTTTGCTATGCATAGGCGAGGATTTGCCACGGGAATCGTTTCAGGAGGCATCGGTGCCGGTACGCTCATATCGGGTCTCATTGTCCCACCCATCCTGGCCACTTACGGCCCGGAAGGCTGGCGCTTTTCCTGGTACATTTTGGGGGGACTGGTTCTCGTTGTCTCGGGGATCGTGTTCGCATTCGTGCGCAGTCAGCCTGAGGAAAAGGGCCTGAAACAAGTGGGCGAAGAAGATGATAAGGGGCCGTCTGCCGCTTCGACCGGAAGTAAGGTTTCCTCTACCGACTGGACCAACGTCTATAAAATGGGATCGGTCTGGTATCTTGGGCTAACCTACTTTTTCTATGGCATTTCCTATATTATCTATATGGTTTTTTTTGCAGCCTACCTGGTCAAGGAAATGGGATACAGCCCGGCCTGGGCGGGGGGGCTCTGGGCCATGGTCGGGGGCTTAAGCATGTTTTGCGGTGTGATTTGGGGCGGCATATCGGATAAACTCGGCCGAAGTAGAGGCGCCGCCCTGGCCTATCTGGTGCTTGGGCTGTCCTATATCATCTATGCCCTGATCAAGGGGGAATTCGGCATTTACCTTTCCGCCATCCTGTTCGGGTTGACTGCATGGAGCATTCCCACTATCATGGCGGCTGCGGCGGGTGATTTTGTGGGCCCTAGATTGGCCCCGGCAGGCCTGGGTTTCATCACACTCTTCTTCGGAATCGGTCAGGCGATCGGTCCTGCACTGGGAGGATACCTTGCCGATACGAGTCAATCCTTTTCCATCCCCTTTCTGGTTGCAGGCGGCTTGTCCCTGATTGGTATGGTTTTCTCCCTGTTCCTGAAACGATCGTCAACAGAGTGAGCCCGACACATGAGGTTATCCGGCAGAGATGAATGAGGCCGGAAAATAAAAAAAGGACGGGAGCTTATCGTTTATCCTCCCGTCCCTTTTCGCTTGGCCTAGCCCAGTTTTTTGAAGGCCTCCTTGCGTCCGGTATACTTCTCACGCATCTGGGGCTTCATGA
>CAZXWJ010000102.1:0-14040 GCA_964644375.1 uncultured Desulfobacteraceae bacterium | reverse complement strand
CCATCCATGGCTCCGCTCACTGCGGAATTTTGGCCCTTCATCTATCCTGATTCAGGACCAAAATACGCCGCTCCGAGCAAATGCCAACCCATGCTTTCCGCTACCGTATAGGGCCTGGAATATTGAAAGGGCTAATTTTCACCGCGAAGGGTTACAAAAACAGAAGACATTTTCAGCATCGTGCTCTTCGTGGTTGATCAAAAAACAAGGCAGGAAACCGACTTCTTACGTGACCAACCGTTATAACACATTTTCTCAAATCGTGAGGTTGCCATGTCCGGAAAATTTGATCCCATCACCCTTGAAATCCTCTGGCGAAGACTCATTTCCATCGTGGACGAGGCAGACAGCGCCGTCGCCCGCACGGCCTTCTCCAGCCTCCTCCGGGATGCCCACGACTACACCTGCATGTTCACGGACCGGAAAGGAAGGGAACTGGCCCAGGGTACCTTTGCCACACCCGGACAATCTGGCGCCATGGCCCTCGGAATAAAGACCCTCGTCAACCAACTCCCGCCCGACCACTATAAACCCGGAGACATCTTTATCACCAACGATCCCTGGGCCCTGGCCGGACACCTGAACGATGTCTGCGTCCTCAGCCCCATCTTTTACAAGGGCCACTTGACATCCTTCACGGCCTGCGTCTTCCACCATTCCGACATCGGGGGCAGGGTCTCTTCGGACAACCACGATGTCTTCGAGGACGGCCTCTTTATTCCCCTGGTCAAGCTCTATGATCAGGGGGTTATCAACGAAGCGGTCATGGAGATGATCCGATGGAACGTCCGCACCCCCGATGAGGTCATCGGAGATATTCGTTCACAGATCGCAGCCAATCATGTCTGCGAGGAGAAGATCCGCCAGATGCTCGATGAATATCGCCTGGAAGGCCTCGACGAACTGGCGGACGAGGTCATCGAACGGACGGAAAAGAGCATGCGAGCGGCCATCGGGAAGGTCCCGGACGGCGTCTACCGGGCCGAAGGCATCGTGGAGCAGATGGAAGGCAAGGAAGACGTGGTGATCAAGGTCGCGGTGGAAGTCAAAGGGAGCGACATCACGGTGGATCTCGACGGGTCATCGCCTCAGGTCAACTGGGGCGGAAACGTGGTCTTCAATTTCACTTACGCCTACGTGTTCATGGCCATGAAAAGCATGTTCGACCCCGACATCCCCAACAACGACGGGTGTGCCGCACCCATTGCCATGAAGGCCCCCGAGGGGACCGTGGTGAATTGCAGCTTCCCGGCCGCCGTCGCCGCCCGGATGCAGATCGGTCACTTTATTACCGAGATCATATACCGGGCCATGGCCGAGGCCCTTCCGGACAGGGTCATCGCCGGAAGCGGCGGAACCCCGGCCACCATGAATGTCTTTTACGGCAGGCGAAACAACGGCAGACCCTGGCATGCCGTCATTATTCGGGGCGGAGGCATGGGCGCCAGCACCTCCAATGACGGGTACTATACCTACATCTTCCCGGCCAACGGCGCCAACACACCCATCGAGATCCTCGAGAGCGATACCCCACTGATCGTGGAACGGCGCGAAATTCTGACCGATTCCGGGGGAGCGGGCAGGATGAAAGGGGGCCCGGGACGGCGCGTCGTCTTTCGCGCGCCCAATGACGACGGGTACGCCCCCATGCCCCCCGTGAACCTCGGGATCCAGTCAGGCAGATTCCGATACCCTCCCGAGGGGCTTTTTGGGGGCAAGACCGGTGCCAGGGCCCGGTTCCTCATCAATCAAAAACCCGGGAACCCGTATGGGCTTACCCAGTTCGGTCCGGGCGATGTGGTGGTCATGGATGCGGCCGGAGGCGGGGGATATGGGGACCCCCTGGAGCGAGACCCCAAACGGGTGGAAGACGACGTGGCGGACGGCTACGTAAGCCTGGATCGCGCCAAAACGGACTATGGGGTGGTTATCAACCCGAAGACCCTGAAAGTGGACGTAAAGGCGACCCGAACCCTGCGCGCCTCTTTAAGGGATTGACCTCAGCCGGTCATAAACATCGGTTCACTTTTCAACCAAAAAAGCTTCACGGGGTATGCATGGAGTTTCGGGGCGGAAATGAAAGAATGAATTCACCTCTGTGTCCTCAGTGCCTCTGTGGTGAACCAGTTACCTGTGTACATCGACACCATACAACGTCAACGTCGCACGGTCTTTTTTAGCATATGTGTGAAAATTTAGACCAGCATCGAAAATCATTTTGACCTCAAGGAGGACTCATGAAGGTACTGGTATTGGGCGGAACAGGCGGCATGGGCCAGGGGGTTGCCCGGGACCTCATCAAGCAGGAGCGGATAGAGAAGGTCATCCTAGGCGACATCAACACGGATCCTGACAGGGTACAGGAAAAACTGCGTGCGAGCGGGAAGGTGTCCCTCGTCAGGACCGATGTGAATGATCACGCCGGTTTGGTCGGTGCAATAAAAGAAGTGGAGGTTGTTGTCAACTGTGCCGGGCCCTTTTACAAGACGGCTTTTGCCGTGGCCCGGGCGGCCGTCGAGGCCCGGGTCAATTACATCGATATCTGCGATGACTACGAGGCGGCAGAGATCCTCTTCGCTTCAGACATCGACACCGCTGCGAAAGCGTCGGGGATAACGGTCCTGACCGGGATGGGGTCGGACCCGGGGACCAACAACGTGCTCGTCAAGTGGTATGCAGATCGACTGGACCGTGTGGATGAGATCTACCTGTACTGGGTGGTGAGCATCGCCGAACTCTCCGGCGCGGCCTGGGACCACAGCCTCCACATGATCCTGGGGGAGATCCCTCAATATATCGACGGAAAGCTGGTGCGGGTGGAAGGCGGCGGCGGCGAAGAAGTAGAACACTTCCTCGAACCGCTCGGTGAATGTGTCATCAGCTACGTGGGGCATCCCCAGCCCCTGACCATTCCCCGATACATAAAAGGGGTCAGGACGGTGGTCATCAAGGGCGCCCTCATTCCGGTGTGGGTGGACCGTCTCATCAAGGAACAAAAGGCCACGGGCCTTCTCAGCAAAGAGCCCGTGGAGGTGAAGGGAACACGGGTGGCGCCATACGACCTTACCCTGAAGCTCTGGGACACGATCCCGAAAGACAGGGACAACGGGCCCGAGGCCTCCGGCCTGAAGGTGATTGTCAAGGGCGAGAGACAAGGAAAGCAGGTGACCTACACCGCCGATATCGTGGGCAGGATGGCTCCGGGGACAGGGCTTCCCGCATCGATAGCGGCCCTCATGATGGACGCCGGGGAGGTCACGGTGAAAGGAGTGGTCCCCCCGGAAGGCTGCATCGATCCCCAAAAGTTCCTTGCCGAATTGTTGAAGAGAGGCGCCAGGATACACCAGACGGAAACGATACGGTCCATGTTAGCCATTTGATCCGTTCGAAGTTCCAATTCAAAGGAGGGCTTAGATGAAAGAGGTTCCAAAACTGAACATTTCAAGAAGCATCGAGCTTTTCGAAGAGGCGAAGGGCCTGATCCCCGGCGGGGTCCTGGGGGCCAGGAGACCCGGCGATTTCATCATGGGTGAATACCCCATCTTCCTGGAGGAAGGCAAGGGCTGCAGGCTGATCGATGTCGACGGAAACGCGTTCATCGATTTTCTCTGCGGGTACGGGCCGATCATCCTGGGATACCGGGAAGAGGAGGTTGACGAAGCCGTGATTCGGCAGATAAGGGACAAGGGTTTTTGCTTTACCCTCACCCAGCGGTTTCAGAATGAACTGTCGAAAGAGCTCAACAGGCTTATTCCTTCGGCGGAAATGAGCATCTTTCTCAAGACCGGTTCCGATGCCACCACGGCGGCCATACGCATCGCGAGGGCCTGCACGGAAAAGATGAAGGTCATGCGCTGCGGTTACCATGGCTGGCACGACTGGTGCGTCGAGATGAAAGGGGGCATCCCCGAAAAATTCTACGAAGATGTCCACGAATTCCATTACAACGATCTCGACGGGCTCGAGGACCTGCTGAAAAAGCACGGCGATCAGACGGCGGCCATCATCATGACCCCCTTCGGGCATCCGATCCATGCAAAAATGCAGGAACCGAACCCCGGATTCCTCGAAGGCGTGAGGGAACTAGCCGACAGGTACGGCGCGGTCCTGGTCTTCGACGAGGTCCGCACCTGCTTCAGGCTCAGGATGGGCGGTGCCCAGGAACTCTACGGGGTGACCCCCGACCTGACCGTCCTCGGTAAGGGCATGGCAAACGGATATGCGATCAGTGTGGTCGCCGGAAAAAAGGACCTGATGATGGCGGCTGAATCGAAGCTCTTCATTTCTTCCACCTTTTTTCCCAACAGTGATGGATATATCGCAGCTCTCAAGACCATCGAAATCCTGGAGCGGGAGAAGGTCCTCGACAATATATGGGAGAAGGGCAACCGTTTCATAAAAAAGATTCAGGATGTCATCGATAAATATGAAAACGCCGGGGCCGAGCTGTCCGGTGTCGCACCGATGTTCTTCATCACCTTCACGAAGGGTGACCGAGAGACAAAACGGGACAGGCGCACGGATTTCTACACCCACCTGATCCGTAAGGGGTTCTTTTTTACCCCCCATCATCATGCGTATATCAGCTACCGGCACACCGAAGAAGACCTGGACCTGACGCTCCAGGCCATCGATGAGTCCATGGCCTACGTGAGTGAAAAACACAAAAGGTAGGGAGTATATACTATGAACGATGATCTGAACATTGTCGGCAAAAGGGTCGTGAGGAGTGATTCCCTTGCCAAGGTGACGGGGAAGGCCTGCTATACGGCCGATATCAAACTCCCCAACATGCTCACGGCAAAGGTCCTTAGGAGTCCCTATCCTCACGCGCGGATCAAGCACATCGATCTTTCGCGGGTCTTGAAAGTACCGGGTGTAAAAGCGGCCATAAGCGGCTTTGACAGCTACGGGGTCAAGTGGGGCGTCTTTCGGTATACCCAGGACCATGACATGCTCCCCACGGACAAGGTCCGCTATATCGGTGAAGACGTTGCGGCCGTTGCTGCAGTCGACGAAGAAACGGCGCTTGAAGCCCTTTCCCATATCAAGGTCGACTACGAACCTCTTCCCCCGGTTTTTGACCCTGTTGAATCGATGAAAGAGGGTGCGCCGCAGATCCACGATGCATACAAGAACAATATCAATATCCACATCCATATCGACGTGGGCAAGGTGGACGAGGCGATGGAAAAGGCCTTTTTGGTGAGGGAGGACACCTTCAAGGCTGCAGGCGAGGCCTATGCGATGATGGAGCCCTATGCGGTTGTAGCCTCCTATGTGAATGGCTTCCTCGACCTCTGGATGCCCAACGCCGGACCTCACGTCCGCGCCAAAGCGCTGTCGAATCTCTTAAAAATGCCGCTCAACAAGGTCCGTGTCCGTCACATAAATTCCGGAGGCGCCTTTGGGGGTCGTTCGGAGGTGGCTCCCGGTGACCTCGTTGCGTCGCTTCTGTCCATCAAGACAGGCCGGCCGGTAAGGCTCGTCCTTTCGCGCGAAGAGAACGCCACGAGTACCCGGCAGGTCCATGACATCATCGCTACGGTGAAAACCGGGATGAAAAAGGACGGCACCATCGCGGCCAAAGACTATCGGGTGGTCTATGACGGTGGTGCCTACAGCTCGACAGGGCCTATTGCCGCGTCCGTTCCCTTCTATGTTTACGAGGAATGTTACCGCTTCCCCAACGTCAGGTATAACGGATATCGGGTCTTAACGAACAAGGGTATACGAGGGATGTATGGTTGCCACGGGAGGGCCTTCCTCGCCGGAAACGAGGCCCAGATGGACATCATGGCCCGGGAGCTCGGGCTGGACCCCGTGGAGGTCCGTCTCAAGAACGGCCTCAAAGCCGGTGAAATGACGGCGACCAAATCGCGGATCACAAGCTGCAGTCTCAAGGAAACGATCGAGGAAGCCTCCGCGAAAACGAACTTCAAGAAGAGATGGGCCAAGGCGGCGCGGCACAAAGGGATCGGCATGGGATCCGTGGCCATCATGTGCGGGTTCCCCATGGGTTTCCGTTCCGGCTCATCCTGCTATGTCAAGATAAACGACGACGGCCAGGTGACGCTCGTGACAGGGATCGTGGACAACGGGCAGGGAAATGAATCCATGGCCGTCCAGGTGGCCTCCGAGGTTCTCGGCATCCCCATGGAGGATATCAACCTCGTGAACGCCGATACGGAGGTCACCAACCTCGATCAGGGCGCCTATTCGCAGGCGGCCGCCTTTGTGGGGGCCAACGCCGTAAGGGTGGCCTGCGAGAACGCGCGTAAACGGATCGTCGGCATTGCCGCGGAAAAACTTGGCGTGAAGGAGGCCGACATCGCCCTCAAAGACCGGATGGCCTATTCCACGGAGACACCCGACAAAAAGATGCGCATCTCCTGGGTGGTCCGTGAGGCCTTTTTCAGAGGTGAACCGATCGCGGCAACGGGTGCATTCTTCCCCAATATCGACTTCGAAAGGGAGTGGGTATCCAGGCCGTGGGGCCAGATGGCCGGAACCTTCTCCTTCGGCACCTCTGTGGCCGAGGTAGCTATCGACCCCGAGACGGGGAGGGTCACGATCCCCCGTTTCACCGCGGCCCACGATTGCGGATACGCCATCAATCCCATGGCGGTGGAGGGCCAGATGGAAGGCTCCATCCTGCAGGCGGGTGTAGCGACCATCACCGAGGGAAACCTCTGGGATAGGGGCTATTTGTTGAATCCGGACCTGCTTGAGTACAAGGTTCCCCTGGCCTGCGACATGCCTGATATAAACACCATCATCATAAGCTCCCGGGACCCGGCAGGGCCTTTCGGGGCAAAGGAAGGGGGACTTACCGTCCGCATGAACGCTTACAGTGCGGTAGCTTGTGCCGTGACGAACGCCACAGGCACACTCTTCCAAGAATTGCCGCTCACGCCTGACAGGGTTTTGAACATGTTGGAACGGAAAAGGGAGGTGAAAGGATGATCCTGCCGAAATTCGAATATAAAAAAGCACAGAGTATTTCCGGGGCAATCGCCCTTTACAAGGACCTCAATGGAGAGGCGCGATATCTCGCAGGCGGGACGGATATAATCCCGCGGGTAAAGCTGAGGTTGCAGGCGCCGGCAACCGTCATCGATCTCAAGGGTATTGCGGAACTGAGTGAGGTCTCCCGGCGGGACGGGTGGTTTGTGGTAGGTGCAAACGTCACGCTCTTCGACCTTAAAAACGATCCCATGGTACAGGAATATTTTCCCGCGCTTTATGAGTCGCTCGATGCCACTTCCTGCGAAACGCTTCAGATGCGTGGGACCATCGGCGGGAACATCCTCCAGGACACCCGTTGTCTCCTCTATAACAAATCACTCGAGTGGCGGACCGCCCGGGGGTTTTGCTTCAAGATGGGAGGAGAAACATGCAACGTGGTTCCCACAGCCAAGGCCTGTTTTTCCAACTATTGCAGTGACAACGCACCGGCGCTGATAAGCCTCTCGGCGCAGGTAAAATTCGCCGGGCCCAAGGGCGAACGAACGGAGAAGCTGGAAAAAATCTTCAGCGGGAATGGAAGGAAGCCCTTTATCCTAGAGGATGGAGAGATCCTGACGGAAATACTCATCCCTATGAAAAAGACAAAAGGCGCCTATGAGAAACTGCGGGTCCGGGATTCCATGGACTACCCCCTGGCGGGGGTGGCTGTTTCCGCAAAAGGTACTGCGGCCAGGATCTGTGTCGGCGGTGTCGGCCTTGTTCCCCGTCCGTACGGTCTCAAGCACATCGAAAAGAGTACTGTCAACGATCTCGTACAAAAGGCATACGCTGACGCGAAACCGGTAGAGAACGCAACGCTCTCCCCGGTCTACCGAAAGAAAATGGTTGCGGCCCTGTTGAAAAGGGCGATCCGAAGAGTACTGCAGGAGGGAAAAGAATGAAGACGAAGAAGGTAAGCTTTCGCATAAACAACGAAAAGGTCGCCCTCCGGGTGAGCCCTTACGAGACGCTCCTCGAGACCCTCCGGGAAAGGCTCTCTCTTACCGGAACAAAAGAGGCCTGCGGCATGGGCGCCTGCGGTGCGTGCACGGTCATCGTCGACGGCAAACCGTTGAGGTCGTGCCTGGTCCTGACACTCGAAATCGAAGATGCGGACATCACAACCGTCGAGGGACTGCGGCAGGAGGGAGCGCTTCATCCCCTCCAGGAGGCATTCATGGAAAAGGGGGCCGTTCAGTGTGGTTTTTGTAGCTCCGGCATGATCATGACGGCGAAGGCGCTTCTTGACAGGAGCGAAAGGCCGACAAAAAAAGATATCGTCAGGACGATCTCGTCCAACGTCTGCCGGTGCACGGGGTACAAGAAGATCCTGGAGGCCGTCGAGGATGCGGCAAAGAAAGTAGTGTAGACATTCCCTTGCCCTCTTTATTAATACGGAAATGTAACGGTAAATTTTGGCCAACTGCTCTTCTTGACTTTGCTTCGAAAACCGTTATTTTTAACTAGTGACCATCCGGAAATGAAATTCGGGCACGATTGAGTTTTCAATTCGGAAATGAGATTTTTTTCTAATTCAAGGAAAACAATAGGTTGCGCGAAAACGTACGAGCATTACGTCGCACAAGAAACCTTGCAGTTTGACACCGAAATTGCGAAAAAGAGCCATTTCCGGATGAAAACTAATTAGGTGGGCTGATGAGAGAGGTAAGACGGTATAGGAGATCGGACGATGAAAATCAGGATAAAGGTGGATTCAAACCTGCGAATAAAAAATGTCTTTGAACCTCCTTTGGCACTGGAGCTTCAGCTCGATCAGAATACATTGAAGGATGTTCTTCAGAAGCTGTCCGCGATGTATCCCCCTTTGAAATTTATTGAAAAAGGCGAGATGGGTGATGATCTTCGCCATCTTTTTCTCAATGGCGAGAACCATTTTTCCTTTCCCGAGGGCCTCAATAGAAAGGTCCGCGAAGGTGATACCATTCTGGTAGAGGCCTATATGGAGCCTCTGGCCGGCGGGTGAGAAAAGGAAAGGTGCGGGAGATAAGGACCTGCTCCAGGATACAATAGGATACATTTTTCCTGATCCCGCCTCCGTGGCGGGATTTTTCTTGTTCGCACTCAGCAGGCAGATTTCAACTCAATCCATTAAAACTGGGCGTCTTTTCCTGATACCTGACCGCTGATAACTGAGATCACGAACCAAAAAAAGGAGACCGGGATGAAAGTCAATAAGATCGACCATATTTGCATAGCCGTTAAAAACCTGGATGAGGCCAGAAAAAACTGGGAACCCATCCTGGGCAAAGCCGAACCCGATGATCCCTATGTGGACGAACAAGAAAAAATCCGGGTGGCCCGTTACTGGGTCGGGGAGGTCGGCTTCGAGCTCATGGAGTCCACCGCGCCGGACGGAGATGTGGCAAAATTCATTGAAAAAAACGGTGAGGGCATCATGCTCATCGCTTTCAACGTGGACAACACTCGAGAAGCGGTCGGCGAACTCAAGATAAAGGGCTACCCCTTTATTCCGAACAAGACCGGAGAGGTTGCCAGACCCTTTCGTGATAGTGAATTCGCCTTCATGCATCCCAAAAAGGTGAATAGTGTTCTACTCGAACTGATCGACTACAAGCAGTAAATACATCGGACCTCTGCCGCCAATGGTTATGGGGAGACGTTCCAGTAGACCAGCGCAGTCCTCACCTCGACCGGCCAGACGAAGTGATCCGTATCAAAGGTCAGTCTGCTCTTCAGCAGGTCCGAGAGGAAGTCATCGTATTCTGGGGAGCCGCCCAGCCCGAAGCGGCGTTTGATGTCGCTCAGGGCCTCCTCGACGCCGGCACTGGTCCAGGGGGTCCAGGCTCCCGGATCCTCCATCAGCACATTGGGATAAAGGCCCATCTGAAGCATGACCCCATGGGCGATCTGAAAATTGGGACTGTCATTGGGTTGACCCCAGATCCTCATGGCCGCCTTTGCCATCAACCCGTCGTGGTTAGGGGCCCGCAGGAGCATGAAGCAGGTTTGGCGGGTGGCCTCGATCATGGCACGGATAAATACCGGGAGGTCCGGGGCGCCGTACATGGCATGCGAGCAGAGGGAGAAATCGTGAGGGGCCGCACCAATTTCGGGCCAGCTTCCCTGGATGATCTCCACA
The DNA here is from genome assembly GCA_964644375.1 of uncultured Desulfobacteraceae bacterium. Taxonomy (GTDB): domain Bacteria; phylum Desulfobacterota; class DSM-4660; order Desulfatiglandales; family HGW-15; genus CAYNYM01. The sequence continues at coordinate 3,911 of CAZXWJ010000102.1, read as the reverse complement.
TTGTCTATCCCTTCCTTTTCCAGGTTTTCAGACATCACCCGAATCATTTCGGGGGAGGGTTCTATGGCCGTAACCTTTTTGGCGTGCCTGGCCAGCAGAATCGCCCACGCCCCGGTTCCGGCCCCGATATCGAGTACCGTGGATCCCGGGTGAACGGCCAGGCGGGAGAGGATGAAATCCCTGTGCGGATCGGGCCTGGCCCATCGCTGCCTGACGCTCGCGTCAAAGGACCTCGCCTTGCCGACCCAGGTGTCCTTATCTGTTTCTTTTTCTCGATTTTTTGCCCGGTTGCGGGCCTGACGTTCAACCAGTTCACGCCAGAGTTTGGCCCAGTCCGTTATCTTTTCCATATTGTGTCCCTCCAGACTATAGTATCCCAAATAGAATATATTTTATACAAAAGTGACCTTCAGACATATCTCGCTAAAACAATAGTCAGGTTTTGCTCGAAACAGCGGTCAATAGACCCCATCAGAGAGGCAAAACCAGGGATCGCTTCCCGATCCGAAGCACCTCGACCTCTACGCCGGTGGTGAGGGAAAGATTCTCCGGGGTAAAGGCCTTCCGGAGAGGGGCTGCAGCGAGGACCTCCCCCCTCGCTGAGGGACGTGACGGGCCGGTGCTCCAGAGCACCCGGACCTGCCATATCCAGTGCATCGCGGGCCTTTCAGCGGGCCTGTTCACCGGGCAGTTCTCGGAGTCCGAGGTGGGGCGCGCGCCCCAGAAGCATGTATTCCAAACGCTCAGGTCAAAGGGGATGGTTTCCTCCCGGGGAACCAGACCGATGAGCCTTTTCAACTCCCGAGTCGGGATTCGGCTGCGGAGCCTCCCTGTCAAGCAAAAAATCCGGACCTTATGCCCCGCAGCCTGTCTGAAAGGGCACCCGAAAATGGCATGATATCAATATTGACATAATTGACGATGATCTATATGGTGACGGCTCCGACGGACTGCAAGACCAACGCCTTGGCTTGGCTTCGAGGGTCGGCCATCCTGGATTGAGTGAGGCGCAATGACCATGAATAAAACCATTAAAACCCGGATGCATTTAAATTTTTGCAGACTCCTGCTTGTCATCTCTCTGGTTGTGTTAAGCGGATCCTTTGCCCTGTCGGACGAAGCAGTGCCCGATTCCATTGAATTGGACAGGCTTGAAAAGGAGATCATGTCCTTTTCCCCGGACCCCCGATACCCGCACGATCTTTTCGCCCTGGAGACCCTTCGAGAGGCCCTGAAGGGGCGCAGGGGAAGAAACGGCGGCATCGGGGCCTGTCTGGTGCGGGAAAGCGATGGGGAAATCGTGGCAAGGGGTCACAACCGGCAATACGCCCCCTATTTCCGGAGCGATCTCCATGCGGAGATGGATCTCCTTACCCGATACGAGGAACGCCTGAAAGTCCCGAGGGATTCAAAGGAAGGTGTCTGGAATCCACGTCACGCTTACGATGGTCTGATGCTTTTCACCTCGGTGGAACCCTGCCCCATGTGCCTGACACGGATCATCAACGCCGGGATTGAGAAGGTCTATTTCGTCGCCCCCGACAAGACAGGAGGCATGGCGACCCGGCTGGACATGCTCCCTCCCTTCTGGCGCAATCTTGCACGACAACGAACCTACGCGCCTGCCCTCTGTTCTCCGGCCTTGCGGGATATGGCCTTAAAACTCTTTTCCTGCCCCTACGGACAAACGAAGGAGCTGAAAAGAGAAACAAAAAAAGCAGAAGTCCCGCACCAGTAACCGCATTTTCAATATCAGGATCCATCCTATTGATGAGTGCACCATTGTTTAAGCCATGAATGGTGCACCTGTTGAGGGGGCATGACCAAAAGGTTCAACGGTGAAGGTCACCTCACAAATGACTCCAAAACGGGGCCTCAGCGTCAAATGCCCTATTCCTTATCCATCCGATGGATGACCGCCATGGTTCCCTGGTTGTAGAGGTTCCGGGCAAAACACTCGACAGAGAGGTCTGCTCCCGGAATCATGTGCATGAACATGCTACGGTTCCCCACGGCAAGACTTCTTCCCCTGAATCGGGCTCCCAGGGTGCTGGAGGGAATGGACCTGAAATATCCGGAGAAAGGGTATTCCTTTTTTTCGTCGTCTTCTTCGTAGGATTTATATCCGGGAGGATAGTCAAATATCCGGTGCTCTCCTGTGGCCAGAGTGAGGTACTGGCCTTCTCCGGGCTCGTAGTAAAACCATTCAATTCCGTTGGAACAGAGGTCGCAGGGCTGTGGAAAGTCCCGGGTCCCGGCCCCTTCGATGAGGATGAGGGCGATGGGTTGGTGGGTCAGACGGGCCTCGACCAGGCCGGCGATATCCGTGATCGCATCGACCTTTCCCAGGGGCGTCATGTAGGGGATAGAGGAACTCCGGGCCGGCACCCAGGAGGTACGGCGAAGCGGAGTCCCTCCCGCCTTGTAGGTCCAACCCTCTTGAGCCACAAGAAGGTAGTCCGGCACCCGGCGGGGTTCGGCAGGGACGCTCCCGAAGAGTTCAAACCACTCGTTCCTGCTCACGACCCTTTCGATTCGAGGGTGGGAGGCGACAAACGCCATATCTCTTTTCGAAGGATCATGCAGGCCCGCGTATCGGGCCGACCAGTTGCTGGTCACGCCCAGGCCATCCAACCTGCTGAGATCGATATCACCGATAATGGGCGTCATGTCCCCCGTGCCCACGATCACCGGCACAAATCCCGACTCACGAACAAACCGTTCCGCCTCGGAAAAGACCTCCTCCATCATGGTCTTCCGCTCTGCGTCCGAAAGAGGCGTAAAGCGGCTGGAAAAAAACTGGTGGGCATAACTCAGAAAGACAAACTGCGGCCGGTACCGCTCGATCACATCCAGGGCCGTATCACTGACCCACCGGTTGCTCTGCTGATCCACGTCTCCGGGATAGGGATGTCGTTCCAGGACACCTTGAACCATCCGGATCACCGGACCGTCTTCAAATATCTTCTTTCCTGTCCTGAGATCGAACAGGGTCTGCCATTCTCTTGCGTCGACAACGGCTATACTCATTGCATCACCTCCTTAAGGTTCCAGGGCACTCTTCGGCCCAGCATTCGAACTTCCTGCCCGCACACAGGACAGCGGTTCCCCTGGCAGAGGAACCGGGACAGTCTGTCTCCCCCGCATCCCAGGCTGAAACGCTCGATGACATCGGTCCCGCAATCGGGACAGCGTGTGTTCACCCAGTCGGAACCGACGAAATTATGAAAGTAGACGTAGGGAAGCCTCGTTCGGAAAGATTGGAGGGTTTTCTGAATTTTTTCTATGCTGGGATACTTCTCCTCCTTCATCTCATGCTCGGGGAGGAGACGAAAGACATGCCAGGGTATCTGCGGATCCACATCTGCCAGGAAGTCTGCAATATCCGCCAGTTCATGGTCGTTGGCATTCTGGATGACCGGGGTGGTGACTTCCACGTGACGGATCATTGCCAGCCTTCGAATGTTCCTAAAAATGGGTTCGGGATCTTTTATGCCGATATACTCGCGGTGGAAATCAGCAGAGAAACCTTTCAGGCTGATGTTGAAGAAGGAGAACACCGAAGCCAGCTGCTCGGTGGCCTCTTCGGTGCCGTAGGCATTGGTCAGACAGCCCATGGGCATCCCGGCCTTGCTCGCCGCGGCGCCCAGTGCCAGCACGGATGGAATCGACACGGTGGGCTCGTTGACATTGAAGACGATGTTGTGGCATCCCACTTTTCTGGCCTGTCCCACCAGTTCCTCAGGGGTGAGATCAAAGGTCCTGCCCTGAGTTTTTTCAGGATCATCCCGGGCGATATACCCGTTGGAACAATACCGACATTTAAAGTTGCACCCGGTCGTTCCGACGCTCATGGAACGGCTCCCGGGATAGACGTGGTAGAAGGGCATCGATTCGATCCGGGAAATCGA
>CAZXWJ010000101.1:0-14175 GCA_964644375.1 uncultured Desulfobacteraceae bacterium | reverse complement strand
CCTGCCTTTCGAGTTGAGGATCGGTGGCGAGATAGACAATCCCCTGTGATCCCCTACCTAATTCCTTGATGATCTTAAAACGACTGATTTTATCCGGTGTGGGCATGCGGGTCTCAATCCTTGATTCGCGGATGCCCCATTCCGAGGCGTCATACACGGGAATCATATTTGGGTATTTTTCGGTTCGTGCCCGTCCGGCAACAAAATTCGGGCACGCGTGAGTTTTCAATTCTTTACACTCTTCGGGTGCTCAGTCCCACTGTTTGTCAGCGGATTCCCGGTGTCAAAAAAGGGCTATTTCCAGATGAAAACCAGGTCCCATCATCCGCCCTGATCCAGGCCTTCAGGCTTTCCTTTTCAAACCGCCATTTGTTCAAAATCCTTTTCCATAGACGCATTCCTCTGAACAAATTCTTGGGGTTTTGGATCTTCCTCTTTTTATGACCAAGCACGTATTATGCCAAAATCATGCCTCCGCGTGGGGTTCCCGTGTCAGGCCGGTATTCGTTATCTGTCTTTTCATCTCAACACCCATTTTCACGTGCAGATAACGCTCAATTTAAGATAAAAACCAGACCATAAAAGGTTCCTGCGAGCCCCGCGCCCGGCGCTTGAGCACTCGGGTCCAGGGGGAGGGATTTTCAAAGGTCAATCAGGGAACAAGGGGACTTCGGTCAAAACCTGACAGGGTGTCGAAAGGTTGACGATAAAGCGGATCTTTCTTCGTTGTTAAAGGCCTGGTCCTTTGGCGAGTCGAAGATCCCGTTTTTCGGGAATCAGAGAGCGTTGGCAATGCCAAGAAAGACTTGGATTCTTGAATTTCCGGAAAGATAAAACTCCCTTTGGGTTTAAGACCAAGTAGGGCTCTCTGGACCCGGATTCTTCACTCCGAAAAAATCCGGACGACACAATCCGTCAAACCGAAAGGGACTAAAGGCATCTCCTAATTTACCTCTCATGCCTTGATGGTCTATTCGGGAAGGGTTTTCCCCGTTGACTGCATGGCCCTCCGGGTCTATATTTTCTCCATGCCCAGTTCTTCCGATCCCATTCAAGACATTCTAGGCCAAGACGGTATTCTGGCCCGATCTCTGAAAGACTTCGAATACCGCCCGTCACAGACCGAGATGGCCCGTCGCATTCAGGAGGCCGCCGAGACAAAGGCGCCGGCTATCATCGAGGCGGGCACCGGCACGGGAAAAACCCTCGGGTATCTCGTCCCCCTTTATCTGAGCGGGAAAAAAGCGGTCATTTCAACGGGGACCAAGAACCTTCAAGAACAGATATTCACCAAGGATATTCCCCTTCTTGGGGATGCTACCGGCCGAAAGATTGATGCCATGCTGATGAAGGGAAGGAAAAATTACCTCTGCCTTCACAAATATCATCAGTTTTTTTCCCAGGCCTCACTCCTGGCCCCGGACCTGGAGATGGCCAGGCAAAAACTGGAGCAATGGCGAAAACACACGGTATTTGCAGACCGGGGGGAACTCCCCTGGATGAGGGACGATGACCCCCTGTGGGATGCCCTCTCCTCCACATCGGACCAGTGCCTTGGATCCGATTGCCTCCATTGGGAGGACTGTTATCTGGCGGCCCTGCGCCAAAGGGCCGCGCAGGCCCGGATTATCATCGTCAACCACCACCTCTTTTTCGCGGATTTGATGGTCAAGAGGAGCGGATTCGGGGAAATCATTCCCCGTTTTCAGGTGGTGGTGTTCGATGAAGCCCACAAGATCGAAGATATCGCCACGACCTATTTCGGAAGACGGCTCAGCTCCCATCAACTTTTTGAGCTCACCCAGGATGCCGAAAAAGAAACAAAGGCCTTTACGGGCTCGCAACAAAAGGATTTACAGCATCACCTTGATCTCGTCAGGACCGGGACGGCCCACCTACTGGATGCCCTGGGAACCGGCGATGAGAGGGGGCGACTGGACCAGGAAACATTTCAAAGACTTGCCTTCGAGCCGGCCCGAATGATCCGCCGGGGCCTGCGTTTTCTTCATGAAAAGACGGAAACCAGATCCTTCAGGAGCACCTCTCTTCAGGCCGTTGCCGCCCGGGCGGAGTCCCTTGATAGGACCCTGGAAGAAATCCTGACCCTTCAGGACGCCAATTGGCTGAGATGGTATGAGAGAAGGAAGAGGGGGATCACCCTTCACGCCTCTCCTCTCGAAATAGCCGAAAATATGAGGGAAATGCTCTACGCGAACCTGAAGACTCTGGTCTTCACCTCGGCCACCTTGTCCACCAACGGAAATTTTGACTATTTCCGGTCGCGCCTGGGACTTTCGGATCCGGTCATTGAAGGCATCTTTCCTTCCCATTTTGATTTTGAAAAGCAGACCCTGATGTATGTGCCCAGGGACCTGCCACTTCCCAATGCGCCCCTGTTCGGAACCCGAATCGCGGAAAGAATCACCGAAATCCTGAAGATCACATCCGGACGGGCCCTTGTTCTCTTTACCAGCTATCACAATCTGAACCTGGTTCACCGGCTGCTGAAGGGGAAGATTCCCTACCGAATCTTCAAACAGGGAGATGCACCAAAATCGGTGATTCTGGAGCGTTTTAAAAGGGATACCCACTCGGTCCTGCTTGCTACGGGGTCTTTCTGGCAGGGTGTGGACGTTCCGGGAGAGGCTCTCAGTTGTCTGATTATCGACAAACTCCCCTTTGATTCACCAGGAGACCCTCTGGTGGGGGCGAGGATAGAGTCCATCCGGGACGGAAGCGGGAACCCCTTCATGGATTACCAACTCCCTTCGGCCATTATCTCCCTCAAGCAGGGGTTGGGGCGGCTGATCAGAAACAGCTCGGACCGAGGGGTCCTGAGCGTCCTTGATATCAGAATGGTCAACAGCCGCTACGGCCGCCATTTTTTCAAGAGCCTGCCCGCCATTCCCCTGAGCCACGACCTGGCCGATGTTCAGGCCTTGTTTGAGAGCGTGCCGAAGGAATCATTGGAATCTCGGTCTGTGATTTCCGGTCAAGACGCATAACCTCAATCATTTCAGATCGTTGAAATTTATCAATGCCGGAGCTAAACCTATGTCGCCAAAACCATGGAAACTGATTTCGTCTCGAGAGGAGGCCGCTTATTCCATCTTCAACCTTCGGATCGATCAGGCCCTTTCCCCCAGGACGAACGAATCACATGATTTTTATGTGCTGGAGTCTGCGGACTGGGTCAATGTGATCCCCGTGACACCGGAAAAGGAGATCGTCCTTATCCGGCAGTACCGCCACGGGCTGAGGGAGGTGACCCTGGAAATCCCGGGAGGGCTTGTCGAGGACTCGGACTCATCACTGGAGGCCGCGCGCCGAGAACTGCGCGAAGAGACCGGGTATGAGGCCGCGGAGATGGTCCTTCTGGGCCGTGTCCACCCCAATCCGGCCTTTCTGAACAACCAATGCACGACTTATCTCGCAAAGGATGTCTATCCGGTCGGAGATCAAGAGCAGGATGATAAGGAAGATATCGAAGTGCTGCTCGAACCGCTTGATAAGATCCCCGGCCTGATAAGGGAAGGGCACATTTCCCATTCCCTGATCCTGGCCGCTTTCTACCGATTCTACACGGAGTATCTGCCCACAGAACCCCGCTAGAGGAAAATTCCCGAACCCTCAGGACGTGCCTTTGGTATTTGGTCTCTATAGGGGGGATCCCTAACGGGGAAAGCACCCTGTGACCGACTAGGGAGAAAAAATCGGCATATACCCGAAATACTTCGGAATAGCCATAACGAGGCCTTCCCAGTAGGTGCAGATGATCAGCACGGCAACGGATGCCAGGAGAAAGGGAAGGATGGCCCTTGAGAGCTTCTCCAGGCTGGTTCGTGCTATGGAACAGGCAATAAACAGACAGACCCCCACCGGCGGCGTGGTCAGACCGATGACAAGATTGAGGACAAGAATCACGCCGAAGTGCAGGGGATCCACCCCGATTTTCAACATCAACGGGAGGAGGACGGGGACGAGGATGATCAGGGACGCGGTCAATTCCATAAAGGTGCCGATAATGAGGAGCAGGATGTTCATGAGCAAGAGGATGAGGAGCTTGCTCTGGGTCAGGGTTAGAATCGTCTCGGTCACGAGTTGAGGGATTTCCTCGCTGGCCAGGAGCCAGGAAAAAATACTGGCCGCCCCGATGACGAGCATGACCAGGGAACTCGTCGCTCCGGTCTTTACGATGATCCGGGGCAGGTCTCTGAGATGGATATCCCGATAGACAAACAGCGCTATGAACAGTGAGTAGAAAACCGCAACGCAGGCACTTTCCGTGGGCGTAAAAATGCCGGTGAGGATGCCGCCGAGGATGATAATGGGCATTAAAAGCACAAGAAAGGCATCTATGCTGACCTTGACGGTCTCCCGAAATGGCGGACGGGAGCTTTTGGGATAGCCCCGTTTGTGGGCATAATACCCGACAACCCCCATTTGAAAGAGCCCGAGGAGAACACCGGGCACAAAGCCTGCAAGAAACAGGGACGCAATGGAGACCTCGCCGAGGACGCCATAGAGGATAAAAGGGATGGACGGCGGGATGACCGGGCCGATGGTCGAAGACGTTGCCGTGACCGCCGCCGAAAAATCACTATCGTACCCGTCCTTCTTCATGGCCGGTATGAGAATCGCCCCCACGGCACTGGTGTCTGCGACCGCGGCCCCGGTGATACCGGCAAAGATCATGCTGATGACCACATTGATATAGGCCAGCCCTCCCCGAAAGGAACCCACCAGGACATTGCAGAACCTGACCAGCCGTCCGGTCATGCCGCCTGCGCTCATGATATTGCCCGCCAGGATAAAGAAGGGTACCGCCATGAGCACCGGGGAGTCCATGCCGGTAAATATGCGTTGAGCGACCAGGACGAGAGGCGTTTCTCCCTGGGTGATGAGAACCACCAGGGGGGTCAATCCCAGAACAAAGGCGATGGGGACCCCTATGACCAGGAAGAACATAAAAGAGAGGATTAGCGTGACGACAACCATGATTCCCTTTCCCCGTTAAGGGCGGTCCGGATCTTTTTCCGGGGTTTTCTTAGATCGTTCCATGAGGAGGCTGATCATGTGGAACAGCATGATGGCCGAACCGATGGGCAGGGCCAGGTAAGGAATCGCCATGGGGATGCGAAGAGCCGGGCTGATCTGAGCGCTTGTCACCAATACCAGCTTTACCCCTCCCCACGTCATGACCCCCAGTATCAGAGCGACGGAAATTCTCGCCACCGTGGTGATAAGGCCGGTAGCCCTGGGAGGAAAACGCTCAAGGAAAAAGGTCACCGCGATGTGCTCCTGCCTCTTGAGGGCCACGGCGGCTCCTAAGAGTGAGGCCCAGACAAGGCAATAGCGCGCGAACTCTTCGGTCCAGAAAAGAGGCAGGTGAAGGACGTAGCGGAAAAGGACCTGCAAAAAGACCACGACCGCCATCGCGGAAAGGATGACAATCAGGGCAATCTCACATAGTCGATTCAACCAGTCGCTGATTTTTAGCATAGTAATCCCCACATTGATTCCATGGAAACCTTAAGATAGGCAGGATCCGACGTTCTTTTTCTCTTCGAATGGGTCTGGTTTCTGGATGGCCGGGGGCTAAATGAAGATCAATCGGCAGAAACGGTCGGCGATGAATGCCGCAATCCGAATGATTCCCGGATTGCGGCACACTTGACCCCAAGCACGATTGTAAAGGCGAGCAGATCAAAAACGGCCGTCAAGAAATACGCAGACCCAAGGCCGGCACAACCGATTGCCAAACCGATGTTTATCGATGCCGGATCAACCTTATTGAGCCGCCCTGATCTTATCCACAATCCCCTTCCAGTCCGGGTATTTCTCGTAAAACTTGTTATACACCGGGTCCATGGCTTCGATAAATACAGCCTTGTCTACGGTGTCAACAACCATACCACGGGCCTTGATCTCCTTGAGTTGTTTGGCCTCGTTGTCGCGGATCAGCTTTCGTTCATACGCAGCCGCCTTGATGGCCGCTTCCTTAAAGAGCTTCTGCCACTCGGGTTTGAGTTGTTTGAATTTCTTAAGACTCATGCTCAAAGGGGACGGAGAATAGAAATGACCGGTGAGGCTCAGGAACTTCTGCACCTCGCTCAGCTTATAGGCATGGACGATGGCGATCGGGTTTTCCTGCCCGTCAATAACCTTGGTTTGAAGAGACGTGTAGACCTCACCCCAACTCATGGGAACGGCCTGGGCGCCGAGCTGGCGGACCGACGCCAGATGAACGGGGTTTTCCATGGTCCGAAATTTCAGTCCCTTGAAGTCGTCGGGCTTCACGAGGCGCCTGCTGGAATTGGTGAAATTTCTAAATCCGTTTTCGAAGAAGGCCAGGCCCTGGATTCCGGCAGACTGGAGACCGTCCATCAGGCCCTGGCCGACGGCACCGTCAAGGACCTTGTCCACGTGAGCCGGACTGGTGAAGAGGAAAGGCAGATCCACAACCCCCATGTTCGAACTGAAGTTTGAAACGGGGCCCGTTGCGGTCACCGCCAGATGAATCGTCCCGACCTGGAGCCCTTCAAGGAGTTCTCGCTCTCCTTTTCCGAGCTGGCCGGCAGGATAGACCTTGATAATGACTTCCCCATTGGTTCCCTCATTGATGAGACGGGCGAATTCCTTGGCCCCGAGCGCATAGGCATGGTGGGCAGGAGTAACCGTGGCCAATTTGAACGTCGTCTTGGCCTGAACCGGCACGGTGACAAAAAAAGTAAGGCCTAGGAACAGCAATAGACTGATAAGCGCGAGACGTTTCATGATTTTTCCTCCCTGGTTTCAATTTGGATCAAAAATTCAAGCTTCAACGTGATGTTTAAGATTCTCTTTTGCCCCACAAAACGAAAGTATAGAGACAGGATTTACTTGTGTCAAGCGTACCGAAACGGCCCTGACCACCATCAAGGCCGCATCTGCCTGGATGAGTCATGATTCGGGCGTTCCGAGCATGTTTGAGCCCCTGTGAAGGGATTGGGTGCACAGGATTGAAGGATCTTTTGGAACAACCGTCCTCCGGTCGAGGGGCGGGGCCGGGGCAAGGAGGGAACATGTATAAATTGCCTCGAATTTTCAGGATGTTGAATATCCAGGAAAGAAATGATATAGGTGTAGGCGAACAAAACAATCCCGGCATGAAGCCCGCCGCCGGCCGCGGAGCGGGATTCGGGCTGCATTCCGAAAAGCAGGCACACAATAATGGAGGCACGGATGGGTGTTATTCACGGTTTTAAAAAAATTCGAGAGCAGGACATTCAAGAATTGAAGACAAGGGCGACACTGTTTCGGCACGTGAAAACGGGTGCCGAACTCCTGTCCCTGACCAATGACGACGAAAACAAGGTTTTCGGCATCACCTTCCGGACGCCCCCGTCCGATTCGACCGGGGTCCCCCATATCCTCGAACATTCCGTGCTCTGCGGCTCACGGAAATACCCGGTCAAAGAACCCTTTGTGGAACTTCTGAAGGGATCTCTTCAGACGTTTTTAAATGCCTTTACTTATCCCGATAAGACCTGCTACCCGGTGGCCAGCCAGAATATTCAGGATTTCTATAACCTCATCGATATCTATCTTGATGCCGTCTTATACCCCAGGCTGACGCCCCATGTCCTGCAACAGGAGGGATGGCACTATGACATCGAAGAAAAAGACGCACCCCTGAATTACAAAGGGGTCGTCTTCAACGAGATGAAGGGGGTCTATTCCTCCCCTGACTCGATTCTGGCCGAGTTTTCTCAGCATTCCCTTTTCCCCGACATCACCTATGGCCTGGATTCAGGCGGAGATCCCAAAAAGATACCCGACCTGACCTTTGACCGGTTCAAGGCCTTTCACGACAAGTTCTATCACCCATCGAACGCCCGGATCTATTTTTATGGCGACGACGACCCCGAAAAACGACTCGCCCTGTTGAATGACTATCTGAAGGATTTCGAACGGATTGAAGTTGCATCAGAGATCCCCCTTCAAAAGCCCTTTGGCAAACCCGTGCGCTTGACCAAGCCGTATGCCGCGAGTGGCGGGGAGGAACAGGGGGCAAAAGCCATGCTTACCCTGAACTGGATGCTGGCGGAGACGAGCCGTCCCGAACGCAACCTGGCCATGCATATGCTCGAATACATCCTGCTGGGCATGGCGGGCTCCCCTCTCAGAAAGGCCCTCATCGATTCAAACTATGGAGAGGATCTGGCCGGTGAAGGGCTGGGAAGCGAATTGCGCCAGATGTATTTCTCCATAGGCCTCAAGGGCATAGATCCCAAGGATGCCGACAAGGTGGAGGCCCTGATCCTGGAGACCCTGAAAGGCCTTGCAGAGGAGGGCATCGATCCCCTGACCGTGGAAGCGGCCCTCAATACCGCCGAGTTTACCCTGAGGGAGAACAACACCGGCAACTTTCCACGGGGCCTGGTGATTATGCTGAGGGCACTGAACAGTTGGCTCTACGATGAGGATCCTCTGGAATTGGTCGCATTTGAGGCGCCTCTTGAGGCCGTAAAATCGGCGGCTGCGAAAGGCGACGGATTTTTTGAGGGGATGATCGAGCGATTTTTCCTGAAAAATTCTCACCGCCTCACCCTCCTTTTGCAACCCGATACGGAAATGGCCGACCGAGAGGAAAAAGATGAGCATGAGCGACTGGCCAAGATCCGAAAAAACATGAGTCCCGTTGATCTCGAAGAAGCCGTCAGGACGACCAAAAAACTAAAAGAACTCCAGGAGACCCCTGACCCGCCTGAGGCCCTGGCGACCATCCCTTCTTTGAGCCTGAACGATCTGGACACACAGAACAGGATGATTCCCCTGGCATTATCCGAAGAGAGGGGGACCCGGATCCTTTATCATGATCTTTTCACCAATGGTATCGCCTACCTGGAAGTCGGGCTCAACCTCCACGCCCTGCCCCAGAAATATCTCCCCTATGTGCGCCTGTTCGGGCGCGCCCTTCTGGAGATGGGGACTGAGACCGAGGATTTTGTCTCCCTCACCCAGCGGATCAGTCGAAAGACGGGCGGCATTCACCCGAGTTATTTGACTTCAGGCGTAAAAGAATCGGACAGGGCCGCGGCCTGGCTGTTCCTAAGAGGAAAGGCGATGATGGGGCAGACGGAGGACCTGCTCGGGATCATTCGGGATGTGCTCATGACCGTGAGGCTGGACAATCGGGAACGTTTCAGGCAAATGGTTCTGGAATCCAAGGCAAGGCAGGAGCAGAAACTTGTTCCGGCGGGACATCAGATCGTCAATGAACGGCTGCGTGCCCATTTCAGCGAGGCCGATTGGGCCGCAGAAAAAATGGCCGGCCTGAGCGCTCTGTTTTTCCTTCGGGATCTTGCAAAGGCCGTTGAAGAGGACTGGCCGGGCGTTCTTCGAAACCTTGAAGAGATGAAGCGCATTCTGGTCAACAAAAACACCATGGTCCTCAATGTCACCCTGGATCAGGGGGGGTGGAAGATCTTTGAGCCCCAGCTGAAGACATTCCTGGGGTCTTTGCCCTCCGCGCCGACTGCAAAAGAGCCGGATTGGTCCCCCGAAGGCCTCGACGATTATGAGGGGATGACCATCCCGGCGCAGGTCAATTATGTGGGGAAGGCGGGAAACCTCTATGCCCATGGATACCGCTTTCACGGCTCGGCCCATGTGATTTGCCGCTATCTGCGAAACTCCTGGCTGTGGGACCGCGTGCGGGTTCAGGGCGGGGCCTATGGGGCTTTTTGCCTTTTCGGCAGGCTTTCAGGGGTCCTGTCCTTTGTGTCTTACCGGGACCCGAACCTTCAAAAAACCCTTCAGGCCTTCGATGATGCGGCCCAATTCCTGAAAGACATCGATCTGAGCGACGATGAACTGACCAAGGCCGTCATCGGGGCCATAGGCGATGTAGACCAGTACCAACTGCCCGATGCCAAGGGATTCACCTCCCTCGCCCGCTATCTTTCCGGAGAAACAGACGCCTATCGCCAGCAGGTACGGGAGGAGGTAATGGGCACTGCGGCAGAGGATTTCCGACGCTTCGGTGAAGCACTGGAGAGCATCAGGGAGAACGGCCTGGTGAAGGTCCTGGGTTCCGAGAACGCCATAAAGGACGCGATGACCCAGGGACGGATTCCCTTCAAGGTCCTCAAGGTCCTCTGATGCACTCCTCCAGGATGATGTGAAGAGAAAGATGGGGGATTGAAAGCAATGACCGCGAATGTGCTCAGGGTCCACGGCAATGACGGAGATTCGGAAGTCGTCATGGGTGGGAATCTTTCGGATGCGACAGGTCACATCGCTTCCGAAAAGGCGGTCATCATTACGGACGTCAATGTCGCAAGATACTATCGGGACCGTTTTCCCGCTTGGCCCGTGATTGAAATCGGGACCGGGGAGAAGATCAAAAGCCTGAAAACGGTTTCCGAAATATATGAATGGTTCCTCGATCAGGGTATGGACCGGACCGGTTTCGTCTTGGGTATCGGCGGCGGCATTGTTTGCGACATTGCCGGGTTCGCGGCATCCACCTATATGCGGGGAGTTCGATTCGGATTCGTGCCCTCCTCATTGCTTGCGCAGGTTGACGCGAGTGTGGGCGGGAAGAACGGGGTCAATCTCGAGGGCTATAAAAATATCGTGGGCGTTTTCAATCAGCCCGAATTTGTGATTTGCGACACGACACTTCTCCATACGCTGCCCGGGAGGGAAATCGCCTGTGGTTTTGCCGAAGTAATCAAATGTGCGCTGATAGGGAATGCCGGGCTTTTCCAGTTCATGGAAGACCGTTATCAAGAGGCCCTGGGTCTTGAAAAACCGGTGATGGAGAAGATCCTTCATGCCGCATTATCCTGCAAGGTCGAGGTGGTCAACAGGGATGAAAAGGAGGAGGGTCTGCGAAAAATACTCAATTTTGGTCATACCTTCGGGCACGCAATCGAAAAAAATCTGGCCTTGTCCCACGGGGAAGCGGTCGGCATGGGAATGGTGCTGGCGGCGAGGGTGTCCGAGAACCGTGGGTATCTCTCAGCAATAGAGGTGGAAAGGATTATCGATCTGCTCTCTAAGATGCACTTGCCGACGCGGTGCACCCTCGGGACGAAGGAGATGGTCGAGGCCGTTCAGAAGGACAAGAAGCGACGGGGGGACAGGGTAGACCTCGTCCTGCTCAAGGGCATCGGAAGGGCCGTTCTTGAGACTGTATCTCTTCGAGAGTTGGAACAAGAGATCAGGGCGCTTGAGGACCAGACCCTGAAAGGCCCTGTATAAACCGCAAAATATCATGCATCCGTTTCCATAAAATTAAGAGAGGAACTAAATGAAAAACCCATTTCAGGACATTTTCCGGCAATTCGTGGCCCACCAGGACGAAATCCTGGACGCCGGTGTCAAGGTGCTGTTGATCCTGCTGGTCGCCGCCGTTGCCTGGTGGGTATTCAACTGGGTTGTCAGAAGGGTAAAAAAACGATTCCAAGATCATCCCTTTTTCAAGGAAACGGGCCACTTTTTTCTTTTGGTCAGGAAGGCCGGCCACTACACGATTCTTATCCTGGCAGGCATCGGGTTGCTGAATCTCATCAACCTGCCCGTGATAGAAAGAATTTTTTTCGCCTTCATGGTGATGCTCCTGGCCTCCTTTACCAATGGTATGGCCAGGACCTTACTGCCCCTTCTCCGAGAAAAGCTCGCCGACAGGACAAAGAGTAAAGTCGATGACGTGATCTTCGATCTCCTGAACCGGTTCGCCAGCGTCATCATTTTCGTTACGGCCGCCATCCTGGCCCTGGATGTCCTGGGGGTAAACATCCTGCCCTTTATCGCCGGTGCGGGTATTGCCGGTATTGCCATTGGTTTTGCGGCCAAAGATACCCTCTCCAACCTGATCGCGGGTATTCTCCTGATTATCGACCGGCCCTTTGAGGTGGGAGACCGGATCGAGGTTTGGACCGCCCCGGTCAATTCCTCCACCTGGGGGGATGTGCTGGACATCGGGCTTCGCGCCACCAAGATTCGAACCACCGATAATATCGTCATCATCATCCCAAACAACGAAATCATGAGGCGGGATATCATCAACTACACCACCATTACCCAGGAGATCCGGGTAAGAGTCCCTATCGGCATTGCCTATGATGCGGATATCAAAAAGGCCAAGGAGATCATTACAAAGTTGTCCCTGGAACTGGACTGGGTCATGCAGCGTCCCGAACCGAAGGTGGTGGCAAAGAGCTTCGGGGAATCGGCGGTCAACCTAGAAGCCAGGGTCTGGATCAGCCAACCGCGAAAGAGGATGGATACCATTTCCCACATCACCGATCGTGTGAAGGAGGTCTTCGACCAAGAGGGCATCGAAATCCCCTACCCCAAGAGGGATATCTATATCAAAAAGCAGGCTTGACGGCTTTGTAAAAAGTCCAACTGTCCCCCCCCGGGCGGGATTATACCTTGCGAGACCGCAATATTCATGCAGGTTCATCAGGAATGTTAATCCTGAGAGGTATGAACGGGTTGTCTCGTCGTCTTAATTTTGCTGCGCTGTCGTTTTTGCTCCAAACGCCTTTTCCGTGAGGCCATAGTCGGTCTTGTCTTTATGCGGCGCTTGGGTCTTTCGGCCGCCCGTCGAACCAATGCGATCAAACGGTCCAACGCATCCTGACGATTGCGCTCCTGGGTGCGAAAGCGCTGGGCCTGGATGACGATAACGCCCTCATCGGTCATCCGTTTTCCGGCCAGTCGGGCCAGCCTGTGACGGACATCACCAGGCAGATAGGAGGCTTTGGCCGCGTGGAACCGGAGTTGGACGGCCGTGGCCACCTTGTTGACATTCTGCCCGCCGGGTCCCGAGGAACGGATGAAATCATACCGGATATCCCGTTCGTCAATCCAAATATGGGGGGTGATTTGAATCATTGAATGATGTGTTCCGAGTGGAAAAAAGGCCCCGAATGCCTTCGGAGCCCTGCGAATTCAAGAGACCGGACAGGTCACTGCTTGCGGATCTTGATGACCTCCGGTCCCTTTTGGCCATAAATCTCCTCCACCCTGTACTCCTTTTATTCTTTTGGGAGACCACGTTTGACCCGCTGAGCCCATAAGAGAACCGTACCCGGCGGGACGCGAGCATAGCCTCCGACAATCAAGGCAAATAGAACGAATCCTTATAAAAATGTCAACGATTCTTTTTAAGGAATGATTCAAAACGGTTGAGCCAAACAAAAAAAGATGGTAGTGTTCCGGGGCAGTTAAAGTAAAAGCAGTTCAATGGGGTTGGAAAGATCACAAGGAAAGGGGATCTGTTCAAAAAAAGATGCACGAACCATGAGGGAAAAACTTCGGGCTAAGAAGCCTATAATAGAGGCGCCTGCTGAATCCTGGACCTTCTCCGCTCATAAAAAAACCCCGGTGGCGTGTTTCCGAAATCAGACTCTGCGCGTTCGAATTTATCCCGGCTTTATTCCATTCGTCACAGAAGGAGGCAAGAGGTGACCAGGGAATATAAGTATGAGGCGATGTTATCAGGATGTCTGATTCTGGCAGGTCTCTATTTAACAAGCCTTTTCAACTACCTCCTTTTCCACAGCCTGGCTGAGACCTTCAGCATTATCGTGGCCTGCGGTATCTTCATTGTGGCCTGGAATGTGCGCCGCACCCTCGACAACAGCTATCTCCTGGTTCTGGGGGTCGCCTATCTCTATATCGCAGGTCTGGATCTCGTCCATACACTCTCCTACAAAGGGATGGGTGTTTTCCCGAAGGCCGGGACAAACCTTCCTACCCAAATGTGGATTGCAGCGCGGTATTTGGAAAGCCTTTCACTCCTGTTTGCCCCCATACTTATGAGGAAAAGTCTCAGGGCCGACCTGGTGTTCGCGGTTTACGGCCTGATTTTTTCATTGATGCTGCTGTCCATTTTTTCCTGGAGCATCTTTCCGGACTGCTTTATCGAGGGATCGGGGCTAACGGCCTTCAAGAAGATCAGCGAATATATCATCTGCATCTTTCTGGCAGGGAGCATGATTCTTCTGTATAGAAGAAGAGGGGATTTTGACGAAAACGTCCTTAAACTGCTGGTCGTATCCATCCTGCTCACCATAGGCTCGGAATTGTTCTTTACCCTTTACGTCCATGCCTATGGCCTTTCAAATCTTGTCGGGCACTTTCTGAAAATCTTATCCTTTTTTCTGATTTACA
>CAZXWJ010000100.1:0-14245 GCA_964644375.1 uncultured Desulfobacteraceae bacterium | reverse complement strand
TCGTGCCCCCATTGCAATGAAAAGATCGACCTCTTCGGCTCCGGTGGCGGGGCAAGGATGGCTGAATCGATGCAGGTCCCCATGCTCGGCTCGATTCCCGTAGACCCGAGGCTGGTTGTTTTCGGGGACACCGGTCGACTGGGCGAGCTGGCGGCAAAGGATGACGGGGACCTCAACGCGGCCTACGGTAAGATCCTGGAAAAAATTGTGAAAGCATAGACCGGTCTTGGCCGAAGAGCCACTGAAAAAGGGCAGAATAGCCATTACCCGTGGATCCGCCGAGGCCTTGACGGGTCAAGCGGATGCAGACGTTCGCAGACCTTTCGGCGGGGCGGTTTGCCCCGCCGAAACCAGTCATTATCGCTTCACCCTTTACAAATCTTGAACCCTATCATCATGGCACGATTTTTCGGCATTCCCGGGAACAATGCGGGTCAGGTCCCCCTAGAGGCCCTGAGACGATGGATCTGGGTGATGGTGTTCGGCATCACCTTTGCCTGGGTCGAGAGTTCGGTGGTCGTCTATCTCAGGGAGATCTATTTCGGCGGAGGCTTCTCCTTTCCCATTGCCGCGGGTTGGCAGGAGGGGCGCTTCGTTACGGACCATCTCATGAATATCGAATTCGGCCGGGAGATCGCGACGATCCTCATGCTCGTGGCCGTGGGGTGTGCCGCCGGGAAGAGTCCCCTGCAAAAATTCTGTTTTTTCATGATCGGTTTTGGGATATGGGACATCTTCTACTACATCTGGCTTCGGGTCATGGTCGGGTGGCCCGAGGGTCTCATGACCTGGGATCTTCTCTTTTTTATCCCCCTTCCCTGGGTCGGCCCGGTGATTACCCCGGTGTTGATTGCCCTTTCCATGACCACGGCCGGCTCACTCCTCTTTTTCTGCGATGAACGGGGCGTCACCTTCCATTGGCGCTGGTTCGACTGGGTCATCGAACTGGGTTGCGGGTTCCTGATGATTGTGGCCTTTTGCTGGGACTGGAAGAACATTCTTTGCCTTCCCGACGACATGCCCCATACCGGCATCCCCAACCCCTTTGCCTGGTGGCTCTATCTCCCCGCCCTTATCCTTTCGGTCGTCTATTTTGTGGTGAGATTCAAACAGAAGGTCTTCGGGTCCCGACTTTTAAGTGAGAGTTGAAAACTGGGAAAAAGATATGGACGGAGATGGTGCCTCGGGAGGGTGAAGAGAAATACAGGATATAGGTCGAAAAATCGCGTAACGGTATCCTCTTAAAAGACAGCGAAAGCCTGCTCCCGCCCTGAAGCGTGATTCTCTTTCTGATACGATCCCGTTCATTTGTGGGGATACCGGAATTTGATGAACCCGTAAAAAGTCGAAAATCACGTCACTCCCGCGAAAGCGGGAGTCAACAACGCCTTGAAAAGACAGGGTTCCCGCCATTTTCCTCTTTCATCAAAGGTAAAGTTTGCCGCATACACCCCGCTATAATCCTTGAGCGTCCCACCTGATCTTTGCCGGAGGGAGCGATCACTTTGATCCTGCCCGCAAGCTTCTTGATCTGATAATCCATGCGTCCATGAAGAACGTTGCCATGATAGGACGGGTCGAACCTTCGGGATCTTTCATGTTCATGCTTGCCATGCTCATAATCTGGAACTCGGCCCGAATGCCCTCTACGACGGCCTTATAGGTAAAGGTGCCGGAATGGGCACCATAATCCATCGCGGCATGCCCGTCCTTATCCGTTTGCCCTTAGAAGATATCACTGCGCGGGGAAGGATGAGGTTTTCTATAACAAAATAAAGAGGGCGGATTGTATCCGCCCTCTTTATACGGTTGATTTAGTTCCCGCAGTTTCTCTGGCCGTATCCGCTCCTCATGGCGCCGGGCTCCATGCCTCGGGCACAACCTTGTCCGTCCCGGTTGGGGCAATTTGGAACATATCCCGGGCCACCACCCTTCATGTGGCGACCATGTCCGCCTTTGGCGTATCCCCGGCCCAAGCGGGCATCCGGGTTGATTTTGCGGGCCTCGAGTTGATAGGTGATTCTCGCCTCGGCCATTTTACCTTTAAGATCATGGATCTCTTTCTGAAGGGCCATGACCTGGGTCTCATCCGGACTGGAAGTGTTCATCAGGATCCGCATTTGACCCCTTTTGACCAAGAGGTCGCCTCTCGTCTGGGCGGTTTCATCATAGAATTTTTGGTGCAGCTTATCCAGTTCGTCCCGCTGCTCTTCCGTAATGTTTGCGGCCCTTGCCGCATAGCCTCCGCCGTAATTGGGGCAGTTGGCCGGGCCTCCACCCCTGTTTCCGTATCCAGCGCTACCCCCTCGGGGGCCGTAGGCCAGGACGGGGACGGCCATCATACCGATCAATCCAATGATTCCGACAACTCCGATGATTCTTTTCATTTTTTTCCCTCCTTTGTCTTGTTCAGGTTGT
Organism: uncultured Desulfobacteraceae bacterium; assembly: GCA_964644375.1. Taxonomy (GTDB): domain Bacteria; phylum Desulfobacterota; class DSM-4660; order Desulfatiglandales; family HGW-15; genus CAYNYM01. The sequence goes on along the minus strand of CAZXWJ010000100.1, from coordinate 11,827 downwards.
TCGTCGTTTTGACCTAATACAAAAGCAAGGGGTGTGCCATTTGTGGAAATTTCTGAATAACTATCTAATAAGACACAAATATTTGATAAATTTCGGGCAGAGGGTGCGGGATTCGCTTGCAAGTGACTTCGAAAAAATGGATACTAAGTACCCGCTTTGAGTATCCAGATGGGTATAAAGTATCCAACTTTCAGTGCAACGCGATTTTTGATAAATTGAATCACCCTTTGAAAAAGCTGCTCCTGTCTCTCTCGTGAGAAACCTGCCGGTACTGATTCTGCCAGAATCAGGTTCCTTACGTCACCCGTCTTCGAGCCTGAACATATTGATTTGGTCCGCTTTTTGCCTGGAATAGAATCCGGTGAAATGACATGATAAACGGCGTTCAAAAAAAGTCCTGGATCGGGATTCCGTCCTGGATCATTCTGGGTGCGATTATGATCCTCGTACCGATTTTTGTTTTCTGGACGATCCAGAACATCAATAAACAAAAGGAACAGATGACCCTCCTTTTACTGGAAAAGGGGGCCGCCCTGATCCGTTCCTTTGAGGCCGGGACCCGAACCGGTATGATGGGGATGATGGGCATGCGGGGGAGTGGTTTTCAGCTCCAGAAATTACTCAGCGAGACGGCGCAGCTCCCCGACATCCTGTATCTGATCGTGACGGATGTTCAGGGTACGATCCTTGCCCATAACGATCCCGCGAGAATCGGAGGAAGCTATGGCCTAGACCTCGATCTGGAAACGGTCTTTCGATCGGAGGCCCTGCTTTGGCGCCAGGTGGTCGAAAAGAACGGCGGCCCGGCCGTGTTTGAGGTTTTTCGGCGATTTACGCCGACCTTTGTCCCTCCAAGAGGCGGCCGGAGCATGAAGCGGCAGAGTTGGCATCATGACTTTCAAGAATTGAAGGAAGCCTTCGAGGAGAACAGACAGATCATCTTTGTGGGTATGGATACGGTTGCCCTCGAAGAGGCGAGAAAAGAGGATACCCGACACACTGTACTCATGGCCGTTGTCCTTCTCCTGATTGGTTTTGGAGGGGTCTTAACGCTTTTTCTGGCCCAGGCGTATCGTTCCACGAGGACGTCTCTGACCCGGATCAAGGCCTTTTCCGACAATGTCGTGGAAAACATGCCCATAGGCCTTGTGGCGGTGAACGGAGAAGGCCGGATCGCCTCATTGAATCAGGAGGCCGAGTCCGTTCTCCATCTCTCGTCAAGGGATATTTCAGACAAACGCGCGGATGAGATTCTTCCTGAACCCCTGTGGTCCCTCATCGATGAGGTCGCAGGGGAAAATAAGATCGTGGAAAGAGAGATAGACTGCCTCCTGAAGAGCGGCGTCACCGTCCCCCTGGACGTGAGCGTATCCCTTTTGGTGGGCGACGACGGGACCTTTTGGGGACATATCCTTCTTTTCCGGGACCTTACGGAGGTTCAACACCTCAAGAAGGAGATCGAACGCAGTCAGCGCCTGGTGTCCCTGGGAAGGCTGGCTGCAGGAATCGCCCACGAAATCCGCAATCCCCTGAGTTCTATCAAGGGCTTTGCCACTTATTTCAGGGACCGTTACAGGGAGAATCCGGAAGATCAGGCAACCGCAACGATCATGATCCACGAAGTGGACCGGTTGAACCGGGTTATCAGCCAGCTTCTCGAATTTGCACGGCCCGTAAAGATCCAGAAACGTTCGGTCCCGATCCATATGGTGATCGAACACGCCCTGAAGATGATCGAGAAACAGGCCGAGACCAAAGGTATTCATATCGAAAAGGACCTCTCTTCAAAGATCAGGGAGGTCCCTATGGATCCCGACCGATTCAACCAGGTCCTTCTCAACCTCTGCTTGAATGCCGTGGAGGCCATGGAGGGGGGCGGAACCCTTTCTATCGGACTCCATGCCTGTGGGGATTCCGGAAAAGTGGAAATCACCGTTTCGGACACCGGTGTTGGAATTACCAGGGAGAACCTGGTTCATATCTTCGATCCCTACTTTACGACCAGGCCTTCTGGAACGGGCCTGGGGCTGGCTATTGTGCACAAAATTGTCGAGTCCCATGGGGGACAAGTGCAGGTGGAAAGTGAGGTTGGCAAAGGGACCAGGGTCTCGATCATGCTGCCCAAGGAAGATTCTTGATACGGTATGCCGTTTTGTGGGCCTTGAAAATTTTTGACCCGCAGGCCGGGCGGCAGAGAACGGAAAAAGGAAGGCATGATCGATTAACCTCATAGAACGTGCAGCGGGCTATCCATGATGAAAAAGAAAACCAAGATCCTGATTGTGGACGATGATTCCGCTCATCGCGCCATGTTGAGAACCCTCCTTGGGGGCTGGGGGTATGATGTCCTCGAGGCAAACGACGGTTCTCGGGCCATCGAAGCGGTCTATGAACGGGCCTTTGACCTGATCCTGATGGATATCCGCATGATCAAGGTCTCGGGCCTTGAGGCCCTGCGGGAGATCAAGACCTACAACCCGGCCATTCCCGTGATCATCATGACCGCTTATTCATCGGTTGAAACCGCCCTTGAGGCCCTGAAAAACGGCGCCTACGATTACCTGACCAAACCCCTGGACTTTGATGAACTCCAGCTTACCATGGAACGGGCCATGGATCACACCCATCTCAGGGAGGAAAATCGACTTCTTCGGGAGAGCCTGGGAAGCCAGTTTGACCGGCACCATATCATCGGGCGAAGCACGGCCATGGTGCAGCTCCTGGAAACCGTGGCGCAGGTGGCGCCGACCGAGGCCACAGTGCTCATCGACGGGGAATCCGGCACCGGCAAGGAGATGATCTCCGGAGCGATTCATTTCAACAGTCCGCGAAAGATCGGTCCCTTCGTGAAAATCAACTGTGCGGCCATCACGGAAACCCTTCTGGAATCGGAGCTCTTCGGTCATGAGAAAGGAGCCTTTACCGGGGCCCACCGAAGAAAGGAGGGGCGTTTCGTCCAGGCCCGGGGCGGGACCCTGTTCTTGGACGAGATCAGCGAGATGTCCCCGGCCATGCAGGTCAAATTGCTCCGCGTTCTTCAGGAGAGGGAAATTACGAGAGTGGGGGGGGAGGAGGTCATCAGGGTGGATGTGAGGGTCATTGCCGCGACAAACAGGGATCTGCTCCGTGAAATCATGGAGGAGGGGTTCCGAGAAGACCTCTATTATCGGCTTAACGTGGTGAACCTGACCCTTCCTCCCCTGAGAGAGAGACGAGAGGATATCCCGCTCCTGGTCCAGCACTTTCTGGATATTTTTTCAAAAAAGAACAACAAGTCAATCAAGGGCTTTACGCCTCAGGCCATGGATCGGCTCATCCGGCATGACTGGCCCGGAAACGTCAGAGAACTCATGAACGCAGTGGAGCGAGGGGTCGTTCTTTCGCGATCCGATTATCTGGGTGAGGCGGATTTTCCCCTGGTTATCAGGGAAACGCAGATCGAGGAAACGCAACCCTTGCTGGATAACCTATCGGTGGATATGCCCCTGGATGAGGTGGAAAGGCAGACGATCCTCAAAACCCTGGACCTTGCCGGGGGCAACAAGAGCGAGGCTGCAAGGCGTCTCGGGATCACCCGAAAGACGCTGCACAAAAAACTCAAAAAGTACGGCGTCATGTCATCATGATGAAAATGAGTCTATCGGGATGCGCGGCCACAGGACAGGCGTTTATTTCAAATTTTTATCAATCAAATAAAGGGGGTGCCGCATGAAAACGATAAATGTCAAGGCGTTGATGGTCCCACTCGCCGAATACGCGACGGTCTCGGAAGAGGCCACGCTCTACGAGGCGGTCCAGGCCCTGGAAAAGGCCCAGCGGGAGTTTGATCAGAGCAGATACCGGCATCGGGCCGTCCTTGTGTACGACAAGGATAAAAGAATCGTAGGCAAACTTAGCCAATTCGATATCCTCCGTGCACTCGAGCCCAAGTATGAGGAAATTTCCGAGTCCAAATATTCGACGCGGTGGGGTGGTTTTACGAGAAGTTTCATGAAGTCCATGCTTGCCCACTACCAACTTTGGGAAAAACCCCTGAATGATATCTGTCGAAAGGCTTTTTCCGTGCGGGTGAAAAACATCATGTATACCCCGACCGAAGGCGAGTATGTGGATGAGGATGCTTCCCTGGGAGAGGCGCTTCATCAGTTGCTCATGGGGCATCATCCATCCCTGCTCGTCACGAGGGGGAATGACATTGTGGGGATCCTCCGGCTCACGGATGTATTTAAGGCGGTCTGCGAGGCGATCAAGACCTGCGGCCTTTAGGCCGCTTTAAGGATTGTGGTGGGAACCTTCCCGGCAAGGAATCTCCAACGGGTTTTGACAACAGGGGGTGGAGACCTTATCTTTTATAATTAAACTGCAGGGATAACCGGAAGGACACCGGAATGAAGGGACCTTGACGGCATTACGGTGCCCGGCCCGTAAACGGCGCATCACTTAACAGAAAATACCGCCGAACCCTCCGGGGATGCCGAAGCTCAGACCCTGCAGCATGGGAATTCAATACATGTGGAACCAGCTTAACCTTCGCGTAAGGATTTATACGGTACTTACTACACTGGTGCTTATCACCCTGATAGGCGGATTGGTCATGGTGTGGTACACCTACCGGATGGAAGGCCTCTTGACCTACCTCATCGATAAAAATCTGGCCGCCTCTCAGGCGGCTGAGGCCCTGGAATCATCTCTCGCCTACCAAAAGGGATTCGTTTCCTATTATTACCAGGACGGAGACCCCGATTGGCTGAAGGCCCTGGGGGAATATCGCCAAATCTTCAGGCAGCGGCTTGAAGAGGCCCGGTCTTTTTCGGAATCCGAGGGGCAAAGCCAGGTCATTGACCGAATCGAAACGGACTACGTGGCTTATATCGAGACCCAGGATCAGGTGATTCAGTTCTACCAGATGGGACAGCGGGAGATGGGCTCCAAGCTTCACAAGGATGTTCGCGACCACTACTTCCAGATCCTGGACAGTTGCCGAGAATATAGAGATTTTTACAAAGAGCGAATCGAGCAGGTCAAGGGCAGGAGCCATACTCAGGCCACCAAGCTCAGGATTATTGCGGGAACGGCCATTTTGGCCGCCATTTTTTTGGCCGTACTCCTTGCCTTTGTTCTCGTGAATAACATCCTGGGACCGGTGCGACGGCTCGCCCTTGAGGCGGACCGGGAAGTGGGAGCGGGGCAGGCCGATGACGAGGTAAAGGCCCTTAGACGCAGCGTCCGAGGGCTGATCGAAGACGTGGATCAGACCCACACAGAGCTGGAAAAAAGCCGGGAACATCTGTTGCAGGCGGAAAAAATGGCGATGGTGGGGAAGCTTGCAGCCGGTATGGCCCACAGTCTTCGAAATCCGCTAACGTCCGTGAAAATGCGGCTTTTTTCCCTCGGGCGCACCCTTGATTTGTCTTTTGATCAGAGAGAGGATTTTGAAGTCATCTCCGAGGAGATTGACCATACAGACACCATTGTTCAAAATTTTCTCGAATTTTCCAGGCCTCCCAAGCTCAAAATGCAGAGGGTAAGCCCTTCGGAAGTCGTGGATATGGTCATCCAGTTGCTCCATCACCGCCTCGAATCCTACGATGTGGTCATTGAGCTGCATCGAAAAAAACCGCTCCCGGAGGTTCAGGTCGATCCCGAGCAATTAAAAGAGGCCTTGGCGAACCTGATCGAAAATGCCTGCGAGGCCATGAAGGGTACGGGCGGAAAAATATTCATCGACGAGGAGGAGTCCCATGCCGACGATTCCGGACTTACGGCTGTCATTCGCCTGACCGACACCGGCCCCGGTATTCCGAAATCCATCAGGGAAAAGGTTTTTCAGCCTTTTTTCACGACCAAGGAGGAGGGGTCGGGTCTGGGCCTCAGCATCACGATCCGGATCATTGAAGAGCACGGCGGATCTCTGAATTTGACATCCAAGCGCAACGAGGGGGCAACTTTTATCATCGCTCTCCCGGTAAAGGAGGAAGACATTGAGTACGATACTGATCATTGATGATGATGATCAATTAAGAAAGAGTTTTGAGAAACTTCTCGCGGAAGAAGGCTATACTGTGGAGAGCGCCGCCTCAGGCGAGGCGGGGGTGAAAAGTGTCCGTGAAAAATCACCGGATCTGGTTATTCTTGATATGCGGTTGCCCGGGATGAACGGCTTTGAGACATTCAAGGTCATAAACGAGATTGAACCCAAACTCCCGGTCATCATTATGACGGCCTATGGCACCACGGAAACGGCCATCGAGGCCACGAAGATGGGTGCCTTCGACTACCTCCTCAAGCCCTTCGACATCCCTGATATGCTGGCGGTTATAGGACAGGCGCTGGAGGCCAGCCGTTTCATGCGTTCTCCGGTGGATATGAATGCCACACCCGAAATGACCGACAGGGAAGGCATCATTGGCCGGAGCAAGGTTATGCAGGATATCTACAAGGCCATCGGACGGGTTTCCTCGACGGATGCGACGGTTCTGATTAGAGGCGATTCGGGCACGGGGAAGGAACTTGTGGCGAGGGCCACCTATCAGCACAGCCTTCGGGCCAACAAGCCCTTCCTGGTCATCAACTGCGTGGCTATTCCGGAAACGCTGCTGGAAAGTGAACTGTTCGGCTACGAAAAGGGGGCCTTTACGGGGGCGGTCCATCGCCGTGTCGGAAAGATCGAACAGGCCAACCACGGCACGGTCTTCCTGGACGAGATCGGGGATATGCCCTTTTCCATTCAATCCAAGATTTTGCGGCTCCTCCAGGAAAAGAGCATCGAACGCCTCGGCGGACGCGACACTTTTCCTGTGGATGTGCGAATCATTGCAGCGACCAACCGCAACCTGGAAGACGCTCTGGCAGAGGGCCGGTTCCGCGAAGACTTGTACTATCGCCTGAAGGTGGTCACCATCTGGCTGCCACCACTGCGGGAGCGGCCCGGCGATATCCCCTTGCTCTGCGAGTATTTCATCTCCCGGTATGCCGCGGAAATGGGTATGGATTACCCTGGAATAAGCAAAGAGGCGAGCGCCATGCTCAAAAATTATCCCTGGCCGGGCAATGTCAGGGAACTTGCCAATACCATCCAGAAGGCCTTGATATTCAGCCGCGGAGCGCCCATAAGCCCTGAGGGTATCTCCCAGGCCATTCGGGGAGAGGCGCTGGGTCGGCCCGCCAACGACGAAACGGCGGAACAGACCATCAAGCGCTGGGTGAATGAACTGCTGAGCGTCAAGGATCAGGATCACATTTTCGATGCGGCCATGGACAGGTTTGCCAGTGTCCTAATCAGCGAGGCGCTCAACCTGAGCAGCGGAAACCGATCCAAGGCAGCCAAGCTTCTGGGACTTTCCCGTCCGACCTTGCATGCAAGGATTGAAAAGTATGGCCTGAAATTCGAGACGTCGGTCAAGGAAGAATAGACTTTTTTTCCGGACCGGCGGTCCCGGTTTCTTGCCGCGAGCGTGGATCAGGGGGCAGAAAATGTCTTGACGGTCCTTTGTGTAAGGACAATAATTGCATACATTGGATTAAATCCTTTTGACTGAAGGCTTCTTGCGGTCTTGAAAGACATGATGAATCTCTAGCTCTCCTCCACGCGAACGATGCTGCTCTCGAGGTGATTCTCTTGTGATGTGAGGATATGAAGCCTAAGCCGAATATCTCGAAGATTGCTCCCCCCAGACTACCCGGCATTCTGACACGCCCCAGGCTCACCGAAAGCCTGCAACAAAATAAGGATAAAAGGTTGACGCTCCTCCTGGGCCAGGCCGCCCAAGGAAAGTCGACGCTGGGAGCGGCTTATGTCGAGACCCTGGGCAAGCCTCTGGCCTGGGCCAATCTCAACAGCAACGAGTCAGACCCGGCAAACCTTTTCTATCTGATCGTTGCAAGTCTTCAAGAGGCTCTCAACGATGTCGACCTTGAACCTCTCTTGTCCTACCCCTCGATCAACACAGGGCCTCGACTGGAAATTTCTTTGCACCGGGAGTGGATAGACGCCCTGTTCGAACGCGTTCCGGGGCCGGTTGAAATCGTTCTCGACGGTCTGGATCGGCTGCACCCCGATGCCCCTTCTTTCCCATTTCTTCAAGTCTTGATCGAGGAGTTACCCCCGGATATCCACCTTCTCATTCTCTCACGGGAGATGCCTCCCTTGCAGATCCAGGCTCTGAAGGTCAAGCAGCAGGTCTTTGTCATCACCAACGAGGATCTTGCCTTTACCCTCGAGGAAACCGGGTCATTTTTGCGGGATTGCCGCGGGATCTCCCTCCGCTCCGAGCAAATCAGATCGATGCACCAACTGACCGAGGGTTGGGTCGGCGGGCTTGTATTACTTTCCGAGATCCTGCTGCGGATGCCCGAAGATTCGAGAGACAATTACCTTGCGAGTGATGTGCCCCCAAGGTTTAAGGGCGAGGTCTTTCGGTACTTTGCGGAGGAGATCTTTTCTTCCGAACCGGAGGAGAAGCGGAACCTTCTTATCGAATGCTCGATCCTGAAGACCCTTGAACCGGATTTTCTCAAATATTTCAACGGGGTGAAAAATGCCCAGGGAGTGCTTCGTGATTTTTCAGCGAGAAATCTATTTGTGACATCGGTCTATGATTCGGAAAAGGGTGAGGTCTTTCGATTTCATCAACTTTTCAGGGAGTTTCTGCGGGAAAAATTCGAGACCGATCGGGATGATCATTCCCGACGGGCCCTGTTCTTGAGGGCCGGAACCCTCTATGAAAAAAGAGGCGATCTGGAACAGGCGGCGGAATTCTATTTGCAGTGCCGTGCCTATGACAGGGCGGCATGCTCCCTGGAGCGCATTGGAATGTACCTCTGGAGGAGCGGCAGGACAGTGGATCTTGCGCGACGGCTCCGTGCCCTTCCGAAGGAGTTGGTCCTGCAAAGACCCTGGTTGCTGTTTTATTTATCATTGGCCCGCCGATGCACGGACGTGGAGGAGAATATCGGCACGCTGAAGGATGCCCTCGACCTCTTTGAGAAAGCATGCGATGTCAGGGGCCAAATGGTCTCGCTCGCTCTCCTGATCGAAACAACCATCGCAAGAGGGAGTGATTTTATCCCTATGGCGGAACTCATCGAGAGAGCGGAATCTCTATTGGGGGATATGGATAAAAAGACCTTCTGCCAAGAAAAAGCCTACCTCTGGTGTGAACTGGGTATCGCCTATAGCTTGCGGGGAGGAGATCCGCGGAAAGGATTCCTGGCATGCACCAAGGCAGAGACTGAGGCAAAGAGAGTGGGTGATAAGGTGCTTCTGCTGAACGCCATCGTGGGTGCCTTGATCGGGTTGATCTATCTCGGCGAGTTTTCCCATGCATGGACCCTTTCGAAAAAGGGGACCCGTGTGGTCAAGGAGACAGGCATTCGAGAACTGGAAATGTTGTTGGCGAAGGAACTGTGCGAGCTTGCCCTCTTTCGCGGAGATTTCCGGGAAGCTAAAGAAAGGGTTGGTTTTTTGAAGGAGGGTTTAGACAGATACGGTTTTCAGTATCTTTATGCCACTACCCATTATTCGGAAATGCGATTAAACATCTATGCAGGGAACTACGTTGACGCTGCCGAAATCGGGAGGAGGCTTCTGAATTTTTCCCGTGCCACGGGAAACCGGTTCGGGGAGGCCATGTATTATCTCCTCATGGGGATAGCTTCTTACCGTAAGGGCGATTTCCGGGAAAGCAGGGGCCTCGTTTACCGGGCGATAGAAGAGTTTTCGACAAAGCAGACACATTCTGCGTTTCATATTCACTTGGGAAAACTGTTGGTGGGACTGCTCTTTTTTCACCTCAGGGATGATCATCGGGCGGGGGAATTTCTCATTGATGCCCTGGAATACTTCACCCGGATCAAGAGCGCCATTCACGCGGCGGAGTCTCATCTGGCACTGGCACTGTGGAAGTGGCGCAATTCGGAGTTCGATGAGAGCGCCTCCCACTTGGCAACCGCATTCAAAATCGCTGAAGAAAGAGGCTACAAAAGGCTTACGATATTCAGCGACCAGGACCTGGCAAGGGTATGTGGTCTGACGCTTGAATTTAAAGTTGCGGAGGCTGAAAATTATGCCGGTTGCCTATTGGTGGCGCACCTTGCCGACATGGCCGGTCCGGAACTCGATAGGTTGAAGCAACACACCAGCCGGGAAATCCGCAAAAAGGCACAGTCGATCATGAAGACCATCCATCGCTCCAAAGTTTCTCGGATCCGTATCAGGACCCTGGGCGAATTTCAAGTAGATCGGGATGGGATTTCCATGGCGGAAGAGGATTGGGAAGGAAATCAACCTAAGGCCCTTCTCAAGGCCCTTCTTGCCCGTGGTTCGGGGAAGATTTCGGCCGAGCTTATTATGGACGATCTTTGGCCTGAGAGCGGGTCCCCGATAAAAAACCTCAAGACGGCCCTTCACCGCCTCAGAAAATCTTTGGAGCCCGAAATGGATAGCGCGTTCGGGTCGTCCTATGTTCACCTGAAGGAAAATCGGCTTTACCTGGATGAAGATCTCTGCGAAGTGGATGCCTACCAATTTATGTCGCTGGTCGAAGAGGGAGAGGCCGAGGGGAAAAAGGGAAATGAAAAGGAGGCCTTCTCGCTATACTCACAGGTGGTCGCGTTTTACAAAGGGGATTTTCTTCCCGGGGAACTCTACAACGATCGGGTCAATGCCATGCGGGAGAGGTTGCGCAGGAAGTACATAAAATCCCATCTGAAACTGGCCCGGGATTGTGAAAGTCGAAGGGCACTGAACAAGGCCATCCACCATTACAAAAAGGCCCTGGAAGTGGATCCCCTGCTCGAATCGGCCTATCGGCGGGTGATGGTTCTCTATGGCACCAAGGGAAGGAAAAATGAGGCCTTAAGGGTCTATGAAAAATGTAAGAAGGCCCTCAGTGAAGGGCTTGATACGGTTCCGGACGATTTAACCAATTCGATCTATATGAAAATACAGCATTGATCAGCCATGACGCAATTCTAAAACCGCCGTTCTGTTGTTTTTTCTCCCCTCGTTTATGATTCAGTGATATTGAAAGCTCATCCTCCCGGGCCGGCCGGCCCGGGGAATTCAAGAAAAACGATCGTGAGTCTATCCGCTTAAAATATTTTTTGATATTTTCCGTTTGTTTAATCGTGCTTTTTTAAAAATTTCAATGACATGATTCGGGACTTTGGGAACCTTTTGGGAACCTGCCGAAAGGTAATGTGCATGAAAATCATGTGGAGGATGCATGGACTACAAATTCAGTCTCAATAGAATGCAGGAGGTGGCTTTATGGAAGCCTATAACTTGCCGAAAAAAAATATCTTGGGGATTCATGCCCGGATGGAAGGTCTGCGGCACCTCGAACGGCAAATTCTCAAACTTTCTCCTGAGGCCCGATTCGACAAAGCATCCAGCTCCGAGGAAGGGCGGCGTCTGATACTTCGGAACAATTATGACATGATCGTGTCGGACATCCTGCGCTCACCCGGTCTGAATCTGGTGGATCTGATAGCGAGCCTAAAGGTGCCGGTATTGATCGTTTCGGACGGCGGCTCCAGGGGGAGGCTTCCACGTTTTGACGGACTGAACGTGTCCAGGGTGGTCTCCGAGGAAGATATTGCGACCTTTCCTCCCGACATTCAGAAAATGGTTTTATCCGAAAGTGGTGATTCCGATCTCCTAAAACGGGGGCATGTGGCTGTAACTCTCCTCTCGGTCCTGACCCCCAGGAGAATCGGACCCCAATATTACCAGGATAATTTCAACCCGTTTTATTATTGATTTACCCCAGCGCCCCCCTGCCGCCAGATTCACCCGTCATTGGAGGCAGGGGGTCCTTTTTGGGGG
>CAZXWJ010000099.1:0-14270 GCA_964644375.1 uncultured Desulfobacteraceae bacterium | reverse complement strand
ACGTCCTGGAATTTATCCCCCACCTGAAGGGTCTTGAAAAGGGCCGTGGATTTTCCGACCACCTGATAGATAATCGTAATCGTACCCTTCTTAGAATCCGTATCCGCCATGGTAAGCGGTATGCGCTCTCCGGTTTCATTAGCTTTCAAGATAACAAACTGCCCCGGTTTTGCCTTTTGGGCGATCAGGGCCGCGCTGATCTCGTTCATGACCACAGTACCGTCGGCCATCTCCTGCCGCTTCAAAATTTCAAACATTGCGAACCTCCCACGTATAGTATTCACTCAAGACTAAGTCCATTTAGCATATGGTCCCCAACGGTGTCAAAACAAAATTCTTACTGAGAAATCCTTTTTCAAACGCTTAACAGTCAAAAATCACTAAAACAATTCTCTTTACAAAGACATGATGTTATCCTATGTTTCCTTTACTTTTTTTCTCTCTTTGCAATACCTTCGTAAAGGTGGATTTTTGATGAATACAGATAAAACCCACATTAAAACCTGTCCTTCTTGCCATTCCCGGTATCGTATACCAGTGGCATTTCAGGGCCGAAATCTTTCATGTAAAAAATGCGGCGCCGTCTTCAAACTGGACTTTAAGGCCACAAATCCGCAGGACAAAGCCTCCCCCCTTTCCCCTGAAATGCAGACCGACGTCGAAAAAATCTCACACGACGATCACGGTCTGGTGATCGGCAAGCTTGCCGTCCGTTACAATCTCGCCACAAAGGAACAGGTCAAAAAAGCGATCAACTTACAGGAACAGAAAAAAAAGAAGGGCGAAAACCTGCCTGTGGGCAAAATCCTTGTTCTTCAGGGAGTCATCAATCAGAAACAACTTCGTTTCCTAGTGTCCGTACAGTCACTCGCTAAAGCGAGAAAGATCAATCGCAAATTCGGATCCATCGCCGTAAAAAACAATTTCACCACCCAGGATCACATTGATCAGGCCATCCGTGAACAACAGCGCATCTTCAAAGAGAAGGGTTCTGCTGTTCCCATCGGAGATCTCCTGGTCAAAAATATGGCCCTGACCGGACAACAGCGGGATGCTATCCTCGCAAGACAGGAGGGCCTTCAGACGGCGGCGACCCCGCAGGAGGGAAAGGGTTCGGACGGGGCGATGAACAGGGGTCACGAAAGGGCGAAAAAAGATGCCGTCGACTTTAAACTGAAGGTCTCCGATGACAAGATGACCGCCGGCATCCTTGTCAAAGAAACCCTCTCATCTCCCGATACGCTTGAGGCCGTCAGGGATTTTCTGGAATCTAAGGGGATTAACTATGGCGTCCTGCCGTACGATCAGATCCAAAAGCACATGAAAACCGGAATGGTTCCCGGTAAATTCTTTAAGATAGCCGAGGGCAGGGCCCCGAAGCCCGGCAGTGAAGGGGAGATAAAATACTTCTTTGATGTGGACCCCTTGAAGGTGGGATTATTAGGGGAGGAGGACAGCATTGACTTCAAAAACCGGGGCGTCATTCCCCGGGTCAACGAAGGGGATCTCCTGGCCGAAAAAATTCCGCCGAAAGAAGGCATCCCGGGGATTGACGTGTTCGGTCGACCCGTTCCTCCCCCGAAATTACGCAAGATTCGTCTCCGCAGCGGCAGGGGCGCAAGGATTTCAGAAGACGGACTGAAAGTCTTCGCGGCCATACAGGGCCGAGCTGATTTGCTTCCCGGCGGCAAATTATCCGTTTTTCCGGAGCTTAAGATCCAGGGCGATGTGGACCTTAAGACAGGCCATATCGATTTTGAGGGTGAGGTCATTGTTACGGGAACGGTTCAAAGCGGATTCCGCGTGAATAGTGGAAGTCTTTCCGCCGGAGAAATTCTGCAGGCGGAAATAGAGACCAAGAGAAATATCATTGTCCGAGGGGGAATTATAGGTGCCGCCATTCGGGCCGGTGGCAGCGTTAAGGCCAATCATATTCGAGAGGCACATGTTGAGGCATTGGGGGACGTGGTCGCAGAAAAGGAGATCATAGACACCCGAATAGAGACGAGCGGATCGATTCTTGCCAGGCGGTGCCGTATTCTGTCTTCTCGTATTGCCGCCAAAAAGGGCATACAGGCCCATCAGGTCGGGTCGGAAGAATCAAATCCCTGCACCCTGATCGTCGGGGTCGATACCAAGGTCAAGAATGAAATAAAGGCCCTGAAATTGAGTACCTCTTCTAAAGAGGAAGAGGCCGGGGGCCTGCGAAAGCGATCGAAGGCCCTTCAAGAGGAATCAAAAAAGGTTCAGAGTGAACTGGGAATCATGGCCCAGGAACAGGATCACGCCATGGTTCAACAGCGGCAACTGAAAGAGAAAAAAGAAGAACTGGCCGCCAAAGGAGAGAAAGACCAAGTCACCCGAATTGAGGCCGCCCTCGATACCCTTGAAGGGCAAAGCGTAAAAAGAGAAAAGGATCTCGACAACATTTTTTGTGAAGCGGATCGAATCGAGGCGGAAATTTCCGGGCTTAAGGAACAAATCACCCTCTATGAAAACGAGATCAAAGAGATTGAAACGGAGGCCTCAGACCTTCTCGCACGGTCGCGATCCGAAAAGGGCATTCCGGAGCTAAGAGTTTGGGGAACCGTCTTTCCGTTCACCACGGTGAAGGGCGTTCGTGCCTCGCTCACTCTCCCGGAAAAACATAAAAATCTCTTGATAAAAGAGGTCAAGACCAATGAGACCGGAGGCAAGATCGAATACAAATTGCGGCTCACCCGTCTGTAGTCACACCACTCGATCTCCGGAGGTCCCCTCTAGGGCAATCTTTCGTCGTAGGTTTCCTGGACCACCCGCACCAGAGAGGTCAACGTGGCATTGACCGGTGCGGGGATACCCAAGGCCTTCCCCTCTCTGACAATGGCGCCGTTGATAAAATCGATTTCGGTGACTTTCTTGTTGAGGACATCCTGTAACATGGAGGCGATGTTCCCCGCCGTGGCCTCGCAGACCCCCAAGACACGACCCACGGGATCGGGGTAGGGAAGCCGGATCTCTTTTGCATGGGCCACGGCCACCGCCTCCCTGACAGCCGCCTCCATGATCTTGCGGGTCCCGTCGAATCGGGGCAACCGACCGTTCTTCAACCCCGTAAGGGCAGTCAGGGCATTGATCCCCACATTGATGATCAGCTTACCCCAAACCAGGTCCTGCACATTCTCGATGGACCGGGTTGTGAATCCGGCCGTATTAAACGCCGATACAAGCCTTTCGATCGGGCTACCCGGTTCCCCCTTTGGCCCGATGAGGGTTTCCCCCTGTCCGGCGTGACGAATTTGTCCGGGGCCTAAAACCGTGGCCCCCTCAGCCGTTACACCGCCGTAAACCTTGTCGTGCCCGAAGATGTCCACGAGGATTTCAATATTTCCGACCCCGTTTTGAAGTGTCACCACGAGGGTCTCCGGTCCGAGCCAGGACTTGACGGACTCACCGGCCTCCCGGGTGTTGGTTGCCTTTACGCAAAAAAGGACCGCATCCGGAGGGACCTCGGGTTTTCCGGAAATGGCGGGAACGCGTGCTCCATATTCTCCGGTCACCCCTTCCACCCGGAGTCCCTGTTCGTTGATCTTCTCGGCCCATTCGGCTATTTTTTCCATCAGTGTGACATTGTAGCCTGCCAGTTTGAGTCGGGCGGCAAAAAGGCAACCCATGGCCCCTCCGCCAATAATAAGGAATCGCACGATAGACCTCCTGAGCCTCGTTGAGGCTCATGTTTTTGTCGGTACCCTGATCTTGACGTCCCTGGCCGGTACGCCCCCCGGGATAGAGGTACCCGGAGTTCCGTATCGGCCAAAAGGACGGCCGTTATCAGTCGATTTTTTCAGCCTCCTCGGACTTCATGGCAAAGGAGTGTTCAGGGCCCGGGAACGATCCATCTTCCACTTCGGTCCTGAAACGCACGAGGGCCTCTCTGATTTGAGGTGACAGGTTAATATACTGTTTGACAAATTTGGGCGTAAACCTCTCAAAGAGTCCGACGAGATCATGATATACCAGGACCTGGCCGTCACATCCCTTGCCGGCCCCAATGCCGATGGTGGGAATTCGAAGGACCCGGGTAATTTTTTCGGCCAGAAGATCAGGGATACATTCCATGACGATCATAAAAGCCCCGGCCTCTTCCAGATCCTTGGCCGACTGTACGAGTTCCATCGCGCTTTCCGCATCTTTGCCCTGCACCTTAAACCCGCTCAATTTGGTGGCCGTCTGAGGTGTGAGACCGATATGTGCACAGACAGGCACCCCCGCGGCAACAATGGCCTTGACTACAGGGGCCATTTCACTTCCGCCTTCCAGCTTCACGCAGTCACAACCTGTCTCTTTCATAAATCGGCCGGCATTTTCCACGGCCTTCTCCACGCTGACCTGGTAAGACATAAAAGGCATATCGCCCAGCACAAAGGCGCTTTTCGCTCCACGGGTAACCGCCTTGCAATGATGGAGCATCTCCTCCATGGTCACCGGAACCGTCGAATCATAGCCCAGCATCACCATCCCGAGAGAGTCTCCTACAAGAATGGTATCGATACCGGCCTGGTCCACAAGGCTGCCCGTGGAGTAATCATAGGCCGTCATCATGGTGATTTTATGGCCCAAAGCCTTTTTTTGATGTAATTCTGCAATGGTTACTTTTTTCCTTTCCATTATGACCTCCTTTGAAATCGGGGAACGATTGCCTTTCTCGGGGCCGGAGAGCCGCAACGCGCCTGTAATAAACCAAAAGAGGCCCCCCAGTCACGGCCGGAGGACCTCATGTATGCTCCCTACTACAAAACGCTTTTTCCCACTCCAGCCCCGCCGAAGCGCTGCATTTACTCCACCACAAGCCTCTATGACCTGAAATCCGAGCAGCACATCTTCGAAAAAGCCGGATTGTAGATCTTGATTAATGAGCACTTTTCGTTCTCATTTCCAACAGGTTTGGAGGCCGAGCGCCCTCGAACTGATAAATCACATCCTCTAACCCATTTGATGGGGGGTGTCAATGAAAACCTTACCCCTCTAATGCCCAGATGCCGCTTGACAGTCTTCCGATTTGCAAGTAATTTCAGGAAAACATCTCAATTTCCATAAATCTGGGAGTACTTCATGAAAAGGATTCTTCTTTCGTTTTTGCTCGTCTCTATTTGCCTTTTAGGTCCATCCTTTCCTATCCATCTTGCCCGGGCCGGACTGCCCGGGATTGGAGGGCAGGAAAAGACCTTTTCCCCCGCCGAAAAGATAGGATCAAGGGAACCGCTCATGGCAAAGACGCCCGAAGTGATGCCGGGCGGAAGCAGGCAAACGGCCCAGGAAGAAAAACCCGTGCAAAAGCAAGAGGAAACGCTCCGTCCCAAGGGAATAGACGCAGAAGGACAAGAAGAGGCGTCTATGAAAATCGTCCCCCTCCCGGTCCGAATCAAAGGCAAAGCCGTTCTTTTGAGGAAACCGGCGCAGGCCTTGGGCCCCGAAGAGGTGAGATCCATGCTGAAGAAATACAACTTTTATGCGACCTGTTGGAATTACAATGGGGATTTCTGCAATCCGGAAGGTCACTTTGAAAATGATTTCCAAAAAAACCTTGACCGAACTGTAACCGATAGAGCCACAGGGCTCATGTGGCAGCAAAGCGGTTCGGAGGTGCCCATGACCTGGCAAGAGGCCAAGGCCTATGTCGAAGAAGTCAACCATAAGGCCTTTGCCGGGTATGCCGACTGGCGGCTGCCCACCGTGGAAGAACTCGCATCCCTGATGGAAAGATTCTGGCAGAACAGTGACCTCTTCATCGATCCCGCCTTCGATAAGGCGCAACGGTTCGTCTGGAGTGCCGATACGAAGGATGCGAACACGGCTTGGAAAGTCAATTTTCATATGGGCTTTATCATCCACTTCCCCAAGACGAACAAAAACTCCGTCCGGCTGGTGCGCTCCCTGCCTTGAAAAAAAGACTCCTCGTCACCCCTGTCCAAAAACCATCCATCGCCTCATTTGCCTATCATGCTTTGATGGTCGATCAGGGTTGCGTCAGGAGCCTTGTTTCATCTATAAATAGGACCGAATTTGTGCGCGTAAGGGCATTTTTTTTAGGAAAGGACAAGGTGTCGTAACCCCTGAGGGTGCTTCAAAAAAAGAAAGGAATGAGGATGGGCTACCTAAATGGACTGCGGGATTATCTGAATACGTATTACGAACTCTCGATTTTCCACCGGGCCCTTGATTCGAGGGCAATCTGGATCCTTCACCTCCACAATCATCAGGTCATTGAGGCCAGTATCCTGGAAAACCTCACCTATGACATCCGCTGCGAGGTTGTAAACGAGGGAGAAAGAACGATTCCGAAGGTCGAGGTGAAGTGCCTCTATCCATCGGATTCTTCAGATACAATCACACCGATGATCAAGACCGACCAAAAGGTGGCGGATCTGGCCCTGGAGCCCCTGTTTTCTCCTCACAATCGTTTTTACATCAAAAACAAGTCTCTCTTTTCTCTCATGAAAGAAAAGGAGGTGGTCTTTTTTACCCTCCTGGAGGGGGAAAGGATCAAGGGACTCATCTCCGACTTCAGCCGATACGATATGACGGTCAACCTGAAAGGTGGCGTTCCTGTGACCATCATGAGGCACAGCGTCTACGATCTGCGAAACAAAAAAGGGCGATGTTTCCTTAAGTCCAAACAGGAGGTCCTGAGGGATTGGGAGAAGAGCCCTCTTTACGTGTGTTCCCCTCAAGGCGAAGTCTAAAACCTACTCACCATGCATGGTGTGGATATCATGCCCGAAGCGGAGGACTCAACAATGTTGAAGACCTATCCGACATATTCCGATTGCATCCTGCCGCTTTTCGAGTACATCAAAGCGCGTGCCGCGCGAACCGTTCTGGTTGTCAAGGGGGGGGCTTCCCTCAACGATTTGACCCAGAGGGATCTGGCACTTACAGTTCTTGAATCCAGGTTCGATGACATCGCCGATACAGGGATAGATGCGCACCGGTCAAGGACTATATCAACGCCCCGACGGAGACCTATCAGGCCCTGTGGCGTGATGGGGACAAGACCCTTCGAAAAGAAAAGGCCTGATTCAAAAATTCCGTCTTCAGCAACGGTGACTGCCCGAATAAAGAATCCGGATCCAGAGGGCCCGGCTTTGATCTAAGCCCGGAGGGCATGACCGACAGAACACCTTTGCGCCAAACGGTTTCAGGTTTCGGGTGTCAGGTCTCAACGCCTTCTTCGAAAACAAATATCGGTTCAGCTTAAATTCAACCACTGTGCCGACCGAGGCTCACGACATGAGGCAACGATTATCAAAATACGGCACAGACAGTGCCCTGATCTATTTAACCAATATGCATTCCAAGACTCAGCCCCTACCCTCCTGTAACCTGACACCCCCTCTATTAGTCAATAAGTCGTTCAGATGGCAAAGCCATTGACCTCTAATCCCCGCGCTCCGGGATCTTCGACTGGCCTCTAAGGACCAGGTTTTTAACAGCAAACAAACACCACCTGAATCAGGAACAGGTCAACAAAGCTTTTCGTTTGGCCAGCTCTTTCACGCGTCTTTCTACGGGAACGGGATGAAAGGCGGAGGAGAATCCCGCCACATACATGGCCGTCGAGAGGGTCCCGGGCGTGGGCGTAAAGACCTGGACATCCGTGGTCCCCAACCCCAGGGCCCTGAGCTTATCCTTCATGGCCGAAACATCGCGCCGGGTCTCACCGGGGTGCCCGAGAATCAGGTAGGGAGCCAGCTCGATTCTCCGTTTCAGAGACCTGTTGATCCGTTGAAACAGGCGCACAAAGGCCTCGAGGGTTTCAAACGACGGCTTTCTCATCAACTCAAGCACATGCCCCTCGGTATGTTCCGGGGCAATACGAAGGAAACGACCCGAGTGATGAACCATGATCTCTTCCAAGAGCTCCGGTTCCCTCAAGAGCCGATCATACCGGAGTCCGGAGCCCACAAAGACTTTTCGGACGCCCTCCGCCTTGCGGCATGCCCGCAACAAATCGAGATAGGCTTTTCCGTGAAAGGACCTCGGGCACTCCTCGGGGTAGAGGCATGAAACCCTGTCGCATCGTCTTTTCCTGCAGTCATTTCCGTAAAGATCCCCTGAGGCACCCCCGATATCCGAGACGATCCCTTTCCATTCCCTGTGCCTTGTCAGGGCGCGGATTTCTTTGAGGATTGACTCCGTGGAACGCGAGATAATCCGCTTCCCCTCCTGTTGCCCTATGGCACAAAAGGCGCAACCGCCTCCGCAGCCTCGATGGGACGTGATGGAGAAGAGGTTCATTCGGAGTGCCGGTGATAATTTTTTTGTTCCGGGATGGATGCGTCCGTAAGGCTGGTTGAAGATATGTTCCAGATCAAAGGTTCGGTATTCCTGAGCGGCCTCTTCGATCACGTACCGGTCCCCCTGGCCCTGCACCGTTCCCATCCCTTCTACCCCGGCCTTTTCCTGAATGAGCACGGCTTCAAGGAGCTTTGAGCTGTCACTCAAAATCTGATCCAAAGAGGGCAATTCCCTGAACCCACCCTGAGAAGGAAACTCTCTCGCCACCCTGGCGGTCCCCGGCAGGGCCAGAGATTGGACGGGGTGTCCGTCTCGAAGCCTTTGGGCAATGCCGACCAGTTGCTTTTCACCCATGCCCGTGACCAGGACGTCGGCCCTGGCATCCAGCAAAATCGACCGGCGGATCTTCTCCTGCTGAAAATCATAATGGGCATAACGCCGAAGCGAGGCCTCCACCCCCCCGATAACGATGGGCACCTCTTTGTAGAGTGCCTTGATTTGATTCGCGAAGACCACCGTCGCGCGATCGGGCCTGATTTTGTATTTGATAGAAGGCGGATATCCCTCGAAGAAGGCCTTGCCATCGAACTGATAGAGATCCTCCCTGCGCCGTTTCCGCATGGAGGTGTAATTCAGGACCACGGAATCCACCGGGCCCGTGATGACGGCAAAAAACAATTCAGGCCTTCCCAGGACATCGAAGGACGCCTTGTCCTGCCAGAAGGGTCGATCAATCACACCGACCCGGAACCCTTGAAACTCCAGGGCCCTTTTGAGGAGGCCTTCCGGGAAAGAGGGATGGTCTGCGAAGGGATAGGGAAGCACAAAAATAATATCGTAGCCGGACATGAAAGCATTGTACAGGAATGGCCGGTTGAATTCAAATCAAGATATCGCGAGCCTTTGGACCGCAATTGAAGATCAGATCAAGGGCGGAAAGGTTGGGGATAAAGTCTCCCCAGAGTTGGGGGTAGACCGGAACGGGTGGCTTGATAAATTCAAGGGTGATTCCGGCTCTATGAAAGAGATCCGCATCGAGATACTTCCTGGCGGCCCCCTGGACCAGAAAACGGTCGGCGTCCATTTGCCTGCAAATCTCGATGAGACGCCGGTCTCCCTTTTCCTCGATGCTGAGTTCGGAGAGCAGAATAACCTTCGTATGGTTTCCCAAGTAATTCATCAGGTATCTGATCACGGCCAGATTTAGATCAACGAGTCTTTCATAGTCCTCCGAGAGCACCTGTCCGATAAAGTCCAGGTGTTCCGGAAAATAAGGGGCATGGGCATAGGCGGTCTTGAGGCTTTCCATGTGTTTTCTCGCCCACCGGCCCCCGTAAGCGATCCTCACGTCGGCGATTTTCTGGAGGCCCAGGCCCTTTTTCCAAACCGGCAGGGTCAGCCAGAGGATGCCCTGGTGGTTTTTAAAGCGGTTTCTGGAGATCCAGGTCGTCCCCCGAGGGAACTGGACCTCGTCCAGGATGACGAAGACGTCCGAAAGCCGGGCCTTATAAAAAAAACCCGGATAAGGGGCAAAATAGGGCTGAGTGGCGGAGAGGATCATGGACTGAACGCCTCAAGCAAACCCATGTTGATCCATCAAAAAATTCCAGACTTTAGTCCTTTGAAAAAAGCCTGGGATCCTTGTTCTTTAACTCTCTGTACCTGCTCAATGCAAACCTTTCGGGGAAGTCGGGGTGACGCAAATAAGAAAGGACATCCTGTTTGAAACGTTCCAGAAATCCATGAAACACGTCGTCCTTCAGATCGCCACCCACAAAATGTTGTTCCCTGACGAAACGATAGGGTAACGCGGGACCAAGGGCCGCTTCAAGGATGGGCAGCACTCTTTCTTTTTCGAGAACGGCATCGAAGTATTCAGTTCTCAAGGGCACATCGATTCTGCCTTCAAGTCGCACCAGCCACCTGTCACCGGCAATAATCCGGCTCTGATCCCAAATCTCGAGTTTCAGGCCGTCATTCAGATAGAGGATTTCAATACATTTTTCAGACATCACGGCTCCTTCGAAACAACACGGATCATTTCTTTCGAGGTGTATTCGGCTACGTCTGCCAGGCCGTCCAGGGGCAGCATGGCAGCGGCATTGGCCGAGAATAGACAGGTGACCAATGCCGGGAATTCATCATCCGCCCTGTAGAGGATATTGGAGCTTTGCCATTCATTTGACATTTGGCCTTTGACCTTAGACTATAGCATGATTTGCTCGCCGGTGGGACTCAACAGATCCGATATATGGACCGGAGTGATATTCGATGCCCTGAGTGTAGGGATAAAACGGCCCACGGCCCGGGCCGTTTCAAGGAAAGGATGGCCGATTCCGATAGCCTCCCCATATTGCAGGGCACGCCTTTTTAACCTCAGAAGCTGGCAGAGAATGGCATTTTCGCTCAATCGCGTATCAAGGAATATATTCCTGTAAGCCGCTACCATATGAAGTTTTCTAGCAGTCTCATAGGCCGTTGAACGGTTGGTGGTGAGACTGTCCACGAAAAAAAGGTGCTCCTGCTTGATCACCTCAAGTGCCTCACGCATCTCTTTTTGAGAGGATGTGAACCGCGATCCCATATGATTATTTACCCCCGTGGCAAAGGGGATCTCAGAGATGTTCTCCTCCATGATCTTGATGATCTTCTCCGGCTCATCCCCCACATACAAGGCCCCCGGTCCCGGATTCACATCCGGGTTAAAGGGTTCCATGGGCTGATGGAGCATGATCTCATGCCCCTCATGGTGAATCTCAGACGCAAGGCTCCGTGAGTATTGAAGCCTGGGAAGAACGGAATAGGTGATGGGGATGTTCAAATTAAGGAACTGTCTCGCACGGCAGGGACTGAATCCGATGTCATCGATGATCAGGGCGATTCGGGGTTGGGAGGCACCCCTGTAAAGGCCTTTCCCGCAGGCAAACGCCTTCGAAAAGCCCTTGATACCAAAGAGAGACCCCAACAGAAAAGTGGCACCTTTCAACAGAAAATGCCGTCTATCCATTGCATCTCCCTTTTTCCACCATGGCTTTTCCTTCAGACCAACAGGTCGGCAAATTTTTGTTTTTTGTACAACTGATTGCGTAACATGTCAATAAAAAACACAACATATTGTATTTACTCGAAAAGATTTCCTTCTTTGAAATAGAAAATTTATTGTGCGTCATTTCTTTGTAACACCCCTGATGTTGTGGTGGGCCTCCACAGAGTGGGGCTGGGGCCCCGAAACCACGACGGGCGTGCGGTCTTTTTTCAGGGAACCTCTTCCATCAGGGAGCCCTAGTTTCTCCCCGGAAATGATGCTATAATTCAGACATCAAACGACATGAGAGCTCGCGATCGATGGAGGTAGTATCATGAGACTAAAGGGCAAGGTGGCCCTATTGACAGCAGCTGCGGGCGCCGGAATCGGTCAGGCCACTGCAAATGCCATGGCAAGGGAAGGGGCAAGCATTATTGTGACCGACATTCACCCCGAACGGCCGCTTGCAGTTGCCGAGGCCATCCAAAAGGCCTGCGGCGTAGAAGCCATGGGGATTCGATGTGACGTGAACAAACGGGAGGAGGTTGAAGGGGTGGTCGACGCGGCCCTTGAACGATTCGGCCGAATCGACATCCTTTTCAACAACGCCGGGACCAACCGACCCGCTCAAATTAAAGACATGACGGACGAGGCCTGGGACGTGGTTCTGGGCACCTGTCTGACGGGAACTTTTTATGCCTGTCGGGCGGTTCTTCCTCATATGATGAAACAGGACTTCGGGCGGATCGTCAATGTCGCCTCTACGGCCGCCTTTCAAGGGCTGGACCACGGACATGCGCATTACGCCGCCGCCAAAGCGGGGGTGCTGGCCTTCACGCGTTGCCTTGCCATGGAAGCGGCTCCCCGCCACATTACAGCCAATGCCATTGCCCCCAGCTTCATCTATAATGAATTCATCCCCCACCTCTATCCCCAGGAGGAAATTGATCGAATGAACCGGGACATCCCCTACCCCAAAAAGGGGACCCCCGAGGACGTGGCAAACACCGCCCTTTTCCTGGTTTCGGATGAGGGGGAATACATGACGGGGCAGACCCTTTGCGTGACAGGAGGAAGCTGGATGCATTAAGCCGAAGCACAGCTCGTAAAGACACGTGGAACAGGGCTGAATGCCGCCATTGTCCAAAGGGAACGGACTTTAGCCCGGGGCATTCAGCTATGGATGGGACATGGCCATATTTTTTCAAGAGGCTAAACACATACCAGGTTTCAAGCTTTCGATTTAAATAATTATTCTTACGCTTAACACCTAAGACCGGAAAACTTCGGCTTTTTGCGAAGCCATCAAACGTGGAGGAGGAACCACCATGCCCCCTGCCCAAGACCGTGTACTTCGTGAGATGCGCTCAGAGGCCGAAACCCTGTTTGAGGCTGCCGTCAAGCGCGTAGACCCCCGGCGAGCCGTAAAAAGATTTGTGCACCTGGAGGGACCCCGCCTCATCCTGGGCGAGCAGGACCCACCGGACATTGCTTGGGATCTGGAGGAATTCGATCAGGTTTACCTTGTGGGGGGCGGAAAGGCGACGGCCCCCATGGCCAAGGCCCTGGAAGGCATCCTGGGACAAAGGATCCATACCGGGCTCATCAATGTCAAGTACGGTTTCACGGAAAAACTGGTCCGTACGGAGATTTTCGAGGCGGGTCATCCCCTGCCCGATCAAAACGGTGTCGCGGGCACTCGAAAGATCCTTGCCCTGCTGGAAAGGGCCGGGAAAAGGGATCTCGTCTTTTCCCTGATTTCCGGAGGGGGATCCGCTCTTCTCCCCCAACCGGCGGACAGGATCACACTTGAGGAAAAACAGGACGTTACCCGGATCCTCCTGGAATGCGGGGCCAGCATCGATGAAATCAATACCATCCGAAAACACATCTCCTCCTCCAAGGGCGGGCAGATGGCAAGAACGGCCTATCCGGCCACCATCATCAATCTGATGCTCTCCGACGTCGTGGGTGACAGGATGGATGTCATTGCCTCCGGGCCCTTTGTACCGGATTTGAGCACCTTCGCGGAGGCCTGGGACATCTTGCAAAAATACAGGATCGACGACTTTCCCGATACCGTCAGAGAGTATATGATCGAAGGAAAGGAAAACAGGGTCCAGGAAACCCCGAAACAGGGCGAGCCCATCTTTGATCGGGTCCATAATTTCATCATCGGGAGCAACATCCTGGCCCTCGAGGCGGCGGGAAGAGAAGCTGAGCGCAAAGGATATCATCCCCTGATCCTCTCTTCCATGGTGGAGGGCGAGACCCGGGAGGTGGCCCGGGTCCACACGGCCCTGGCCAAAGAAATTCTGAAGTCGGGCAGACCCGTCCCGCCCCCTGCCTGCATTATCTCAGGAGGGGAAACCACCGTAACCATTCATGGAAAGGGGATGGGCGGGCGGAACCAGGAATTCTGCCTGGCGGCGGCCATGGAACTGACGGGATTGCCGCCCCGAGTGGTCCTCCTGAGCGGGGGAACCGACGGCAATGACGGCCCGACCTCTGCGGCCGGCGCCGTTGTGGATACCGATACGGTCTCAAGGGGCAAGGATAAGGGCATGAAGGTCTCGGATTACCTCGCCGACAATGATTCCTTTCACTATTTTGAAAAGACGGGCGATCTCCTGATAACCGGGCCGACCAATACCAACGTCATGGATGTGAGGATCATTCTGGTCAGATAGTGTCCATAATGAAAACTAACTCGATGGCGATTTTCCGTTCCATCTCTTTAGCAGATACGGCTTGGTCTTTTCAAAGACTGCGCAGTCCTCCTCTATGGCCTCCTCGGCCTGTTGGGTGGACATCCTCCTGGCCCTTTTAACAAAGGAGAGGGTTCTTCCGAAATAAAGGGGAATCAGGGCCTCCATCATCTGCTCCGGATCGCAAAGGGCGTCCCGGTACCCGACCGCCATATCATAGAGGACCCTCGCCCAGAGATCCGTGGGAAAAGCGAACATCT
>CAZXWJ010000098.1:0-14341 GCA_964644375.1 uncultured Desulfobacteraceae bacterium | reverse complement strand
GAAAAAGGCATGATTCGATGGTATCGGGTCCGTGGCTTCCCCTATGCCAAAACGGCCTCACGAAAAGTGCTGGTCCATCACGCCGAGAAACTTGTCGCCGTGATCTTTTTAATAGATCCCGGACCCAAGGCCGGGTTCGGAAAAACGATGATTACCGGAATGGAATCCGTGGATGCGGCCTTTGTCCGCGACAAAATTCCGTGGAGGGAAGGGGCACCCTACGATACGGGCCTGATTTCAAAGGGGCAAAAGAATCTTACCGACACCGGCCTTTTCTCAATCGTGCGCATCACGGAAGGGAAATCTCTCGATCAACAGGGCAACCTACCGGTCACCGTCGCGGTCACCGAGCGAAAACACCGTTCGATAAGGGCGGGGGTCAGCTACAAGACGGACGAAGGGCCGGGGGTATCGGCATCATGGGAACATCGAAACCTGCTGCACAGGGGGGAACGGCTGGGTCTTTTAGGTGAGTTGTCGAGTTTTACCCGGTCGTTAGAGGGAATTTTCCGCAAACCGGCCTTCATGCGGAATGATCAAACGCTCAGGCTGTCTTTACGTCTGGCGGACGATAGGCCCGATGCCTACACCAGCCGCAATATCAAGGGTTCGGCCATTGTGGAAAGGGCCGTCACCGACAGGTTGATCATCGGTGGCGGTTTGTCTTACAAGTGGGCCAAAATCGATCAAATCGGCAAGGAAGAAAACTACAGCCTGCTTTCGATTCCCCTTCATCTGGCCTGGAACACCAGCGATGACCTCCTCAATCCCACCCGGGGCGGCCGCCTGTTTCTTCAGGCTGCGCCTTTTTTTGACCTGTTCGGATCCGATAAGAGTTTCGGGAAAGGCAGGTTGGGCTATAGGCGGTATCTGCATGTCTTAAAGAAGCCCTCTCTGGTCCTGGCAGGGAGGGTCGTACTGGGTCTCATCGAGGGCGCTGAGCGGGACGAAATCCCCGCGGATGAACGTTTTTATGCCGGCGGCGGGGGATCTATACGCGGTTATGCCTACCAGTCGGTCGGACCCTTGTCGTCGGGTGATCCAATCGGAGGAAAGGCTCTCTGTGAAGTCTCGCTGGAGACCCGTCTAAAACTTTCCGAGCGCTTCGGCCTGGTTGGGTTTCTGGACGGCGGCGGGGCCTTCACCGACAGGCTCCTGGATCCGGAGGAGGATTTTTTGTGGGGTGCCGGCATCGGGTTTCGGTACTTCACCCCCCTGGGACCCTTGCGCTTTGATATTGGCTTCCCTCTGGATCGACGTGAAGGCATTGACGATTCTTACCAGATTTATGTGAGTCTTGGTCAGGCGTTTTAATTAGTGCTCAGCCGGAAATGGTTATTTCCGGATTCGCGTTAACAGCCACCAGCAAAAACCAATAAAAAACAAGGCATTGAGCTGAGTGTTGACTGTTCTATCCAGAAATTATGGTTTTATGGATGGACCCCAATTAGATGAGAATGAAAAAACGAACAAAGAGAATAGCGATCGGATTCGTTCTTTCCTTGGCCGCAATAGCGGTGGTTTGCGGAATTTTATTCGGTCTGGTCCAAACGCAGGCCGGCAAGAGGCAGCTCGTGCGATTTGTATCTTCCAGCCTTGAAAAAGAAGGCGGGGTCCGGGTGGAACTGGGCGAACTCCGGGGTCTTGTCCCTTTTGATTTCAGGCTGGATCATCTTAACCTGAGCGACAGGGATGGCCGGTGGATGGTTGCCGAAGGGATCGTGATGCGCTGGTCCCCTCTGCCGCTCTTGAGGGGGCGCCTTCGGATCCGGGAAGTCAGTGCCGAAAGGCTCGGGATTGATCGTGCCCCGCGGACCGAGTCCACGAAAGGAGAGCCCTCAAAGGGGCTGCCGAAATGGCCCGGAGCCCTTGATCGGCTGCAATTGAATCGTTTTGCCATACAAAGGCTTGAATTGGGGGAGTCGCTTTTAGGGGAGAAGGCCCAGTACCAGGCAGAGGGGCGCCTGTCGGCCTCGGGGCCGCAAGCCGAGAACGAGACCTCGGTACGCCTGATGCGGATAGACCGGGACGGGGAAAATATTCTTCTCAACGCAGCGCTTCGTCGCGGGATTTTGACCCTCGGTCTGGAACTGGACCAGACAAACGGAGGCCTGCTGGCCGAAATTATGGGTTTTAAAGAGGGATTTTCTCTGAAACTTCAAGGAGAAGGCCCTTTGAAGGACTGGAAAGGGACCCTTCGTTTCGCATCGGAGGAACTGGGCCGATGTGAGGCCGTGCTGGGATTGGCCTACGGCGAAACGCCCGGATTGACCGCCGGTGGTACCCTTCATCTCCCCAAGGCCTTTATTCCCGAGGCGTTGATGCCGAAATTGGGCTTTGATGCGACCTTTGATTTCGCGCTCCGTCGGCCCGGGAAAAACACCCTGGCGCTGGATCACCTGACCCTGAAGGCCCGGGAACTGAATATGGAATGGACCGGATCCCTGGACCTCGAGAAAGAAAGCACGGAGGGTCGATTTTCTCTCAACGGTGTTGATCTCAAGACCCTGGGAACGCAGGCGGGCATCAACCTCGAAGGAAAGGGCAAAATGGAAGGCCGTTTCTCAGGATACATTCTCAGACCCGAGATCGCTCTCGAAATCGTTCTGGAGGGGATGAAAGCGGATACGTTTCGTGCCGGTTCGATGATCACCCGCCTGGAATTTGAATGGCTCGGCGAACCGGGGTTGGGGTTTCAGGGTCTTGGCATGAAAGGAAACGGCGAAATTCGGGACATGGGACTGGAACACCATGATCCACTCCCTGAGACCGTAATCTCATGGGAAGCGGCGGCAGAGGGACCGGTCAACGGAGAAATTCTTGTGCGCCATTTCAAAGCGGCGGGCAGGCATCTGTCGGCCGAGTTTTCCGGTCGCCTGGAAACGGCAGGCCCGAGGGGCATGCTGGAAGGGATTTTGGAACTCAGCGACCTGCGGGCCTTTAAAGGGCTCATGGGGTTCGATTTGCCCGGCAGCACACGCCTGAAAACAAGGATCGAGGGCGATGGGCAAACCCGTTCCCTTTCCGCGCAGGTCCTGGGAAAACTGGCGCTTTTAAAAACCAAGGATTCCCCCTTTGTTCCGATCCTTGGCGGGGATCTCGAATATGCCGGGAACCTGCGGCTGACCGAAAGGGAGAACCTGAAAATTGAGGCCTTTTCCTTCCATGCCCCGGCGGGGAAACTGACGGGCAACGCCTCCCTGGATTTGCCGGGTCAGGCGGTGAAGGGAACGTGGCGGTTGGTTTTGCCGCGCCTGAATCATTTTGCCACGGTCTTAAAGCACCCTATGGAAGGGGCCATGGAATGGAACGGTTCGGTGAACGGTGCCCTGAATGAGATGGCTCTTCATGCCGAGGCAAAGAGCGGGGAGGTGGTCTTTGAGGGGTGGTCCTTCCGGGATCTTGCCGTAAATCTCAGGGCCGGGGGCCTGCCCTCCCGGCCGGAAGGAATCCTCTCCTTCAGCCTGAGCCACAGAGGACACAGGGTCCGAGGCGAAACGGATTACAGGCTTGAGCCCGGGTCCCTTGATCTGGCGACGCTTTCATTAAAAGGCGCCGGGAGCGAGCTTACCGGCTCGTTGAACATGGATCTTGAAAAGATCCTTTTCAAGGGAGAAATCAAGGGATCGTGCCGGGATTTTTCCGTTCTTGAGTCGATTATAGGTGAAAGGTTGGAAGGCGGCGGAAGGTTTCGAGCCTTATTGAAACCCGAAGCGGGTGTCCAGGCGGCCTCGTTCGTTCTTGAGGCTGAAAAGATTCGGGGCCGTTTCGGGCAGGCCGGAAACATGGGGGTTCAAGGGGAGATAAAGGATATATTCAATCACCCACGGGGAAAGGCTGAATGCGATATAAAGGCTTTTCGCATAAAGGATCTGTCTCTTGATACGATCACGGTGAAGGCCGAAGGTGATCCAACACAGGTCAGCTTCAGGGGCAAGGCAAGGGGGCACTACAGAGAACCCCTTGATCTGGAACTTTCAGGCGGCTATGCCGTAAATCAAGAAGGCTTCACCCTGGCGCTCATCGGCCTCGGCATGGATTACGGCGGACAGTCCCTGCAACTCGTTCGGCCCGCCACGTGGCATTTTTCAAATAAAGGCATCGATTTTAGGGGGTTCGAATTAAGACTTGCCTCCGGTACCCTGAAGGCCGACGGAAAGATGGACCCCGCCGAACTGGACGTCGATTTGAGATTTGAGGCCCTGCCCCTTGAAACCTTCAAGTTGGCTGGGATCCCGGAGACCGCCGGAACGGCCACGGGAAGATTTCGGCTCGCGGGGAGGCCGGAACGACCCGAAGGGAACCTTGAATTTCAGCTGGAGGGGATCCGTGTCCGGACCTCCGCACTGGATGAGATCCCGCCTCTAACTGTCAAGGGACGTGTCGGATTGAAACCCGATGAACTCCATGCCGAACTTTTTTTACAGGGCCTGACGGCAAAGCCCTTCGAGGCAAGGGTGGACATTCCTGTCTCTGTTTCAGTCCGCCCCTTCTCATGGTCTCTCCCTCCGAAGGGTCGGCTCAAGGGAGAGTTCCTGGGACAAATAGATCCCGCCCGAATCGTATTGTTGGCAGGGCTTGACGATCAGACCCTGGAAGGACAAATGGACGTGAGGTTCACCCTCGATGGAACGGTGGAAAATCCTGAACTAAAGGGGGGGGTGCGTCTTGAAAAAGGGGGCTATGAAAATGTACGAAGCGGCACCCTTCTAAAAGACATAGAAGTGGAGATTGCCGCCGGGACCCCGAGGCTGCTGCTCAAGCGGGCCCTTGCCGGTGACGGCGAAAAGGGGAAAATCTCCGCTAAAGGATGGCTGGATGTCATTTCCGATCAGGGATTTCCCTTCAAGGTGGACGTCTCTATGGATCAGGCGACCCTGCTGCGCCGGGACGACGCCACAGTGACCGCGGGGGGGCAACTCACACTTTCAGGTTCCATCGAAGAGGCCATGGTCGGGGGGCAAATCAATCTCGAAACCGCTGAATTTCGTATCCCCGAGCAATTGCCGCCCGGAATCACGGAGATCGAGGTGATAGAAATCCATGGTGATGCCGGCAAGGCAAGAGAGGAGCCGGTCGTGGAATCGAAAAAAGAGGCGAAGATCAAGATAGATGTGTCCGTGAAGAGCCCCGGACGCGTCTTCGTGCGGGGTCGCGGGCTCGATTCCGAGTGGGAGGGGCAACTGAAGGTCAGCGGGGAGGCGCGGGCGCCCGGGATCACGGGCCATTTTTCCATGGTGCGGGGGCACTTCAATTTTTTGGGAAAGCGTTTTGACCTGAAAAGTGGGCTCATATCCTTTGACGGTTCCTCACCTCCTTTCCCCCGGATCGACGTGCTGGCAGAGGCTTCCACTGAGGAATTGACCGCGCGTTTGCAGCTCTCGGGATCCATGGCCTCCCCGGAGATGGCGCTCACGTCGGAGCCCGTCTTGCCGTCGGACGAGATCCTCGCACGCCTTCTTTTCGGGCAGAGTGTTTCCGATATGTCACCTTTTCAGGCCCTGCAATTGGCCCAGGCCGCCAGTGTACTTGCGGGCGGGCGTGGGGTCGATTTCATGGGAAAGACGCGTCAGTTTTTGGGCGTAGATCTGCTGGATGTCAAACAGGGTGGAGAGGATTCGGGAGAGACGTC
Organism: uncultured Desulfobacteraceae bacterium; assembly: GCA_964644375.1. Lineage (GTDB taxonomy): Bacteria > Desulfobacterota > DSM-4660 > Desulfatiglandales > HGW-15 > CAYNYM01. Next base: position 8,709 of record CAZXWJ010000098.1, on the reverse strand, counting down.
CATCCGGGCCGGTAAATATCTTAGTGAGAAGGTATATCTGGAAGTGGAGCAGGGGATGGGGTCTGAGACCGGTAAGGCCTCTGTAGAGTGGGAGGTGACCCCCAACATTACCTTGGAGACCGAAGCGGGTGCCAATGCCGAGGGCGGGGTGGGGGTTAAGTGGAAGTGGGACTATTAATTTTCCATTTGAAAAATGGAAAATTAATAGAGTTTTCAATGCTTTCCGAATTTATCTGAGTTAGTCTTTGATGAATTCGTAAAAAGTCAGCAATGGGACGGCTTCGTAAAAAGATCTCCCGCCAAGGCGGGACAAGGCTTGCGAATCTTGAGGAGTGAGGCGTACATTCAGTACGCCGCAACGACGAAAGATGAAGCGTAACGCAGCAGTTGGGCTTTTTGCGAAGCCGTCAGTCTTTGGGGGTCTTTTCCAAAGAGGGCTTCTCCTCGGGCTCAGGTTCATTCGGGGGGACCGCGATGCCCTTTTTTTCGGCTTCCTGCGCTGCATTCCGGGTCTTGGCAAGGGCCTTGGCCGCTTTGCGGGCCGCAACGGTCGCCTGCTCCCTGGCCTCCAGAACGGTCTTTATTTTTTCCATGAGCTTTTCGTCGGCGCCTTCTGAAACAGCCGCGGCCATATCCCCTAATCTTTCTTCAGCCTCTTCGGCGGCCTTTGCGGCGGCTTTTTGTGCCTCATCGGCCTTTTTTCGGGCATCCTGATAGGCGTCCAGGGCCTGAGCCGTCTCTCCGGCCGTTCCCTCTTCGGGTTCGGCATCCAGATCGATGTCCTCGGCGGCCAGGACCATGGCCACGTTCGGAAGGCGCGAAAGCAATTCTTCCAGGGGTTCCCCAAAAGAATCCACCAGTGTCTTTCCCGTGATACGAAAGGGGAGAAAGACCAGAGAAGCGTCGGTGGAGTGATTAACGATGGTTTCAGTTCCGGCGATTTTCACGGTTTTTGGTTCCGCCGGGATCCGTGCATCCTCAAGCGTCTTTCGAAGGGTCTCCGTCGATCCTTCTTCATCCTGTAAATCACCGCTTGCAAGGACGCGAATCTTCGCCTCTTCCCAGACTGCATTCCGGGTCAACAGATAGGCCAGAAGAAGCATCAGGTGACTGGTCGCATCGTCCCACCACCAGACGTCGATGCGCAGATCCGAGGTCGCCTCTTTTTTTTCCAAGGTCCATTCCGTGTCAACGGCCTTCAGGATCACGATATTGCAGCCGAGGCGGAAAGCGGTTCGAAGATTGCGGCCGTACCTCAATTCCTTCACCCCCAGAATACCCTTGGGAAGGTCATCCAACCAGTTCAGAAGGATGGTGTTTGCTCGAAGAGGCCCTATGCCGAAGCCCTGTACCAGCGTGTTGACGGCCATGTCGAAGTCAGGCACGGCGAGGACGAGGGGAAAGGCGTTCAGGTCGAGTTCCTTGATGTGGTTGCGGAGTTCCGTCTCGGCTTCCGCCTTGAGCTTCAGCATTTTCGCGCCTTGACCCTCAAGGATTTTAACGGCCGTTGTGAGGCCGCTTCCTCCTTCCATCCAGGAGGCAAAACGAAGCAGTTGGGCGCGCCTGGGTGCGTCATTGGAGAAAGCCAGCAACTGAGGACGCCAATCCCTGGGGTGGATCTCTTCTGCGGCCGCGGCCAGAAGATGTTCCCTCAAAAGCTGAAGGTGGTAGGAGCGGCGGCTGTCGGCCCATCTTGCGGGGCCCGCCGTTCGTTTCAAATACTGGTGGATGGCAAAGAGAACCGCCATGGCGACGGCACCGGCCGTCAGGTTAATGGCCAGGATGATGCCGAGGCAGGCAAGACCCCCCAAGAGGCTGAGTCGTCGGTCGAACCAACGGAACCGCGGCCGAAAGGAAGGGCTTGCCGCACGCGCTTCATAAAAGGTGGCATAGTTCAGGAGTCCGTAAGACACCAGAAAGAACATGGAAACCACCGGCGCGATCAGGTTCAAATTGCCTAATGCGATGGTTACAAAGGCGATGCCGGTCGTGAGTAAAACGCCCCTCCTGGGGTTGTTGGTGGGGCCGTAACCTTTGGCGAACGGCAATAGAAAAGGAAAAATGCGGTCACCGGCCATGGATTGGAGGATGCGGGGCGCCCCCAGGAAGGAGGCCATGGCCGAGGAAAGGGTGGCGGCGATCACCCCGGCATCGATGAGAATGCCGAAACGGGCGGCGCGATTCATGGCACTATAATCACGGGAAAGGGCATCACTCGGCATGGCGCCGGCAAAGACCAGGGCAACTCCGAAATAGACCAGAATGGAAATCCCGACGGCCAGGAAAGTGCCCAAGGGTAGACTCTTCCCCGGGTCCTTGAGGTCCCCCGACATGCTGACGCCCTGGGTAAAACCGGTTACGGCCGGGAAGAAGATGGCAAAGAGGACCCAGAAGGGGAGTCCGGATCCAGTCGAGAGCCAGTTCGCTGAAAAGGTCGCGGGTTCCCATTCGGTCAGCCCCCCCCAGAAGAAGGAGACGAGCGCCGAAATCAGCATGGCCATCACCACATATTGAAACTTGGTGGCCCAGTCCGCACCCAGCCAGGCGAAGATGAAGAGGAACGAGACGGCGAGAGCGGCAATGATCTGGGGCATTTTCCCTGTCATTTCCGGGAGCATGCCGGACAAGGCCTCTCCGAAACCGATACAATAAAAGGCCACGGAGACGGATTGGGCAAGAAAGAGCACAATGCCGATGGCACCCCCGAATTCCACACCAAGGGTCCGGGAGATCAGGTAATAATCCCCGCCGCCTTTGACCTTGATATTGGTGGCAATGGCGGAGAGCGATACACTGGTGAGCACCGAGATGGCATTGGCCAGTGCGATAATGATCAGTGCCCGGAACAGTCCCGCGTTGCCGACGACATACCCGAGCCTGAGAAAGAGGATGATGCCGAGAATCGTCAGAACGCTGGGGGTGAACACCCCGGCAAAGGTACCGAGGGTGCCGTCCTGAACTCGAGAAATTTTCTTTAACTTCCCGGGATCTGATATCATTTTATTGTCCGGATTCAGGGGCCGCATGAAGAGCCTGCCCGTTCAGTTTTTTTGGATTCGTTTGCAAACCAAACCACAAGAAGACCGAAAATGGAATAATGAATCATAAAACATTGTAAGCGGCCTTTCATTTTTGGTCAATATTTTCGCATATGGAGAAAGGAAGAAAACCTTCCGTCAGTCTGCGGACGGGATCGATGCCGTTCCTTGGCTTGACACCCCATTCTCCATGTTTCTATAATCAAGACTGTCAACTGTTTTTCAGGATAAGAATGGTGTCGAAATTCCGGATGGGGTGCAAATTTTCACCGAACGGACCCGCATTCTTATTCGCCTTCGCCAGAATACCCTGCCGTTTGCTGCAGGGAGCTTTATTTTACGCAGGGTATGAAATCCCCTCTATGCCGTAAAGGATTCGTGACTGCTAAAAAAAACCGTTAAACAAGGGTCAATTAAATGAAGGACGTTCTCGCTTTTGTCATGGCCGGAGGAAGGGGAGAGAGGCTTATGCCTCTGACGCAGGATCGGACCAAACCGGCCGTGCGTTATGGTGGCACCTATAGACTCATTGATTTCACCCTCAGTAACTGCGTCAACTCTCAGATCTATAAAATAGTTGTCTTACCTCAGTACAAATCCTACTCTCTTAATGAGCACCTGGAGGCCGGGTGGAACATCTTTAGCCTCGAAATGGGTCATTTCCTGAAAAAGGTCCCTCCCCAGCAGCGTATTGGACTGGATTGGTATCGTGGGACGGCCGATTCCATCCGCCAGAACCTGTTTCTTATCGAACGCTACAGGCCGCGTCAGATCCTGATCCTTTCCGGGGATCATATCTACAAGATGGACTACAGCCTGTTCCTCAAATACCACCGGGAAAAGCATGCCGATGTCACGATTTCACTCCTGGAAGTAGATAAGTCACTGGCTCGTGATTTCGGTGTGGCCGAGGTGGATGAAGACTTTCGCCTCTCCGGCTTTCGTGAGAAACCCGAACGCAACGTTAAGACAATCCCCGGCGATCCCGGGCGTGTCCTGGCCTCCATGGGGATCTATCTTTTCGAGACCGATACGCTCATGGAAATGCTGAAATCGCAAGATGGGGACGATTTCGGTCGCGACATCATTCCAAAACTCCTTCACAGCCATCGGGTCTATGCCTATCCCTATCGCCAATTCAATTGCATTGAGGACTATGTCAATGTGACCCAGGAAGACGACGACGACGGTACGCGTGAATTCCAATTGGTATCACCCACCAGAGATTCTTCTTACTGGCGGGATGTGGGCAATCTGGATGCCTATTGGAACGCCAACATGGATCTGACCGGCGTGGACCCCTATTTTAATCTTTACGGTACCCGTTGGCTTATTCATACAAACCAAATCCAGGCCCCTCCCGCAAAATTCGTTTTTGCAACCGAACGCTCCGAAGGCTTCAGGGTGGGCAAGGCCCTTGATTCGTTGGTGGCGCCCGGCTGCATCGTGAGCGGCATTATCCGCAACTCGGTGCTTTCCTACAATGTGGTTGTGCGGAGTTGGGCGACGGTGGACGAATCCGTTGTGTCCGACGGTGTGATCATAGGGCGACACTGTAAGATCAAGAAGGCGATTATCGACAAGAAAAACGTCATTCCTCCGCATACGGAGATCGGATACAACCCGGAAGAGGACCGTAAACGGTTCACGATGACCCCACGGGGCATCGTGGTGGTGCCCAAGGGTTATTTCTATAATTTTTAATACCCGGTTGCTTCTCTTGGGGCATGGTTTCCGTGGGCCGACTTATTCAGGGCCTGTTTTTTCAAGCAGGAAAAGATCCCGCAAGGCAGAGGCGGGTCATGAAGGCCGAGGATGACATCAGAGGAGGTCTGCGATGACCCGGGCATGTTTTACCGCTGAATGCCGGTTCTGTAGGACAGCCTCCCTGGCCCTTGCCCCGCGGGCGTGCAGTTCTTCGGGATGGTTCAGAAACCAGAGCGCCCTTTCCACAAAAATTTGGGGAGAGGATACCTCGATGCCGCCCTCGACGGATTCCAGGAGTTCCTTCGCATCCAGAAAATCATCCATGGAAGGGCCATAGAAGGGTGCGTTGCCCCAGGCCGCCGGTTCCAGGGGATTTTGCCCCCCCAAAGGAACCAGGCTGGCGCCGGAGAAATTGATGGTGCCGATCCCGTAGAGTTTGAAGAGTTCCCCGAAGGTGTTCATGATCACGACGGGTGCCGTGCGTTTTTCTCTCCTTGCCCTCATCTCGCTACGAAGCTGATAGGTGTGGCCGTGCCTCCTGAGAAGGTTTTCAATGTCAGGGGTCCGGTCGATGTGCCGGGGGGCGATAAAAAGGAGCATGTCGGGGAAATGGTTCAGAATTTTTTCGTAAACCGTCAGGATGATTTCCTCTTCGCCTCCCCGGGTGCTGCCCGCTACTAATATTTTTTGGGACGGGTTCAGGTCCAGGGACAGGCGCATCTCGTTTCTTGCGTTAGCATCCACTTGATCTGCCAGGAGATCGTATTTTGCGTTACCGTTGATGGTGATTTTTCCCGGATCGGCCCCCATGGATACCATGCGACGGGCATCCTCTTCGCGGATCATACTGAAGGCGTCCGGCTTGCTTAATACGTGGCGCAAAAAGGGGCGCAGTTTGACGTAGGTCTTCACCGATCTAAGGGAGATGCGACCGTTGAGCATCGCAATTTTGGCGCCGAGATACTTGGCCTCATAGATCCAGGCAGGCCAGATTTCAGTTTCCAGAAAGACCATAACATCAGGACGAATTCTGGAAAGTGCCTTTTTAACGCAGAAAAAGGCATCAATAGGGGCATAAATCACAGGGGACCCCGGAAAGGTCTCCCGCGCAAGATCCAGGCCGTGCTCGGTCGTTGTGGAAAGGATGACCTTGCATTTCGGGACAAGGTCGGTCAGTGCCCTATATATGGAAGATGCCACCTTGACTTCCCCTAGGGATACGGCATGCATCCATATTCGGGGTGAGGCACCAAGATCTGCAATGGCGTCGGGAGGAACAAAGCCCAAACGTTCTCTGAGGCCCTTGCGGTATCGCCCGCTATAACGGGTATAAATCCAGAAGGGAGGAAAAGCCGTCATGAACATCCCGGTGGTGAGGACTTTGTATGTGCCGTAGACAGGATCCATGTTTTATGTGATACCTTTTGGGGTTTTTTTGCGGCTCATTTGAGCCGATATCAAGCCCTTCTACTCTCCGGAAGGGTTCCTGTCAAAACAAAAGTGGGGGCAATTATCGGGGTTTCGGAGGACGACTCAGGCCTCTTTGAAAAATGCCCCAGTGTTTGATCGATTCCTCTCATTTTCCCGGTTCCCTAAAATCTGACTTGAAAAACGAATGGATTTGATTATAGATTGTTCGTCAAAAGAAACCAATATAAAGTGCGTTTTAAGGAGGAAAAATGAAAAAGATTGAGAGAGCCATCATCAGCGTGACCGACAAGAGTGGCGTGGTTGAGTTTGCTCGGTCACTCGCGAAATTCGGTGTCGAGATTCTATCTACGGGTGGTACGGCCGCGGCCATGCGGGAGGGAGGTGTGGATGTGATCGATATCTCCGAGTATACGGGATTTCCTGAAATGCTGGACGGTCGGGTGAAGACCTTACACCCCAAGGTCCATGGCGGTCTCCTCGGCCTGAGAGATAATCCGGAACATGTCAAGACCATGAAGGCGCACGGGATTAAAAATATTGACCTCATTGTGGTCAATCTCTACCAGTTCGAAAAGACAGTGGCCAAGGAGGGAGTGACCCTGGAAGAGGCCGTTGAAAATATCGATATCGGAGGGCCGACCATGCTTCGGTCTTCCGCCAAGAATTACAGGGATGTAACCGTCATCGTGGATCCCGCGGACTACGATGCAGTGCTCGAGGAGATGGCGTCATTCGAAGGATGTACGTCTCTGAAAACCAGATTTCGTCTGGCCAAAAAGGTCTTTAAACTGACCCATGAATACGACGGGGCCATAAGCCGTTATCTGGAGTCCGTAACATTGTAAGGGTCCGCCCCGGCCTTTTCGGGTGATGGGGAACAGCGATTGTCCGGTCAAAAATGGAGAGGTCTCATCCTTCTTCTCGAGGGGTATGGGACCTCTTTTTCTTTCCCGGGCAGGGCGCGTTTTTGTGGACATGGAGGCCTTTTTTTTCACAGAAAAGGGCCTGAAAGGTCCGACAACTGCCGGACCCGTCAAGGGCTTCGTTTTTTGGCCGGTTGGCGTACCGGCAATTGAGGTCACAGAATTCCATAAGCAATCTCTTATACCCTAGAAAAGAGCCGGCCTTTTGTCAAGGCGTCGATCTGCACCGAATCCGTCAAGCTGGTGCATGCGGAGCTATACCCGTTGTGCATGTTTAGGGGACACAAAGAGGGGGATTTTTCTTGTTTTATGGTGATGTTTATTATATACAGCGCCTGGATTAATCTTTTTACTTGACACATGCTAGGCATTCTTTACAGTTAGATTGTAGCCGCAATATAGTCGTTTTTCGTGGGTTCGTCCCTTTTCCCTGGGGATGAAAATTGAGATAAGCATCAGTAATCAAAAGGTCCGAGAAAGGAGGTGAAAGGGGGCATTTTTACTTGCTAGGCGCTGGGGTTTTGAAATGCAGGTTTATGTTACACTTCTTACTCAAGGAGGAAATCCGAATGACGAAGAGAATCTTTTTGCTTGCTACGGCCATCACTATCGGAATGGCCTTTATCACTATGGGATCCTTTAGCGGCGTTGCTTCTGCAAAGTCAATAAACCTTACCTACAGCAATTTTTTCCCACCGACCCATTTCAATGGCATATTGGGCGCTTCATGGGCAAAAGAGATCGAGAAACGGACCAACGGCAAGGTTAAAATCACCTATTTTCCCGGTGGAGCCCTGCTCAAAGGTGCCGCTATTTGTGACGGTGTCATAAAGGGCGTGAGCGATATCGGGATGTCCTGTTTTGCCTATACCCGTGGGCGGTTTCCAGCAATAGAGGCCCTGGACCTTCCGATCGGCTATACCAGCGGGTATGCTGCGACCATGGTCGCAAACGATTTTTACAAAAATTTCCAGCCCAAAGAGCTGGACGAGATGAAGATCCTCTATATGCATGCGCACGGTCCCGGCCTGCTCCACAGCAAGAAACCCGTTAAGACCCTGGAAGATATCAAGGGCATGAAGATCCGTGCCACCGGTTTCAGTTCCAAAGTCTGTGGCGCACTGGGCGCGGCAGCGGTCGGTATGCCCCAAGGTGGAACCTATGAAGCCCTGCAGAAGGGTGTTGTCGAAGGAACCTTTGGCCCGATCGAGGTTCTGAAAGGCTGGAAACAGGGTGAGGTCATCAAGTGCACCACGGAGTGTTTCAGCGTCGGTTACACCACTGCGATGTATGTGGCGATGAACAAAAAGAAATGGGCGGCCCTGCCGGAAGATGTGAAAAAGGTTTTCGAGGAGGTCAATGCCGAGTGGATGCAAAAACACGCGGCGGGCTGGGATGAGGCTGACGCGCAGGGAAAGGAATTCAGCCTGAGTCTTGGAAACACAATGATTTCCCTGTCGGCTGAAGAGAGTGCCCGTTGGGCCGCAGCCGTTGCTCCGGTCCTTGATGAATATGTCAAGGCAGCCGAAGGAAAGGGCCTGCCCGGCAAGGAATATATCCAATTCATCAAAGACGGGATAAAGAAGTACTCTAAATAACCCGATGAAGCG
>CAZXWJ010000097.1:0-14732 GCA_964644375.1 uncultured Desulfobacteraceae bacterium | reverse complement strand
CACACAGAAATTGTTCACTACCAGTCCAGCCTTTCCAAGTTCTTTCTTGGTGTCGGCCGGGCAGATCCACGTCCAGTGGATGGTCTTCTGAATCTGCTTGGCCGCCTCCGTGTGGCAGCTCAGGCAGGCTTTGGTGACTTCCGGACCGTTCGCGAAAGCCTTTTGAAGGACTTCGAATTTGGCGTGATCGGCAGTCATGTTTTTTGTGTGGCTCCTGCCGTATTCTTCACCTTTAACCGGTTTTTTCTCGACAGGGATCGCCCGTGTCAAGGTGGGCCCCAGGACAAGAAGGGCAAAGGCCATTGCCGGAATCAACCATAACTTGAAAACCTTGGTCTTCCTAAAGTTCATTCTATCCCCCTCAATTCCTTAACAACTCCCTGTTTAAGTAAATGAACCAAGAGATCCACCCGGACACCAAGATAGTGATATGTGTTTAGCCTTTAATAATTGATTTTAATGTTGATTGCTTAACTTATACAATGGGGTAAACACCCCAATTCATCCCAAAAAGGACCGCATTTTGTGAATGAAGCACATCGTGGAATAGACTGTTCCTTGGTTTCCGATGCATGATTTCCCGAAAGCGCATGAAGAAGCCCGGGGCGTGATCGGCACCTTGAAACAGGGAAGCGTTTCTAAAGGATGGTGAAGGGAATCGAGGTCACGGTGGAAGGCGGCCGAATGTCGCTCGGTTCTCAACCCATGAACCTCTACTCCAGAGACTCCCAGACAATTTTGCTGATATAGGTTACCTCTTTTTCCATGCCTGCCTTTTTGTTTGTGTATCCAAGATTGAAGGTGCAAAAGGGGCAGGGGCTTACCAGATTCTTGGATGCCACATTCGAGAGCAGATTTTTAGCGATATCAAAAGACAGTTCTCTGAAGACCGACCGAATCCCGCCGCCCGATCCGCAACAGGGGGTGTGTTCACGGGTTTGGGGCAGTTCTTTCAGGGTAGCGCCGCACCATTTCAGGAGATCCCTGGGTTCCTCGGTCACGCCCTCTGCGCGTCCCAGCCTGCAGGAATCCTGATAGGTCATTTCCCTCTCGATTTTTTTGAGGATTTCGGGTCGGTCTTTGAGCTCGTCATAGAGGGTCTGAACGAGGTGAGAGACCTCGAAGTCAATGGAACCCAGCAACTCGGGATAGAAATATTTAAAGCACTTGAAACAGCCGTTGCAGGGCACGATCATTTTTTTTATCCCCAGCCGGGCAAAACGCTCCACATTTTTGGCGAAATAGTCTCTTGCCCGTTCGATTTCTCCGGCCTCATAGATGTAGGTGCCACAGCATCCTTCGTCTTCGAGGATCATGAAATCGACGCCCAGTTTTTTTAAGACCAGATACGAGTAGGTCGCGGCATCCTTCACGAGATAGGAGGGAAGGCACCCGACATAAAGAAGGGTATCCGAGGAGTGAGGTTCAAATGGTTCGGGCAGCCATTCCAGTCTTTTGGCCGGATCTCCGTTCACGGAATTGCCCTTGTCCAGGATACCCCGAATGACCTTTTTGTGCGGCTTGAGAGGCCCCTTGCCCCTCTCAACGGTCCTGTTCCTGGCCGCTGCCACAATTTTGGTCACTTCGATGCCTTCAGGGCAGACCGCTTCGCAGGCCATGCATTTGGGGCAGTTATAGAGACTTTCGATGTTTGTTTCTTCTGCTTTTCCGTCTGCCAGAATACTTTTTGCAGATTCCAGTCTTCCCGTGGGGGAGAAAAGTCGTTCACCCGTCACGCGGTAAGTCGGGCACACTTCCATACAGTTCTCACAATTCGTACACGCATCAATCTGTTTCAACCACTTGTCCATTACAAGTCTCCTTTGGCATTTTGCAACAGGTCTTGGGTTTGCTAATGAGACCATTCTTCCGCGACATAGAGGTGATGATTTTTTTAATGCCTGGCGTGGGGGTGCGAAAAAAAGGCCTGCCCGTGAGCCTCGTTATGTAAAAAGGAGGCATCATCACCGGAAATTGAGGTCGCGTGCGTTTTTAACGCCTTGGTAAGTTGTAGGCCTCAGGTACGTAGAAAACGTAACAGAATAAACGTTCAACAATATCATGTCAAAATAAAAAATGAGGATCTGATGCCCTCAAAGGGCCTCGACGATCTTCCTGTCCCCCCTGGAAAAGGGAAGGCTCGAAAGGCGGCCCTTCTCGACCTTTCTCCACTTTTCACATCCCAGGGCCTTTGGGTCCCCTTCTTCCATGACACATTGCCAAGCATGTAGGGTCATTCGGAAGTGCGTATAGACATGATTGACCGAGACCAGGGCCTTTTGCGGTCGGATAGTAATCCCCAACTCCTCTTGAACCGTCCGTCTCAGGGCCTTTTTCAGGGTTTCCCTCGGGGCCATTTGACCACCTGGAAATTTCCAGAGACCTCCAAGAAGGCCCTTAGGGGGCCTTTGGACAATGAGTAATCTGTGTTGGGCATCCAGAATAATGGCGGCCGTCATGTCCCGATGGGGCAGGGGAGCGCGTTTTTTTTTGATCGGCAGGGTCTCCTGAAGGCCCTCTTGAAAGGCTAGACAAAGGCCCTGAAGGGGGCAGGACCGGCAAGAAGGCCTGCGAGGGGTACAGACGGTCGCCCCGAGATCCATCAGACCCTGGTTGAATTCGGATGGATTCCTTTCAGGCACCAGTTCGGCAGCGAGATCATGAAGACGGCGCCTGGTCGGGGACTGGTCAATGGGTTCCGGGACTGCGAAGAGCCTGGACATGACCCTTTTGACGTTGCCGTCAACGGTTGCAATCTGTTCTCCAAAGGCAAAGCTCATTATAGCCGCGGCCGTGTATGGGCCAATGCCCGGCAAGAGAAGCAGACCATCCCTGTTTTCCGGGAAACGGCCTCCCGAGCGCTTGACCAACTGTCCGGCCGCCGCATGGAGGTTGCGGGCGCGGCTGTAATAACCCAGGTTCTCCCAGACCTTGAGAACGTCTTCCATGGATGCCTCCGCCAGGTCCTCAACCACGGGAAATTTCTCTATGAAACGGTGATAGTAAGGAATGACGGTATCCACCTGGGTTTGCTGGAGCATAATCTCGGAGATCCAGATGCGATAGGGATCACGGGTCTTTCTCCACGGGAGATCCCTTCGGTGTTGGGCATACCAGGAAAGAATACGTTCCGGGACGCTCGAAGGTTTAATGGTTGTAGTGGTTTTCATGGGGTTGGATCCTGGAATTCAAACCGGTTTATGGACATGACTGTGCCGGTTTTTTTGGGTGCATGATGGCATACCATATCAGGCGAGCTCACGCCACAATTTAACCGGTTTTCATCCATAAATGGCTCTTTTCAGCCGTGCCCGAATTTCATTTCCGGATGGGCACTAACCGAAACGATCCGGAATATTGTTTACCTTTAGCGGCTGTTTGGGCCGGGATATGAGGGTGCAGGCAAGTAATGACTATAAGATATACCTGGCAGGCTGAATGCCGAGCGTGGAAGGGTGCTGGGTTTTTATGATGTTGCGAGTGTATTCGCCTGTCCCGGTATCGCGCTCGGCCAGATCTATGATTCTTCCTTTTGTATACTGCTTATTGCCGCTCGGATTCAGTAGCTGAACCTTCGGCCTTGTTGGGTCGGTCTTTGGGGAGTTTTGCAGGGCCAGACCTATTTCGCCGGTATCCAGATTCAACAGGGTTCCCATGGGGTATACGCCGAGCATATTAACGAACACCTTGAGCAGGACCGGATCAAAATGTTTTCCTGAATCGGACAACATGAGACCCAGGGCCTTGTCGGGGCTCATGGAGGTCGGCCGGTATATGCGTGGAGATGTAATGGCATCGTAGACATCCACAATCGTCAGGATGCGGCCGAACAGGCTGACGGGGTGCCTTTTATCAACCGATGGGTATCCGGAATGATCATATCGAATATGGTGTTCGAATGGAGAGATGAACAGATGGACCTTGCGGTACTTATCGGTTTTTAGCTTCAAAATTAGCATGGCACTGTTTATGGAATGCTTTTTGATTTCTTCAAATTCGGAATCGTCTAGTTTTCCTTTTTTGTTCAAGATTTGTTTGGGGATTTGTATCTTGCCCAGGTCGTGGAGCAATCCACAAAGCCCTAGTTTTTCCAAGGTCTTTCGTTTCATCTCGATTTGCTTGCCCAGTGACATGGCTAGGAGCGCCACATTCAGAGAGTGGATGAAGGTGTAGTCGTCATACATGCGGATGGTGCTGAGTGAAAAAAAGGTCGTATGGTCTTCCGTGATGATGTCGACCATTCGCTGAACCATGCGAACTGATTTTCTGATGCCGGTTTCCTTGTCTGAACTCAGTTTTTCTGCTACTTCCTTTATGGAGTTCAGGGCATAGTGATAGGTCTTTTTGGCCGCCTCTTTTTTTTGCTTGAGTGCCTCAGACCAATCTTCCTCTGACTCAAGGGCCGTTTCGCCCAGGGTCAGTGTCGATTTTTGTATAACAACCAGCCAGTGAATATCATTTTTTTCCAGCTCCGTTTTGAGCCACTCGGAAGGATCATCATTCCGACCCGCAAGATTCAGGAGACGAACAAAGGTCAGAATCTCTTTTGCCGCAGTATTTTTGAGGCCAGCATCGAAATGAAAACCGTAAATGGAACGCCTTTCGAGAAAGTGAAGCATCTGATTGAAAATTTGAGCATCCTTTCGGATCAAGGGCAGTTTTTCTTCCTGAAGAAAAAAGCGTCCATTAAAAATTTGGAGCGAGACATTTCCGCTGCCGTTGCTTGATTTTTTAACGGACTGTTTAAAGGCGTTGACAGCGTCGATGATCAACTTGTTGTTGTCCTCATACAGTCTGGCGATTTGGATGAGCCTGGCCATGTCTTTCAGAATATCGCCTGCAGAAAGATTGGGCGCCTTTGTGCGGTTATTCGCCACTTGTGTTGTCATGATAGGGCCTATTCATTCGGTCCGGATAGAAAGGTTTCATTGATATTGGAACGCAATTTCTTTGATCGTCTCTCCAGCATCGATTCGGCTTTTGGGGTGTTTAATTCTTTCAAGGCGTATACAGCGGCTTGGCGGCGCAAGGATTTTTTGTGCCTCAAAATACCCAATCTGTGCAGGAAAAACAGATTTTTTCCCAAGAAAGGTATGGATTCATCGGACCCGCATCTTCCCAGCGAGTGATACACTCGAAAAAGAAATTTTTTATTGCCGGAGTGAATGCGGTGTTTTTCAAGATAGTCGCGCAGCAGCCTTTCTGTTTTTGCATCGCGCTGTTGACCTGCATAGTTCAAAAAGAGTTGCTGAATGTCTTCATCGGGGTCGTATATCAGCCACGGCAATTCACCGATAATATAAGAATTACGGTGAAAAATTACCTTTAATGCCTCTTTCCGAACGCCTTCCGAGTCGTGACGCAGCAGTTCGAGCAGTTGTTTAAAAGACTGCTCGCTTTTCATGAATTTCATGACGTGAACCAGCATCTTTACCATCTCTGTATTCGAAGACGACAATAGGACTCCCAAATGCTTGAATTCCCGTTCCGCAAGAATGCCGATGGCCGTCATGAGCATCTTCTTGGTTTGTTTCGATTTCGTCTCCAAGAGCATCGGGCCGAGGGCGTCGATGGCCTTCGGATTGAGCAGGAGCAGGGCCCGATTCAAATAGGTGAGTTCTTTCGGATCGCACACGGCAATGCGTTCCCAATCATCATGCATGACATTCAGGAACGCCTTTCCGGAAAGAGATGAAAAAAAATCTTGGAGCAGTGGAATGGCCCAGCGGTCCCGGGCTTTGTGTGCATTGAGATTCTTTCGTAATATTTGTAAGGTGTTGTAGACACTTTGATACTTGTGGCCCTTCATGGCGTCTTGAAGCTCCTGATTTAAAAAAACCATGACTTCGGAGAAATTGCCGGGCTGTGTCTGCTGTTGAAGAATGTACAGCAGTATATAGAGAACATATTCGATGCGTTCCCCGTTTTCCTCTTCTGTTAGCATATGGCGGAGATGCTCTCGGTCCTCTGGTGTGATCTCCCATAGATTTCGGTCATGAATCGGTACGTGAAGGGATGGGGCTGCGTCGGCATCGTCAGCACCTGTCGGCGGCGGTTCCTGTTCGTCTTCTGCGTCTTCTTCGAAGTCGCCTAATTCAGGGATTTCAAAATCTTCGCCGTTATCGAACCCCATATCCTCCGCCTTATAACGCAAGGAGGGCAACTCCAGCCCCCATAGGGCCGTGACAACGTCGTCTTCTGCGTCTTCGGTGAGGATTTGATTTTGTTGGAGTATTTCCAGAAAACTGTGAATTTCCCACAGTTCTATCGATTTGTGGAATTCGAGGTGATAAATCCCGTCCCGAAACAGGATGAATGCCGGATTCTCCTCGTTCATAGGACCCTCATGAACCACTTCGTCCTTGTAGCGGATCTTGTTTCGATCAATTTTTAGTGCAAGGGTCCCCTGTTGATCGAGAAATTTGTCCAAACCATTTTTCAAGGATTTCAGAGAGGTCTGGTATATAATGTGTTCAGGGGGATACAAAAGGATTTTTTTGAAAGCGCCGTTCAGGGCAACCAAAACCTGCCTGGCCAACTCTTGAAGGTCGCGTCCAGGGTCCTTTTCTTGAACCTGTTTTAGTTTTATTAAAGCCATAATTGACGTCTGGATATCATACTTAAACGATACAAATCGGTCCGGAAGAATTGGTTCTGAAAAAATATTAAGGTGTCTATTCATGTATCGGCCATTTGATGTTTCTCTTTAGCTTTAAACTTGATTATCCAACCTGTCAGCTCAAACCGATCCCGAAATTTATACTCCACCAGAAACTGCATCAGCAAAGGCCGGGGTGATAGTGGACGGGAGGTTTGAGAAGACAATCAAAGGATGCTCTCAGGTATCCCCGTTGTCACCAATGCTATCGAACATTGTTCTCAATAGGGTATTTGGAGATCTGGATGCATGGCTACGAAGCCGACTGCGGACCATGCAGCTGAAGAAATGAAAGAACCCAAGGAAGGTCCAGGGCGTCATGATAAAGGCTGCCTCCAACCAGATTCGCTTCAGGTCTGTATACTGAGCTGGATGCCACTTTGGCTGCCCTGGCTCAATGTGCTGTATCGTTGGCTCAAATATTCCTGGATATAATAGCTTCCCGACTTGGCCTCTTCGGCGTCGACGACGCCGTCGCCATTGGTGTCGAGCGGGTCAGTCGAGCTCGAGGATTCAGTTTCCGATGGGCCTGACATGCCTGAAGGCGCCTGCATACCGCCGCCCCCTTTCATGCCGACCATCTTGCCCATCATGCCCAGGGGCGGGCCTTCCGGCCTTCCGGCTTCGAGCTCTTCCGGGCTGACCAGGCCATCGCCATCTGTGTCAATCTCGGACATTTTTTGGTCCACATCCACAGACCGGCCTGTCTTTTCAGACATTTCAACAGCAAATGCGCTGAATTCCGTTTTGTCTATGGCGCCATCCCCGTTGGAATCGACTTTGTCGAAGGGATTTTCCATCTGTCCCTGCATGGCTGACATCTGTAGAGAAGCCATGCAGCCTCCGCCTATTCCGTTTATCATGTTTGTCACCTCCTTCATCAGAATGTTCAAAATGATCTGCCATCTGTAATTTTTCTATCGAGACAGAAAATTTGAGAAAAGGTATTGCCGTGTTATTGCAAATGCCATTTGCATGCCATATCGTCGACACATACGACTGTAAATTCATAAATGTAAAAAAACAGGTCCTGAACAAAATGTTGCCGTAAATAAGGGCGCCGGTTGATTCTATCAAGCGGCAATTATTTCCGGGTACATGAAAGGCTCTTTTGGTAAAGGTCTTGTAAAGTGGAATCCGGGTTGCAGAAAACCATCCGCTCATTCATGCCGCAGGGCCTCGATGGGGTCCAGTCGGGCGGCCTTGCGAGCGGGAAAATAGCCGAATAAAACCCCGACGGCTGCTGAAAACAGAAAGGCGATGACCACGATGCCCGGGCTGAAAATAAAGGGAATGCCCAGAGACCCGGCGCCGATTCGGGCTGCGGTCAGGCCGAGGGCAATGCCGGCAAGGCCGCCGAAACAGGAAAGTACCACAGCCTCTACCAGAAACTGCATCAACACTTCCCGCTCCAGGGCGCCGATGGCCAGTCGGGTGCCGATCTCACGGGTTCGTTCGGTCACCGATACCAGCATGATGTTCATGATGCCGATCCCTCCCACCAGAAGGCTTACCGCCGCCACAGCGCCCAGCAGTGCCGTGAGCACCCGGGTAGTGCCGGTAACGGTGCTCATGATCTCCTGCATGTCCTGGACATTGAAATTGTCGTTTTCATCATCGGCTATATGGCGGCGCTCGCGGATCAGTCGCTCGATATCGGTTTTGACCTTGGTGGTGGAAACGCCGTCTTTGGCTGAGACGAAAATGTCCTGGACATGTTGGTTGCCGGCCACACGCCGCTGGATCGTACGCAGGGGGATCAGAACAAAATCATCCTGGTCAGAGCCCATGCTGGACTGGCCCTTGGATTTGAGCACCCCGATCACCTCGCAGGACAGTTTTTCCAGACGGATCGTGGCACCGATGGGGTTCTGGCCGCCGAAAAGTTCATCACGCACGGTGTCCCCGAGGATACAAACGGCCCGACCACCGCGCAACTCCCTGTCGGTAAAGTCCCGGCCCTTTTCCAGTGTCCAGTTGCGGACCGTAAGATAGGCATTGGTGCTGCCTCTGACCGTGGTGGCCCAGTTCTCGTTGCCGTAAATGGCCTGTGCGCCCTGGGAAAAAACGGGTGCCACGGCGGTCAGCCCGGAGATCTCCCGGCTGATGGCTTCGGCATCCGCCATTTTTAACTTTTCGGCCTCCGAGCGTTTGCCGCCGGGTCCGCGCGGGCCCTGTCCGGGCCTGATCTGCAACAGGTTGCTGCCCAGGCTGGAGATATCGGCGGTCACTTGGGCGGTGGCCCCGTTTCCCAGCGTGACCATGCTGATGACCGCCGCCACTCCGATGACGATACCCAGGGTGGTCAGCGCCGACCGCATGACATTGCGGCGGATTTCCCGAAGGGCCAAAAAAACGGTTTCCCAGAGCATTATTCTATAGCCCCCCCTGATGGCTGTGTTCGATGACACCATCTGTAAAATGGATCTGGCGGTCCGCATAGGCGGCCATGTCCGGTTCATGGGTGACCATGACGATGGTGATGCCCCTGTCGCGGTTGAACCGGGTGAGGAGCGTCATGACTTCTCGGCTGCGCGCCGAGTCCAGGTTGCCGGTGGGTTCATCGGCCAGCAGGACCTCCGGCTGGGTGACGATGGCCCGGGCAATGGCGACCCGCTGCTGCTGCCCACCGGAAAGCTCGCCTGATGTATGGGATGCCCAGCCCGTAAGACCCACGTCATCCAGGGCCTGCCGAGCCTGTGCCCGTCGTCTGGCCACCGGAATGCCGCGATAAACCAGGGGCAGTTCCACATTTTCTAGGGCCGAGGTGCGTTTTAAAAGGTTGAAGCCCTGAAACACAAAGCCCAGATAGTGGCGCCGCAGAACAGCCCGCTGGTCACGGGACAGGGTTTCGACCTTCACGCCTTTGAACCGGTAGCTCCCGGCGGTGGGGGGATCCAGACAACCTAAAATATTCATGCAGGTGGATTTGCCCGATCCGCTGTGCCCCATCACGGCCACGAACTCTCCCGGAGCAATGCGTAGATCAATACCCCGCAGGGCATGCATGGCCGCGCTGCCGGTGCCATATACTTTGGAAATGCTTTCCAGTTCGATAAGGGCGTCACTTGTTTTCCGGTGAGAATCGATCATGATCATTTGTCTGCACTCACGGTATCGACCACCAGTGCCATTCCGGGAGTAAGATCGCCCGATGTCACCTGGGTCAGTGTGCCGTCGGTTTCGCCGATGGTCACGAAAATGGGGACAGGACGATCGGCATCCAGGGTCCAGACCACCTGCTGATTGCGGTCTGCAGGTTTGTGCAGGTTCTGTTTCGATGGGCTGCCGTGACGTCCGGGCCGTCGTGGCATCAATTTGCTGATGAAACGGCCGATGCCGGCATTGTGTTTCTGTCGGTTGTTCTGTATCTGCGGCGGGGTAAACCGCAGGGCCGCATTGGGTATGAGAATCGCCTGTTCGATCTTTTTGACCGTGATATCCGCAGTTGCCGTCATGCCCGGTCGCAACAGCAGGCCGGTGTTGTCCACGCTCAACACGGCCTCATAGGTGACCACACCGTCCGTGGTCTGGGCGCCGTAGCGAATCTGGAGAATACGTGCGGGAAATGTCCGATCCGGGTAGGCATCAACGGTGAACGCGGCGTCCTGACCGTCCTTTACCTGGCTCACATCGGCCTCATCCACATCCACATGAAGTTCCATCTGGGCGAGGTCCTCGGCCAGGGTGAAAAGCACCGGGGCCTGCAGGGAGGCGGCCACGGTCTGACCTGGTTCCACATTGCGGATGAGGACGATGCCGTTGATAGGCGATCGAATGACCGCCTTGGCAAGATCCGTCTGATTGGCACCCAGGGTCGCCTGCGCCTTTGCAACATCCGCCCTGGCACCGGCTTCGTTTGCCTGTGCCCTGTCGACGGCCGCTTCAGCGGCGTCCAGGTCATACTGGGATCCCACCTTGTTTTTGCTCAGCTCCCTGACCTTTTTGAGTCGAACAAGGTTGCTGCACGCTTCCTTACCGGTCGCCTCGGCCTGCAGGACATTGGCTTTGGCCGATGCCAGGGCGGCTTTGGATTGAAGCACCTGGGCCTCGAGTTTCGAGGTGTCCAGTCCGGCCAGGATTTGGCCGACCTTTACCCTGTCGTTGTAATCCACTTCAACCGTCCGGATGATGCCGGATAGTTCACTCCCCACATCCACCTGATTCGTGGGCTCCAGGCTACCCGTGGCGGTCACGGTAACAACAAGATTGCCTTTCGTCGTTTCCTGCGTTTTGAACTGGATGGACGGGGCGGTTGACCGGTCCTTCATCACGAAACCGGTGGTTACCGCCACTATAACCAGGATGAGGACTATGAACCATCGTTTCACTCTTTTTCGACGGCCTTGGGGGAGATCTAGCCCAAGTGTGCGGGCGATATCGTATCCCGGGTTGGTGTGATTTCCTGGATTGTCTTTGGTTGTCATGATTCAAGTCCTCCTGCTGGAGTCATAGCCTCCCATCCACCCCCTAACGACTTGTAAAGACGTACCAGGTTGGAGGTAACCGCCCCGTTACTCTGTGCCAGTTGATCCTGAAGGGAGAGCAGGGAACGCTGGGCATCCAGGACTTCACTGAAATCGATCAGTCCTGCCTGGTATTTGTTCTGGGCCAGTTTTTGGGCCCGCTGTGCCGCTTCGGTCGCCTTTTGCAGGGCCGTTCTTCTTTGCTGCTCTTCTGCGTAGGCCACCAGGGTATTTTCAACTTCCTCCAGTGCATTCAAAACGGCTGATTCATACTGGATCAAGGCCTGTTCCTGGAGGGCTGACTTGACCTCGATATTTTGGCGGATAGCTCCGGCCTCGAACAGGCGCCAGGAAAAACCCGGACTCACCCCCAGGGTTCGAGCGGCCGAGCTGAACAAGTTGCCCGATGAGAGGGCTTCAAGTCCTATGGATCCGTTCAGGGTGAACTTGGGATACAATTCCGCCGTAGCCACCCCGATCCGGGCCGTTTGAGCGGCCAGTTTGCGTTCTGCCTGATGAATGTCCGGCCGGCGTCTCAGGGTGTCGGCAGGTACGCCGACCGCGACTTCCAGAGGCGTCACCGGGATGGGCACTGCTTCCTCCAGCGTTTTATGGATCGTTCCCGGGCATTCTCCAAGGAGGACCGCAAGGCGATTCAAGGCCTCTTCGAGTCCCGTTCTCAGGGTCGGAATCCTTGCGCGGGTGGTTTCAAGGTTGTAGCGGGCCTGGTGCACGGCGAGTTCGTCGCTCAGGCCGGCCAAAAATCGGGCTTGAGTCAGGTCATGTGTCTCTTCCTGGGCCTCAAGGTTCGCGTTGTTCACGGCCAGCTGGGTCTGATAGGTGCGCGCTTCCACGTAGTTCAGCGCGACCTCGGCCAGCAGGGATACCAACACATTCCTCAGATCATACCTGCTTGCCTGAAGGTCCGCTTCGGCGGCCTCAACAGACCGCCGGACACCGCCGAAGAGATCGAGTTCCCAACCGGCATCGAAGCCCGCGGAGTAAAGAGTGCGGTATTGACCTCCCCCGGTTTCTTTACTGCCGCTGCTCCGGTTGATCCTGCCCGAGGCGTCGAGGGTCGGGTAGAAATAGGCATTGGAGATGCCCCGTTGGGCTCGGGCCTCGCGCACACGGGACCGGGCCTCTTTGAGGCCCAGGTTGTTGGTCACGGCTCGATCCATCAGGCTCGATAAGATCGGATCATTGAGGGTCTTCCACCAGGCGGCCAGGTTTGACGGCGATGTGGTTTTGTCGGTTAGTCCTCCGGTAAGACCGCTGTTCCAGGCCTTTGCAGCCTTGATTTCCACCGGCACATAATCAGGACCCACGGCCGCGCATCCGAAAATATTGGCCAATAGAAACAAGCTCAGCAGGCTGCCAAAGGATCGCAGAAACCATCGGATGGTCCTATCCCGGGATAACACACTTGAATTTCGTGAATTCATCCAGAAATCCTCAATCCTATCAATCATTCATTACACCTTTATTCCTGTATCAATCTCCTGTCATTGGCTGTGAAACAGCACGGTCGGCCAGGGTGACCTTGATCCATGTTTCAAAAGGCTCGGCCATCGCCCTTGAAGAAGATCCACCACCGGGTCTGTCGCGGCCGGATCCGCCTCTCATACCACCGCCGCGCTTCGTGCCTTTGCCCGCCGTGCCTTCCGGCGGTTTACGCATCCGGCTATTGTTGCCTGGTTTTCCGGTTTCGATGCCGATTCCCAATGCCGTACCTGGATCAAGGCCGGAAAGCGAGGGAGCAGCTGCAAAGGGAATCTTAAACTCATACACAAACCGGCGACTGTCCGGCTGTCCGGCACCGATGTCGATGCCCGTCCGCCGGATCCGGTCCATGGACATAGACCGGGGAGCGGTCGCTTCCGAAAAGGTGATCTCGACCGCCTTTGGCGTCTGCAGGACTGGCCGCTTGTTTTTGTTCCTCCGGAGGGAATTTTCTCCGGGAGCCCCAGAATGCCGAGGAGGACGGACACCGGTCAAATGGATGCCGAAGGCTTTATGCTTCTTGCCGGTCGGATCGAGCCAGAGGGTCAGGCCGTCGATCAGCATTTTCCTTTTCAATGCCTCATTGTTGGCGGCAAGGCAAAGATAGACGGCCTCGGCATCGTTCATCACGTAGATAACGGCTCGACTGTCCGCATCGTAGTACTGGGGAGGCGTTGGCCATTCATTCTCGGAACCATCGGCAATAAAACCATCCCTTTGCCAATGACTTGCCAGGTTTTGGGCCGCACAACCGGCGTTCAACAATACCAGAAACAACAATCCGGCTTTGACCACACCGGTTTTAAACACGAACGCCATGATTATTACCCTTAAAGAAAAAAGAATGCTTTTTTGAAAAGCCTTTTTGTTTTGCCTTTTCCGACAATCCCTCGGCGTCTTTAACCACGGAGCGGTGGAAACAGCAGTATCTTCCAAATGGGTCGTGATCGGGGCCGACGCGGTTACATTTTTCCCCGCGCCTTAGCTTCCGCATGGTATGAAAACGGGCATAGGTTATCCCCGGGCTTTTGGTTTTACCAGGGATGTGTACTTGACCATGACCCAGCCGAATGATTGGTTCGGCAGTCTCACGTAATACCAATCAGAACTTGACGATTGAACCACCAGGAGGTTGCCTTTATTGACCTGATTTATGACCGGGTGTTCTTGCCCGGCCCGCAATGTTCTCATTCCTGGGTTCTTCTTTGGCGTTGTCCGGTCTTGCCCTCGGGACCCCGCCTGGGATAATCGGGTCGAAGGACCAGCCGATCGCCCTCCTGCACACAGGTGCCCGTCACCGTATCCCCACGCGGGCTTACAAATTCTGCCGTATCGCCGGCGGATTTTCCTTCACAGGCCGTATAGGCCTCCGGGGGCGGGCCGTGACGTCTTCGGTCTCTCTCCTGCGAAGATGTATCACCTCCAAAGGCATTGGTGTTGGAAAATCCTGCCAGCAGAACAAAAGCGATTATTATTGTAATGATTTTCATTGATAAACCTCCTTTCATTTTTTTATTCGGCTTCGCCAGAATACCCTGTCCTGCTGGAAGCGAGATTGCAGGGATGATCAGCCTTCGCCATGGGCTTCGGCCCGACAATGATGGCGAGACGAACCACGGCGAAGCTCGTCAGAGCGAAGACGGGTTGGATACGCCGTAATTACGCGTGATACCCCGTCACGTCATGGCGTGACTGCGGGAAGCTTCATTGGGGTGCCCCTGATGAGTAAAAGGGGCACTATGCCGGATTGTTAGTCGATGGTATCCGTTTACTTTTCAAACGGCCTTTCCATCCCGTGACGACGGGGAATGCGTTTGTCCCCGGGCCCCGGATGAGGCCTCTTATGCTCCATGACACAGAACCTCAGCTCTTTGATCTGATCCGCCGTGAGGATCTTTTGGAGTGCCAGGCGCGATTCAATGCGTTGCTCATACCGCTTTCCCTTCAGGTCGGCGATTTTTTCCGCCGTTGCGCGGACCATTGCAGGGTCCACCGCGTCTTCTGAAAAGGCCTTTTCCATGTGAAGACGAAGGCCGTCGAGCTGCGCCTTTAAGGCCAAACGCTTTTCACGAAAGGTGAAATCCGCGTCTCGGAGCTCTTTGACC
>CAZXWJ010000096.1:0-14901 GCA_964644375.1 uncultured Desulfobacteraceae bacterium | reverse complement strand
AAGGCATGGCCCTGGGCGGCGGACTCGAGTATGCCCTTTCCGCCGATGTTATCGTAGCCACCCCCAAGGTCATCATGGGATTCCCCGAAACGGGCATCGGGATCTATCCGGGCCTTGGCGGCACCCAGCGACCCAGTCGTTATG
Organism: uncultured Desulfobacteraceae bacterium; assembly: GCA_964644375.1. GTDB lineage: Bacteria > Desulfobacterota > DSM-4660 > Desulfatiglandales > HGW-15 > CAYNYM01. Next base: position 14,757 of record CAZXWJ010000096.1, on the reverse strand, counting down.
CGGGTAAGGAATTGGGCAAGTACCTCGTCTTCTCCGGTCGCATCATCTCCGGACAGGAAGCCCATGCCATAGGGATTGTGGACTATTTTTTCGCCCCGGAAGAAATCGAGGGGAAAATGCGTGCCATGATCGCAGAAGGGACACTGATCCCCAATAAGGGCAGAAAGTCAGAGGATCTGCCTGAGGAATGGCAGAAAATCAGGGAACTCTTCACCGATGAAAACATTTCCAACTGGATTGACGGCAAGTATCTGGAGAGCGACGATCCCCTGACCGCCAAGACCGCCAAGATCATCTCTTTTAAGGCACCTATTGCCCTGAAATTTGCCAATCAGATTATGGACGAGGGATACGAAAAACCCATTGCTGAGGCGACCAAGCTGGAACTGGATCACCTCAAGGAGATCTTTGCCACCAAGGATGCCCTAACGGGGCTTACGAGTGTAGGAAAAGGAAGGCCTATTTTTGAAGGTAAGTAAGTAGTTCACTCTGATTTTTCGGAAAAAGCCACCGGTCCTGCCGGTGGTTTTTTTTATAAAAAACGAATATCGCCATCATTCGGTCACAAGGTTCTGTAGCACAGGCAGCCTGTAACGCTCTTTGATCTGACGGTTTATGCTGTTGATTTCTTCCGGATCGATGTAAATCACTTTCGGATGACCTTCAAACTCCACCCTGTGAAAACCCTTAACCGGGGTTTCAAGTGCCCTCGGCACATCCTCCAGCCTGCTTATGACCTTGTGGTTGATACGGGTGACCACCAGATCAGCCAAGCTTTCATACCCAAAAGTCTTGGAAGTACGCAGAACCCGAGAAAGAAAAACGATTTTTTTCCGACCGTCGGGATCCATGGCATGCTGATTTTTCTCATAGTATACCAGTCCGATAGGGGCCTTGACGGGCCATTGAGATCCATATTCCTGCAGGTATGAAAGGGAAAGTTCTTGAAGCACCAGCCCACCAAGGATGTAATACCGGGGAGGCGTATCGACCACATAGGGGGGAACGAGGAAGTCTTTTACCGAAATTTCTTCGGGAACGATTTCCATATCCCGAATTTTTCCATTGCGAAAGACTTTGACATTGATTCCATCCCCGGCAAAAAAGACGCAGCGAATCAGGTGGGACAAGGCAATTTTTCCATAGCGGGCATGCCGATAGCTGCCGTGACGGTCAACGGCGTATCCGGCCATCTCGGTGATAATGTCCCCGGTTTTTATCCCGGCTTTCTCGCCGGCGCCATCTCTGGCGACTTTTTGGACATAGACACCCTCAATATGATCGGGTATCCCTGCATAGCGGCGCAACTGCGGATCGGCCGTCGAGACGACCCTGACCCCCAACCTCGGAAATCCTCTATAATGACCGTTGGACGCTTCTTTGACGAAATGAGCGACAATCGGGGCCGACAAGACATCAAGGGTCTGTGCCTTTGCGTCATACCCCGTGAGAAGTCCGGCCAGTTTCCCTCCCTTGAGCGCCGGAAGGGTAAGATTCTTGAACCGATACTGCAAAGACCCGTTCAATCGGTAGGTCAGGAAAAAACTCCCGAATGGTTGACGAATCAGTTCAATGGAAGTGATGGGGCTTTCGCTCGGCGCAATACCGCCGTTACCCCTGACTTGCAGAATGGTCAGAAGATCACCCGTTACGGCATCTGTTGTCAATTCAAGGGGCCGCATGCCTGAGAGAAAACCCGAATCCTTCGCCCTCAGCAGGGCCAGATTGGCCTCATAATCGACCACTTCCACCTCGGCGCGACCTTTTTGCCCCGTATCCAGTTTTTCCAACTCCACATATCTGTGGTTGGCAATCATTTGAGCCGTCACCAGCACGCGAGGACCCGCAATAATCACACCGATAGCCGTATGGGTCGATGGTGATCCCTGATCCCAGGGACGATGAAAGTTGTATCCCTGACCGGCCACATTAACTCGAATCAGGGACCCGATGCGAGGGTCCGAAGTGTTCTTGATGGATCGGAAGGTATTCATTCCGCTACAGCCCTCGAGCACAAGGTACAGGCCTATAAGAAACAAGACCAGAATTTTTCCTTTCGGCATGTCAGTCGATTCTCCAAAAAAAATTTTTAATGTCCCACTTTTTCGTTAGGACAAATAAGCGGCTATGTGTACCCTTATGATCCGGCGCGGTTCCCGTGCGACTCCCGCCAATCCTCGGGTACGAGGGAATCCCCCAGGTATTCTTCTCTCAGGACGCCATATCGCCCAAGAATACGTCTCTTCGCCTCTTCCACGGCTTTTCGTTCCAGCACCAGAGGGCGTCCCTTGCCCAGCAGCCGAATCACATACCATTCCGATATTTCTTTTAAGGCCTCGAAGACATCTTCCAGAGTCCTAATTTTTTTCCCGTTTATTTCACGAACAATGGAATGCACGAAAGGCTGCAGATAGACATTGATGGGATCGGGAAGAATTTTGCTCAATACGATAATCTCCGGCGTTTCAAGGTAAAGTTCATTGTCGAGATAATAGGTAAAGTGGTAGAGGACGTCGATGTCCATCAATTTGGTTTCCTTGATAAAGGGCCTCGAAAGGGGTTGGAAGACCAGACCGCCGAAAAGCACATACCGTGGATGCACGTCATGATGCCAGGCCTGCATAAGAAAAGGCCAGGGTGAGCGCAGGGTAACCGTGACCTCCTTTTTTTCCTTTTGCCGCAGGATCTTCAGGCGAACGGAATCCTCCTTGAATTTCCGCTCCACGACTTCCGCCATGTGGAGTCTTTTGTCGTTCATCTGCACATACCCGTCACTGAAAATGGAAAGGTCGTCAATGGCGAGCAAGATATCCCCGACCTCGAGAATATCCCGGCAGGGCCCGGCGCTGTATACCTGCGTCACTATGACACCATAGTCCTCCGGGCCCAAACCCACGGCACGGCGATAGGCTCCGTTCAGAAGCGGGAAATATTTGATGCCCAAGTCGGCATACCGGTCATATCGGCCGTCTTCCACATCTCTCAAAAATCGATCGATCACCGGTACGGGTATCATGTATCCCACGTTCTGGGCCACATCCCCCCGGTAGCCCTGAAACGCCACCCCAACCACCGCACCCTCCTGAAATACCGGGCCACCGCTGTTTCCGGGATTAATGGCCGCATCAATCTGAATGGCAAGGTGCTGGTCAAGCATGGAATGAGAATAGACCTGGTAATCGACTCGGGACACAACCCCTCTCGTGACGGACAGTCTGCGGCCGCCGATAGGGTATCCCAGGACGGCCACCACGGAATTCAGGTTGGGGACACCTCCGATGGACAACGGAACGGTATCCTTGAAAAAGGTCTTGTCCGGCACTTCAAGCATGGCAAGGTCACAGTCATGGGCAACAAATCGGACCCTGGCCTCATATTTCCTGGCATCCCCTTCCTTTTCAATGGCAATGAACCGGGCGTTGCTGGCGATATGTGCGTTGGAGAGTATGCGATTGCCTGAAATGATAAAACCGGTCCCCGTCTTTCGATCCATTCGACCGGGATTCCAGGGCACGGCATAATCCGGAATCTGAGCAATGACCGAAATCTTGACAACCCCTTTCCGAATCCGGGAAATGTCGTCTGCGGCGGCCCTGCCTTCTGAAGGCAGGGCCAGCCAAGGAACCATTGAAAGGAGGAGCCACAAGAACCGGCTTTTAATCATTGTCTTGAGGATGGGTTTCTTCACTCCTTGAATCATTGGGCTCTCCTTTTTCATAGGCGCACAGGCCCGTGGTCTCTTTTCGCAGTCGAAAATTATCCGCGGAATAGGGCAGCTTTAATCCGCTCACGGCTTACTATTCCTTCCCTGACCAACAGAGGGGGATCGACCGTCAAATCCAGGACCGTGGACCCCCTGTCTCCTGCCGTTTTTCCTCCATCCAAAATCATATCAACCTTTCTACCAAGGGATTTCAGGACGTCTTCCGGACGATTGCAGGGGGGCTCTCCCGAAACATTGGCGCTGGTTCCGGTAATCGCCGTCCCGGCCACCCGGGCCAGACCTGTAGCGATATTATGACCGGAAAGACGGACCCCTATTTTTCCCGTGTCGGCCGTGAGCAGGGGAGAAATCCACAAAGCGGCCTCGAGGACCAAAGTCAACCCTCCCGGCCAGAATCGGTCCATGAGTCGAGAGGCTGTTTCGGGAACATGGGTCACATAGTTTTTCAGGGTCTCGATACACGGAATCAGGATAAGAATCGGATGGTCGTCCCGTCTCTCCTTCATTTCAATGAGGCGATGAATAGCCTGATCATTCGCGACATTGACACCGAGACCGTAGAAAGACTCCGTTGGAAAGGCCACTGTCCCGCCTGAACGAATGACCTCTCCCGCCATCCGCAGTCCTTCATTTATGTCCCGGGCCTGTTTGACCGGACACATCAGGTCCCTTTCTTTCACGGGTTCCAGACCTCTGTGGTTTCCCTGGCCTTCCGCGTGAGATCCTCTCGATAGACCTTGAGCCTTTCAGCAGTGGGGGCGTCCTTCAGAGCCAGGATCTCGACAGCGAGAACCGCCGCATTCTTCGCTCCCCCCGGCCCTAGGGAAACGGTAGCCACTGGGATTCCCGGAGGCATCTGGACCGTTGACAAGAGGGCATCCATACCCTTCAGGGGAGAAGAATCAATCGGGACCCCGATGACCGGCAGGGTGGTGTGTGCGGCGATGAACCCTGCAAGATGGGCGGCCCATCCGGCCCCGGCAATGATGACCTGGAGACCGCGTTCCGCTGCGCTTTCTGCAAAACGCCGTGTATCGTCCGGCGTTCGATGGGCCGAAAGGACCCTCATTTCATAGGGAATCCCGATCTCCTCGAGCAAGGCTGAACAGTTCCCCATCACATCCTTGTCTGATTTACTTCCCATAATAACACCAACCAAAGGCTTGACGTCGGACATTCCTCACTCTCCCTTTTAAAAATCCTGGCCCAGAGGACCAGGCTTTGATTTAACCCCAATAGGGTTTTAAGTTGCTGAAATTTCAAGACTTCAACATTCCAATGAGTGGATAGACCGTCATACCGGCGAGCCACGCAATGTCCTCGGCTGAGAAAAGCCGGGATATGTTTCCGTCAAACAGGATATTTCCTTCGGGAGGGAACTCGTCATCTCCCCTCCAGAGGATCAAGGCCAGGCGAACAAGCGGCAGGGGCCTGATCACCACCGAGACATCGCCATGATCGAAAGGCTCGGCCCCAAATGCACGGGAGGCCATTTTTTCAATCAATTCGGGTTGTTCTCCAAAACCTTGGACAAGGGGATTCTTGGCCCTTCTCAAAAATGCGTCAAGATAGAACCTCCCGTCCGGAATCTCCTGATATGCAATCCATTTACCGGTCAAGGGTGCCCCTCTTGAGGCGCATGCCCTTGAAAGATAGTGCACAAGCAAGACCTTTTGCTGAATCTGCAGTTCGTCGTCCCCGTCTCCATACCTGAAATCCAGATCAGGCCATGAAGCGATAACGGGCCGGTTTAAAAAATCCAAGGTGAATTCCGTTTCCTTTAGGTCGTTTCGCTGGATTTTGCATCCTGTATATTGCGCCAAAAGCTCAGGATTCTCATTGGACAGTTCTCTCTTTCCCAAGTCAAAGGCTTGGGTGTAGTCATCTATTTTTGCCATCAGGCCTCCGTATCACCATAAGTTAAAACGTTTTTCTGCCCTTGTTTTTGGACAACAAGCGGTTGGAGAGATGGAACAATTTCGGGAACGCAGATAAAATGCACAGCTAGAACGCCAGATCGAACTTCCGCCCTTGAAATCCTTTTACAACAACTATAGGGCAGTTGGTCTCATTGTAAGGGTTAAGATTTTCGAAACCCATTCTGCTATAGACAGGTCGTGATCAAGGATTTTCATTTTTTCAAATGCCTAAACGAATACCTCGTATTTTACTTTTATCACCCCTTATAGTAAATATAGGATTATGAATTCAAGTGATTATATCTTCCCGGTTTTCTGAAAAGTTGGCGCGTCGCTCCCATAATGTGACTCGAAGCGTAAACATCCGGGTCCGGAGGGCCCGGCTTTGATCTAGGCCGAGAGGACCAGGGTTTCTATACTGGAATAAACCCTAAACGCCAAAGGCGAAGCCCTTCCACGGAGAACAAGCATGCGCAAGGAAAAGGATAGGTTTAATCCGGCCTTCAAAAACCTCCGGACAAGGATAGCTAAAAACCAAAAGAGGAAGGAAGAACCTGCTATCGAAAAACCGGTAACGCCAAATGACAGCCACGTTTTTTCGAAGGCGATGTCTGGTGTGAAACCCCTCCCGGATGATAAAAAAAGAATCATACCCTCCTGCGGGTCGCACATCGCACCCTCCCACCCGGCCCCCGACGATGAACGGGAGACCATATCCCTGCTTCATGGTCTGGTCCGAGGCTCTATTGAAATGGACATGACCTTCACCGATGAGTATATGGAAGGATCCATAAAGGGGTTCAGTCGGAAACTTATGAAAAAACTGAAAAGAGGAGAGTTTCCGGTCCAGGACTATATTGACCTCCATGGACTGAACAGACAGGAGGCCAAAAAGGTAGTCAGAAATTTTCTCACCCAAAGCCACGGGATTGGCCTGAGGTGTGTGCTCATCGTTCACGGCCGGGGTTTGAATTCCCCCGACAGTTTTCCTGTTCTCAAGGAAGGACTGCCGCTCTGGCTGGGTCGTGGTTCCATCAAAAAAATTGTGTTGGCCTTTGCTACGGCCAGGCCATATGACGGCGGCACGGGCGCGATTTACGTGTTGATGCGTAAACGCTGAGGGCTGAGGAAATGTCCCTTTTTGCTTACGGATCTCGGTTACTGCCAAGGGTCACATTTTATCACTTCAAGAACAAACAATAACCAATCGATTTCACTGCTTTATTTTAAGCTCCTCCAAATTTTTCAAAATCGTATTTGCCTTATTGATAAGGTAATCCACCCTTTTATACTTCGGATCGATGAGACGAACCGTTTCCCATTCATTGACGGCCTCGACCATTTGTTCCTTTCCGTAATATTCCATGCCCCTTTTGTAATGGACGTCCTTGTAGCGTTTTTCACTTTCACTGATATAATAACGGCTTAGCTCACAGTCTTTGGTATAGCTGAGTGATGTCTCAAAGTGTCCCCTTGCTCCCAGATAATCCCCTGCATCGAAAAGCGCACGTCCCATCTTTAGATGCGATCTGCAACAGTAATCAAGCGCCGTTTTATGTCCGGGGTTAACACTCAGGATTTTTCGAAATTCGACAACGGCTTCATGGTATTTCTCATCCGTGAACAGCTCTATACCGTTTTCCCGATATTTGGCAATCTGGACGGTAAATCCCTCGGGGAGAGGCATCTGCGCAGGAATCCGGCATTTCTCTTCCCCGTCTCGGCCTTCCCCCGCTTCCAATTCCTTCCAATTACGGAATGCCCTTATCGAGGCCTGTGATTCTTCCATTTCAATGCCCTGACCTGCCGCCGGCGATTGCATCCCGTCAATAATCGGAATCTTAATCTTCTGCCCCGCAACAATCCGTGTCGCGTCCGTCAAATTATTATACTTGGCTATGATGTGAAATTTCAAACCATCGCCGTAATACCTTCCCGCAAGCTTTGAAATGCTCTCACCCTCTCTGACGCTGTGAACGATGTAATGGTTGATCCGGATGCGTTCATGAGAAAGTAAGATTTCCTTTGCCTTCCGATGTTCAGGCCGGAATCTGAGTGCCGTAAGAAATTTTCTGCGGGCCTCGCCGTATTTTCCCTCTTCCTGGAATCGACACCCTGAGTTGTAATGATCCTCCGCCGCTCTAAAAAGAGCCGCCTCCACACGCTGCTTGCTCTTAACGATTTCATGGGCAAAGGGATCGACCGTCACGGCAATTCCGTAAGCTTTGAGAGCCTCCACGAGATCGCCCTTTATCTCGCAATCTCTTCCCTTTTCCGCATAGGTCCTGAAAAGGTTTTCCTTATTGATCTCCCTCGAAGGCCTCTTCACAAATGGAGTGCAGCCATAGAGGAGGCCCGTTAGGACAAGAACCGAAATAAGTAGGGTCCTGAGAATCGCCACGTCTTTACCTCAGGCTCGTATGTCGGAACATCTTCAGCGTCTCGACAAAATACGTCCCATTCTTTTTCAATAACCGGCTTCTCCTTAAGGAAAAAAGATCGGCAAAAAGGAAACAACGCCCCTGAACCCTCTCTTTTCTCTACCCGTGTGCCCGAGAGTGGCTGAAAACAAGGCTGGGGAAAAAGGTTCAGAGGCAAGGCGTCCGAAATTCTGAAGACAGCGGCATACCCTTGGTACACCACAGTGAACCGCGATGAGAACAATGCCGAACAGGAGAGGTCTTTAACCGCCGATCAAACATCCTGGAGCCCTTCCCAACCTATAACACCGAACACCTCTATCTCCATTCTCCGTCCCTTTATGGGTATCTTTCCCTTCTCCTCTGTAATCGGCTTGCGCCCGGTTTTCATTAAATCCAACGTCCCCTTGCTAATCAGGATCTCACCCGGTTTTGCAATTGATGTCAACCTCGATGCCACATTGACATTGTCTCCGATCATCGTGTACTCCATTCTTTTTGGAGAACCGAGATTCCCTGCCACCATTTCTCCCGAATTTATCCCGATACCCACTTGAATGGTTACATCCGAAGTGCTCTTTTCCCTGTTCAATCGTTCGATCTCCGCGCGAATTTCCAGGGCCGCCCGGACCGCCGCTTCACCATGCCGGGGTTTCGGTGCCGGCGCCCCGAACACCACCATGGCCTCGTCCCCCACAAACTTATTCAGATGACCACCGTTCCTGATGACGACCTCAGTAATCCTCGTGAAGTATGCATTCAGCAAATCCACAATGCGCTCCGGTTCCTTATCTTCCGACAGAGTGGCAAAACCTCTGATATCCACAAACAGAACCGATGCCTCAACCCTTGCCCCTTTCATCCACTGATCGTCCGGATTTGCAAGAATCAAATCTACGATCTCAGGGGTAATATACCGACCGAAGGATCCCTTGATCTTTTCGCTGAGACCCAGATCCTCCGCCATTCGGTTAAACGCATAGGCCAGGTCGCCAAATTCATCATTGCGACTGATTTTGACCCGATGTTCGAAATCACCAATACCGAGGGCCCTTGTGGATTCGCCGAGTTTTTTGATGGGATGAGAAAAATACACGCTGAGTCCCAGACTCAGAAGAATCCCCATCAAGGTGATTCCCACAGTAAGCATCAGAATAAATAGTTTTGCTCTCCGAATATTTGACACAATGCCTTCCTGGGAAATGGCCAACCTGACTTCTCCGGCCTTGAGTTTTTGGTATAAAACCGGCATCTCAAGATAAAGGACCTCGCTGCCCGCATGTCGCATCAAGCTGGCCCTTACGCCATCTTCTTCCCTGACGAGGCGCATGCTCTCCGGCATCGAATAGGGCTTTCCGACCAGGTCAATCCTACTGTGGGCCCTGATGATATTCCGATGGTCGGTGATGAGTGCAAACAAAAACGCCTCATTTTTGGCAATATCATTGACCAATTTGAACAGAGAGACGTCTTCTTCCCCAAGGAGTTTATCGCCCGCATTGAGCGCAGTGATTCTGACAACACTCTTTCCGAGGTCAATCAACTGATCTACAAATTGCGCCTTTTGCCTTCCCAAAACCAAAAGGCTAATGGTTGATATAATGAGCAAAATCAGAAGTGTCGACATGAAGGCCAGCTTAAGGAATATCGGTATCCTTAACCGCCTTTTCCGCCGCTCATACCTCCTCCTTTCCTCACCGGTTCTTCGATCTTTGCCGTTTCTTCGGTCTCCGCCCTTTCGCCTGTCCGGGAAATCTATCGGTACTTGCTCGACTCTTCTATCCTTAGCGCTTCGAGGATCCTTTCCGCTGCGGCGATCCTCTCCGCCCCGGCGGTCTTCCTTCCTCCTTCCGGGGTACAAGCGGGTACGAATAGACGAATTTTCCGGATATGGACTGAATTTTTCACGATGAGAGTGATGATCTTCGTGCTTTAGGGCGCCCATCCTGACCTCGCATTCAGGGTAAAATTTCCAAAGAAAAATTCATATTAACCTAAATTCATACAGTAAAACAAATTTGCCAAACTTTAACTTTCCAAAAGGCAATTTGTCAACATTTTGATTTTTCCTTCAACGGGACTGGATCTTGATTCGATCGGGGAATCAACGCTCCCAATCCCCATATCCGGCGGCATGGGATATTTTCAAAAAAGCGTTTCACAATTAAAATGAAAAAAATGCCGTTCTTTTGTATAATCCTCGAAATTTACCCTGAGAGACAGACAAGAGAGACGATGCCTCATGAAATTCGAAATCATCGGCCGGCCCCGGGCAAAAAAATCCACCATTTTCAATGGGCCTCGGACCAACAAGAGAATCGGCATGGTCAGGGTTATAGATGACTGTCTTGATTTTTTGCAAAGAACCTAAGGAGAAAGCTTCTATGTCAAAGATAAAAGTGTGCATCATCGGCGCCGGCGGATACGGGGGTTGCGGCGCCATTGAATTGATTCTGGGGCATCCCGACGCCGAAATCACCGCGCTCATGGGCAAACAGGCCGAGGGCACTCCGATCAGCGACATATACCCTCATCTCAAGGGGTTCTGCGATCTGCCGCTTATTGATGCCGATAACCCCGATCGTCCCGACAATTTTGATGTGGTCTTCTTTGCCACCCCCGACGGCGTCGGCCAGAAACAGGCCCCGTTCTGGTTGGGAAAGGGGATCAAGGTCATTGACTACAGCGGTGATTTTCGTTTCAACGACCTTGACACTTACAAGGGCTATGCAGCCAGAATCGGAAAACCGGAGATCCACGCCTCCCCCGATCTTCTCCCTAAATCGGTATACGGCCTGCCGGAACTCCATCAAAACGAAATCGCCGAAAGCAGTCTGGTCGGAAATCCCGGTTGTTTCGCAGTCAGCTGTATTCTCGGCCTTGCGCCGGCCGTAGGAACTGACCTCATCGATCAGAAATCGATCATCTTTGACGCAAAAACAGGCGTCTCCGGTGCGGGAAAAACGCCATCTCCCACCCACCATTTTCCCGCCCGCTATGAGGCCATGAATGCCTATAAGATATCCGGGCATCAGCACGTCTACGAAATCGAAAGAGAACTCGGCCTTTTGGCAGGACGAGATGTCCGCGTAACCTTTACCCCCCATGTCGTTCCCCTGAGCAGGGGAATACTCACCACCATCTACGCCGACCTCGAAGAGGGGCAGGACATAAGAACCGTGGAAATGGCCTATCGCGACTTTTATGCCGGCAGCGCCTTCGTGAGGGTTTATGACCCCGGGCGGTCCTTGACCACGGCCGACGTTCGGGGAAGCAATTTTTGCAATCTCTCCCTCAACGTGGATGAAAGGACGGGTAAACTCATTGTCGTGAGCATGATCGACAATCTGGTCAAGGGCCAGGCAGGCAGTGCCGTTCAAAACATGAACGTGATGTTCGGTTTTGAGGAGACCGCAGGGCTTATGCGTCCGGTCCAGTATCCTTAGGATGCTAAAGAGGCAGGATTCAGATGAAAGACACGGCCAGGACAAAGGCTCAACTTATCGCCGAATTGAAAGAACTACGGAAAGATGCCCCTACCGTAAGGGAGCTCAAACGGTACAAGACCATCTGTGACCGGGCAGGGTATGGAATCGTGATCAGAGACCTGACGGGGCATTTCGTATATGTCAATGACGCCTTCGCCCGGATGCACGGATATACGACGGAAGAACTGGCAGGAAAGCACTACGCTATCATGCACACGCCGGAGCAGGTAGAGCATGTCGACAGCCTGGAGAAGACGCGGAGGCTGAAGGGCGGCTTCATTGCCGAAATCAGCCATAAGCGAAGGGACGGAACAATCTTCCCTACCTTGATGAATGGGACCATGCTGGAGGATGAAAACGGAAAGCATATCTACAATACGGCCACTGCCATCGACATTACGGAACTCAAGCGCATGGAGGACGAACTGCGCAGGCAGATTCAACGTGTGGAACGCATCTTGGAAACCGCTATGGACGGATTTCTGATTATTTCCAGGGACGGAAAGATTCTTGATATGAACAATTCGGCATCCGCGATCTTCGGATATCCCAGTGACGAAATGCTGTCGGCAAATATCCGTGACTTTGAAGACCCTGAAGACGCAAATGGAAACGTAGAGCATCTCAAAAAAATCATAAAACAGGGGTTTCATCGGTTTGCGACAAAGTACCGATCCAGAAAAGGCCGGGCACTGTATCTCGAATGCAGCGCCAACTTTATAGAGATTGCTGAAGACAGTTTTTTCTTCGTCTTTTTTCGCGACATTACCGGCAAAAAAAAGACTGAGGAGGAACTGAAAAAACGGGATAAGGAACTGAAGCACAAGAACAGGCATCTTGAAGAAGCCAATACCGCCCTGAGGGTTTTGCTGAAAAGAAGAGACAGAGACAAGGCGGAGCTTGAGGAAAAGGTGTTGTACAATGTCAAAGAACTGATCGAGCCCGTCCTGAAAAATCTCAAACGCAGCAGCCTGAACAGCAGGCAGCAGACCTATGTGAGCATTCTTGAATCCAATTTAAACGATATCGTTTCCCCGTTCGCCCGCAGGCTGCTGCACACCTTCATCAAATTGACTCCGACGGAGATCCAAATCACAAATTTCATCCGGGAGGGCAAGACCACGAAAGAGATTGGAAATCTGATGAATACATCGACGCGAACCGTCGAGTTTCACCGCAAAAATATCAGGAAAAAACTCGGCCTCAAAAATAGAAAGGAGAACCTGCGGTCCCACCTATTGGCCCTCCATTAATACGTGTTTTTACCCCCCATTATCCAACCAATAATCAAGCGTTGCATTTTGCCAGGGGCCTTGGCATCATCAAAGAAACGATCAGCAAAACCCTTACGTCATGTTTCAGTTCTACCACTATTTTTCCTACCATTCCAATCGGGAAAGGCAATTGAATCATGGGAGACAATCAGACCAGGGTAATACCAATCCAAGAAGCGGACAGAGTAACAATCACAACAGTGATGGACAATTATACCGACGTATTTCTCCTCGGATCCGATCAAGTCGAAAGATGGGGCCCTCCCGATATGGCACCGGGCAAAACGGCTGCCTTCGGTTATCCAGGGCCCCTGCTGGCCGAGCACGGGTTTTCTCTGCTCGTTCAGGTCAACAAGGACGAGGAGCACCTGACCATTCTCTTTGATACGGGCTTTACCGATGTGGGGGTGCCCTACAATCTCGACAAACTCGGCATCCATACCGGCGACATCGACGCCATCATTCTCTCCCATGGCCATCCGGATCACACCGCTGCCATTGGCCCTATCCTGAAGTCCATCGGCAGGAGCATCCCCATCATTACCCACCCCTCCGCTTTCCGGAAGCGATACCTCGTTTTCCCTGACGGGACCCGGTTGCTGAGCAATACCCTTTCTGAAAAAAATCTGACAGATGCAGGAGGGGACATCAGGCTGAGCAGCGAATTGCTGCAGCTGGCACCATTTGCAGTGGCGACCGGTGAGATCGATATGGAAAACGATTTCGAACAGCATTTCCCCCTTGCCCACTATGAACAAAACGGAAAGATGAAAAAAGATTTTTTTGATGACGAGAAGGGCCTTATCATCAACCTGAAGAACAAGGGGCTCATCGTGATTACGGGCTGCAGTCATCGCGGTGTCATCAATACCATCGAGTATGCAAAACGGGTGAGCGGCATCGATCGGGTCCATGCCGTGATCGGGGGTTTCCATTTGACCGGTGCGACCACAATGGAAAAAATTGCCAGAACCGTCGACGAAATGAAGCGAATAGGCCCGGAGTTCATTATTCCCACCCATTGCACCGGCCTGAAAGCCATGAAGCAATTTGCCGATGCCATGCCTGAAAATTTTGTTCTCAATGCAGTCGGCACAAAATTTATGTTTGGTGGTTGAACGAGAATCGCACAAACCGGGTTCAATACTTTTATTGCTGCAGACGACAGCTGACTGGGCCGACAAAGGTATAGAACAGCTGGTCGTTCAAATCGTTTCGGTCGGTAATGACCAAGATTGTGGGGTTATTCATGGCAAGAACAATCTTACCGAATGTGAACTACCTCATGCAGACCCTTCTCACCTGAACAAGATCGGTCCTACCGAGAAGGGTCTTCCGGATCCCATCCTGCATCAGGGTGGTCATGCCGTCCACGACGGCCTGGTGCCGGATGTCCTCCATCCTGACCCTGCCCTGGATCAAAGATTTTACCTCATCCGTTCCCAAAAGCAGCTCATGGATGGCCGTTCTCCCCCTGTAACCATTATTTCCGCACTGGGTGCATCCTTTCGGTTTAAAAAGACGAAGATCATCGAGAGTGCGGAATTCCTGTGACTCAAAATCTTTTTCATAGAATTTCTCAAGGTCCGCGTACTCCGATTGGTCCGGGTGATAGGCCTCCCGGCATTCGGTGCAAAGAGTCCGCACCAGCCGTTGAGCCAGCACGCCCAGGAGCGCATCGGCAAAATTGAAGGGATCCATCCCCATATCCAGGAGCCGGATGACGGTCTCCGGTGCGGTGTTGGTATGCAGGGTGCTGAAAACCAGATGTCCGGTCAAGGAGGCCTCGATGCCGGTGGCTGCGGTTTCCCGGTCGCGCATCTCGCCCACCATGATGACATCCGGATCCGCCCTCAGAAAGGCCCGCATGGCCCTCTCGAAATCCAGTCCGATCTTGGGCCGTACCTGAACCTGTCGAAGCCCGTCCTGGGT
>CAZXWJ010000095.1:0-15154 GCA_964644375.1 uncultured Desulfobacteraceae bacterium | reverse complement strand
AAAACCCCCATGGAGCGCCGGACTACCTCCAGATCAGCTTTTCCTCCACCGACTACATCGGGCACCTGTTCGGGCCCTCCAGCCTGGAGACCGAAGACAACATCCTGCGTCTGGACCGGACCCTGGCCGACCTGTTTCAGTTTGTCGACGACCGGGTGGGGCTGGACCGGACCCTGATCGTACTCTCCGGCGATCACGGGGCCCCGGAAGCACCGGAGTACATGGAAAGCCTCGGTTTCAGCACCGGGCGTTTTGCCTTTGACTGGTTCAAGACCGAAGGCCCCCTGACCGCATCACTTCAAAAGCGCTTTGGCCGCAGTGATCTCATCACGGGCCACAGCCACCCCTATCTCTACCTGAACCTGGAGGCCATCTCCTCCGCCGGACTGGATGTGGCCGAAGTGGAGCGCTTCGTGACCGATGAATTGCTCAAGATCCCCGGGATCGCCTATGCCCTGGCCCGCAGTGACCTTCTCGCCGGGCGCATCACCGAATCCCCGGTCCAGAACCAGATCCGGCGCAGTTTTCATCCCACACGATCCGGAAACGTCCATCTGGTTCCCGAGCACTACTGGTTTCTGCACTCCACCGAGGAGGCCGAAAAAATGGGCATCGGGACCATCGCGGCGATCCATGGTTCTCCCTGGGTCTATGACACCTTTGTGCCCATATTTTTTGCCGGCCACGGCGTACCGGCCCGGGTCATCGGGCGCCGGGTGGCCCCGACCGACATCGCTTCCACCCTTGCAGCCTATCTCGGCGTCAAATACCCGTCCGGTTCGGTGGGCACGGTGCTTGGGGAGGTTTTGCCCTGATGGCATGGCCGTGCGCGAAGAAACCGGGCCCGGGAGGGCCCGGCTTTGGGTTAAACACAGAAGGGGAAAAAAGTTACAAGTGATCTAAAATGTCGAGTGACTAAAGTTGTGGTATCGCTTCGCGATCTTCATGAGAAAATAATCATAACATATACCAGACAAGTCAATGACGCAGGGAGTGTTGGTACTGGAGTGCTGGAGTAATGATTCACCCCGGCGCGACTGTTTCCGGAATTAAGATGTCTTTATCAGAATCGGACACCAAGAAGCGCCTCTTTTTGCCGGAGGGGAAAACCCCCGGTCGAGGCGGCACGGTCCCGGGTTGATATGAAAAAACGCGCCGCAGGATGGGATAAAAGTTACAAGTGACTAAAGTTGCGGTATCGCTTCGCGATCTTCATTGCGGAAAGATCAAAAAAAGAAACGAGGAGAAAGCACATGAGCCATCATCCAATAAATCAAAAAATAGTGGCCCCGTTTCTCATGGTAACCGTTTTCATTTTTCTGACGACGTGCATCCTTTCAATCAGTTCGGAAACGTTGGGTGCTGAAGCCTTCAAGGGTAAGATCGCAAAGAGCTATGAAGAGAGTCAGGAGTGGTGGCCCGAGCCGGTCCTGCCCCCCGAGGGCGCGCCCAATGTCATTATTTTCCTTCTGGACGACGTGGGGCTCGCCCAGATTGGCTCTTTCGGAGGACTGATCGAGACCCCCACCATCGATCGCCTGGCCGAAAACGGGTTGCGCTACAACAACTTCCACACGACAGCCCTGTGTTCCCCCTCCAGGGCCTCTCTGATGGCCGGTCGCAACCCACACTCCATCGGTCTAGGCAGCCACGCCCTTACGGCTATGGGATTTCCCGGCTATAACGCCATCGTGCCCGAGACCGCCAAATCGGTCGCCAATTACCTCCAGGAAAAGGGATATGTGAACTACGCCCTCGGCAAGTGGGATCACACGCCTCTCTACGAAGTGTCCCAGGTGGGGCCCTTTGATCGCTGGCCGAGCGGCGAAGGGTTTGATCACGCTTACACCTTTATGGCGGCCGACGTTCATCAGTTCATCCCGGTGATGTGGAACGACCACACCCCGGAGCCGTACCGCAAGACCTACCATCTTGATAAAGACCTGGCGGATCGGGCCATCCAATGGATCACCGGCCATAAATCCATCAAGCCGGATCTGCCGTTCATGATGCTGTGGGCCTCGGGCTCCATGCACTCCCCCCACCACGCACCGCCCGAGTACCTGAAAAAGTACCGGGGGAAATTCGACATGGGCTGGGACAAGGCCCGCGAGATGATTCTGGAAAATCAGAAGAAACTGGGCATCGTCCCACCGGACACCAAACTGACCGAACGGATCGATGTCATCCCGGCCTGGGATTCCCTCAACGATCAAGAGAAAAGGCTTTACGCCCGACAGATGGAGGCCTTTGCAGCCCAAATGGAGCTGGTCGATTTCCAGATCGGGCGCATCCTCGAGGCCCTGGAACGTATCGGTGAACTGGACAACACCCTGATTTTCGTGACCGCCGACAACGGTGCGAGCGGCGAAGGCGGCCTGGCAGGCACCTTCAACGAGACCTACGTATTGAACGGCATGCAGACGCCCTTCGAAGCCAACCTGCGGCACTACGACCGGTGGGGCGACGCCACCACCTATCCCCACTACCACGCAGGCTGGGCCATGGCGGGCAACACGCCTTTCCGCTACTTCAAGCAAAGCGAGCACAGAGGCGGCCAGCACGATGCCCTGGTCATCCACTGGCCCAAAGGCATTCAGGGAAAAGGTGAAATCCGCAACCATTACCACCACATTATCGATATCGCCCCGACCATTCTGGAGGCGAGCGGCATTTCCGTGCCCGAGACCTACCACGGCGTCGAACAGCAACCCCTGGACGGCGTTTCGATGCGATACTCTTTCAATGATGTCGACGCCCCCGATCGCAAAAAACGGCAATACTACGAGATGTTCGGAAACCGTGCGATCTGGTCCGACGGATGGAAGGCGGTAACCCTGCACGCCAAACGCATGCCCTGGGACATAAATGTCGTCCTTCCCTTCGATCAGGACGAATGGGAACTGTACCATGTGGCCGAAGACTTTTCAGAGAGCACCGACGTGGCCGACCAATATCCTGAGAAACTCGCCGAACTTCGGAAGATGTTCGATGAGGAGGCCTGGAAATTTAATGTCTACCCCCTTTACGACGACATGATTATGAGGCTTGCCAAGCAGCAGGATCGCCTTTTCGGTGACCGAAAGGAATTCATCTATTACGCGCCGGGAGCCTTTCGCATTGCCGAGAAGGCCTCTGCACCGGTCAAAAACCGATCCCATACCATCGTTACGAATATCGATCTCTCAGGTGACGAAGAGGGTGTCATCGCGGCCGTAGGCGGCATGACCGGCGGTTTCACCCTGTTTATCAAGGACGGCAAACTCTATTACGACTACAACTTTCTGGACGGGGTCTATTACACCATGGCATCCCCTCCACTGCCCAAGGGCATGATGGAGCTGAAGTTCAACTTTATCAAGACCGGGGAGTTCGCGGGCACGGGTGAGCTCTACGTGAACGGTAAGATGGTGGACAAGGCCGACATGCCCAGGATGCACATCAGCACCTATTCGCTTGCGGAGACGTTCGATGTGGGTCGCGACACGGGCACCCAGGTGTCCAAGCTCTACACCGATCCTTTTCCCTTTACCGGAGCCTTGGATAAAGTGGTGATTACCTTGACCGACTAGGGGGGGGCATTCCGCATACAGGTGTCTCCCGATCGACGCGGGGCACCTGTTACCATTGCAGATATGTATCTGCGGATCAGTGGTCACCCTATGGCTGGTTTTATTCTTCGATCTTGTGGCTTTTTGACTGAAAAATCTGAAGGTAGTGACGGCGGCATCGTCAGGGAGCAGTCACCCGTGACCAGTGATCCATGCTCAACGATCAACGGTGGGTAAGGAGAGGAGATCTTCAGTGACGTCACGAAAGCAAAGAGAGAATAAATCAACCGGTCGCGATCGAAATCTGCAGGCAAACCCAAGACGAAAACATCACATGCGGCTGGGGTGGGCGGCTGCCGGTCTGGCGGTGGTGGCCATTCTGATCCTGATATCCGCAAAAGGCCATTTTTTAAGATTCCGGTCCGGCGATCTCGTCGCTTCGACCTCGGCGGAAAAACCGGATTTCCAATCGCTTCTCGGGGACTGGGTTAGACCCGACGGCGGATATGTCATTAAAATCCGGAACGTCGATCCGGAAGGCGGATTAGATGCGGGCTATTTCAATCCCCGTCCAATCCACATTTCCAGGTCCGTTGCTTCCGCCAAAAAGGGAAAAATAAACGTGTTCATCAAATTGCAAGACAAGGGGTATCCCGGCTCGACCTATACCCTGGTCTATCATGAAAAGAACGAGGCCCTTGTCGGTATCTACTATCAAGCGGCATTGAAGCAGTCTTTTGATGTGGCGTTCGTCAGGAAATAAAAGTCAAGATATCCTATGGCTATAAATTTAACGATTCGGGGGTATGAAGGAAGGGATTCAGAATTTGGAGATCTCCGACTATCTGGTTTTCCTGAAGGTCTTCAGTTAAGAGATATTGACAATTACCCATTTGAGCCGCTGACACAATCAAGGAGTCCCACCAGGAAAGATGAAATCGGTCCTGAATAAACCATGCCCCTTTGATTACATCGATGTTAACGGGAATTGGACGCCAAGTATTCAGAGACTGTATATCTTCACGAGCGCTCTGTGGCTCCATTCCCGGTTGAAGCTTGGTCGTAACAATAGAGTAGAACTCCTGCAGCACTTGATAGCTTAGTCGCCCTGTTTGTGATGCCCAGAGGTGCTTCATCCAGAGCATTGCCTGGGGCTGTTTTTCAGTTTCAGAAGCATCTCTGCTGTAAACGAGAACATTCGTATCGACAAAGACTTTAACGCTCATGGAGTTTCTCTCGGCCAGGATATTTGGTTCCGGGCGCCTTAATTAAACCAGGAGATTGCGAAAGGTATTGCAGCATAGATGTTTTATAAGTTTCCTCTTCGAGCATTTTTTCCTTGAGCATTTCGCCTACGAGTCGAGAGACACTGGTCTCCATCGTTGCGGCGCGAATACGTGCCCAAGAGGCAACTTTTTCATCGAGCGTAATGGTTATATTTTTCATGAACACAATTATAGTGGTACACGAACTTCGTGTCAAGCGCTGTCCATATCTTTTTGATTCATTGATTGAGTTCCTGTCGTATCATTGTTCCTTCTCATAATTTTTGAAAGGATAGAGGAATCATGAAATTTTTTGGTGTCTTCCTGTTGAGTTTGGTCTGCGCCTCATGCGCAACCGGGCCGTCCGGGAAACCGCTCGAGACCGTTTCCGTGGTAGACCTCCGGCGATACCAGGGGAAATGGTATGAGATCGCAAGGCTGCCCAACCGGTTCCAAAAGAAATGTTCGGCCTCCACAGCCACCTATGAACTGCTGGAGTCAGGCAGGGTGTCGGTGCTGAACGAGTGCATCACTGAATCGGGGAAACGCAAGGCCATCAAAGGCTCGGCCTCGGTGGTCGACACAGAGACCAATGCGAGGCTCGAGGTCGTCTTCGACAACTGGTTCTTCAGGCTCTTTTCCTGGTTGATCAAGGGGAAGTACTGGATTCTCTATCTCGACCCCGAATATCAAACCGTTATTGTGGGCACGCCGGACAGAAAATACCTCTGGATCATGGCCAGGACCCCTTCTCTCGATGAAAAGACCTATCAGGAACTTGTCCATTACGCCGGAAAGCTCGGGTTCGCCGGGTCTTCCTTGATCAGGGACAGGCACTTGTGATCAGCTGGGGTTCATCCAAAAATAGCCATTCCCGGTTTCGCGCTATCGGCAATCTTAAAAATCCCCCATTTTTGACCCTCTTTGGGGGATGTATCACCTTTCGATTTTTGAGATGTTTTAATTACGCCCTTTTAACGTCAATTCAGCCCAATTCGAAAAATCCGGCAACGACAGATATTCAAGAATATTCTTCAATCAACAATGACAAGGAAGGAGCATTCGAATGAGAAAAGTCACCTCGATTCTTGTTGCGGCACTGGTAATGACTCTTTTTTCTGCATGCGCCCACATGTTTCAGTCCCCCATGATTCCCCGCATTCAGCAAAGGGGGGAACTGATCGTGGGTACCGCGGGAAGTATGCCTCCCATGAACATGACCACCAGGGACGGCCGCATCATCGGCCTGGAAGCGGACCTGGCCAAATACATCGCAGACGGCATGGGGGTCAAACTCAGGCTCGAGATCATGCCCTTCGCCGAATTGTTGCAGGCGTTGGAAGAGGGCAAGGTGGATATGATCTTGTCCAATATGACCATCATGCCGGAGCGCAATTTGAAAGTGGCCTTTGTGGGGCCCTATTTTGTCTCCGGCAAGGCCTTCCTGACAAAAATAGAACGCATCGCCTCTGCAGAGGATACCTCCGAAGTGAACCGGCCGGATGTGACCCTGACCTCCCTCGAGGGCTCGACGAGTCAATACTTTGTCGAAGATCTCATACCCAACGCCAAACTCGTGGCAGCGAAGGACTATGATAAGGCCGTAGACATGGTCATACGCGGAGAAGCGGATGCCATGCTGGCCGATTACCCCATTTGTGTCGTCTCCGTCTACCGTTACCCCGATGAGGGCCTTATCTCACTGATCACCCCCTTGACCTATGAACCCGTCGGGATTGCGCTGCCTGCGAACGATTCACACATGATCAATTTCCTGGAAAATTTTCTTTTCTCTCTCGAAGGCAGCGGGGCCTTGGAAGAGCTGCAGAAGAAATGGTTCGAAGACGGATCCTGGTTGGAGGAGTTGCCTTAGCATACGCCTTTGCAGTCGCAGTTTAAGACGCGGTCAGCAATCAGCCTTCAGCTTTCAGCGAAAGACACTTGGGATCAAATATCCCAACTGACCGCCAAAAATTGATCACTGAGCACAACATCTGGAACTCTTTTTTTGGATGAACTCTGCTCATTCGATGATCCATAGCAATAAGGCCTTAAAGTGAACGGAAACCCCAAAATCTCCGAAAGCAAACCCGAACGGTCTCTTCGGTTCGAGAAACTGATTGCGGATCTCTGCGCTCGATTTGTCGAGATACCCCATGGTGACATCGACAGGGAAATCAAGGCAGGGCTTCAGCAAGTCGTCGAGTTCCTGGAAATCGACCTAAGTGCCCTTCTTGAATGGGCAGAGAACGGGGAAAAGGGGATCACCACGCATTCCTTCGTGAAAGACGGGTCCCCGGAATTCAATCATATATTTGAAGATCAGGAGGAAGTTTTAGCCGGTTATGCTCAGCTTTGCAGGGGAAAGACATTCAAGGTGGAAAGGGTTGACGATTTTCCTGCCGAGGCCGTTTTGGAGAAGAACCGGTTCCTCGCAGCAGGGATGAAATCTTTTCTGATCATTCCGATCCAGACCGGAGAAGGCCTGAAGATTGCCATTTGTTTTTGCAGCTTTCGCCTCGAAAGTGAATGGCCCGCTTACCTGGTAAAGCGTCTTCGTCTTATAGGCAAGGTCTTCGTCAATGCACTGACCCAAAAACAAAACCATGAAGCACTTCACGAAGCTGAATTTCGCTACCGTACGGTGGCTGATTTCAGCTATGATTGGGCCTACTGGAAAAATCCTGACGGGACCCTCCGCTACGTCTCTCCTTCCTGCGAGCGAATATCCGGTTACACGGTCCAGGAATTCATGGGTCATCCTTCTTTGTGCCGGGACATTGTTGTTGCCGAGGATCGGAATGTCTGGGACGAACATTACCGTTCAGCTGAAAATATGCCGGAAGCTGCGGAAATCCAGTTCCGCATCAAAAGAAAGGATGGCGAGATCCGGTGGATCGAACATGTTCACCAGCCGATCCGGGACGATTCCGGGGGATTCCACGGTTTTCGCGTGAGCAATCGCGACATATCCAGGCGCAAGCTCACCGAGGAAAAGCTCCAGAAAGCCCTTGTTGAAATCAAACAGTTGAGAGACCAACTTCAGGCCGAAAACGTCTATTTTCGAGAGGAGATCAAACTCGACCACAACCATGAAAAAATCATCGGTCAAAGCGCGGCCCTGAAGTACGCCCTTTTCAGGGTCGATCAGGTCGCCCCTTTGGACACGAACGTGCTGGTGCTCGGCGACACAGGTACCGGGAAAGAGCTGGTGGCCCGTGCCATTCACGAGACAAGCCCGAGAAAAGACCGGCCGCTGATAAAAATCAATTGCGCCAATTTACCTTCCCACCTCATTGAGAGTGAACTCTTCGGCCATGAAAAAGGGGCCTTTTCCGGCGCGGAGGGCAGACGCGAGGGACGGTTCGAACTGGCGGACGGCGCCACACTTTTTCTGGATGAGATCGGTGAGCTTCCCTTGGAACTGCAGCCCAAACTACTCCGCGTGCTCCAGGACGGCGAGTTCGAACGGCTCGGGAGTTCCCGTACCCGCAAAACGGACGTGCGCATTATCGCCGCGACCAACCGCGATCTCGAAGAGGAAGTGCGAAACGGGAGCTTCCGGGAGGATCTCTGGTTTCGACTCAATGTCTTTCCCATCACGGTGCCGCCGCTCAGACAACGCAAACTGGATATTCCCCTGCTGGTCAGGTGGTTCGTGGCAAAATTTACCCGGAAGCTGGGGAAACCTATTGATTCGATCCCGCAATCGGTCATCGACCAGCTTATGAAATATTCATGGCCCGGCAATGTTAGGGAACTGGAAAACGTCATCGAGCGTTCGGTGATCATCACTCGGGGTTCCATGCTGCAACTGGCTGAATACCTCAAACCCCCTGAAGCCCCGTCGGCTTTTCAAACGCAGCCCAAAAGTCTCGCCCATATGGAAAAAGAATACATGCTGCATATCCTGGAGCAAACCGCCTGGAAGATCGAAGGTCGAAACGGTGCCGCGCACGCCCTGGATCTTGCGCCCAGCACCTTCCGGGGTCGGATGAAAAAACTCGGAATAGAACGCCGCCGAAACTCCTTTCAGAATCCTTGATGGCCCTCTTCTTCCTTCCGCCAAAAGCAATGCAACTCATCTCGATCCTTAGAATTGCGCCTTGGTTGCACCCCGGAGCGCATTATAGTGACGAGAGGAATAAACGCTATCACTCCCACGGTTAATCCGCGAATACCCGTGGCCTCCCACGGTATACCGTGGGAAATTATTCTTCTTCCATTCTCCCCTCAAGCCGGATCCCACAAAAAACCTATTTAAATTCAGAATCTTATAAAAAAAATATTTTCCTTTCCTATTGGCCTGGAACTTGAAGTATTAATCAACTAGCACCCAAGAGGAAATGCAGCCGGTTGGACGCCCGAAAAACTGACGCGACCCTCGATTCCGCTGCGAAACACTGGTGGCACCCTAGTCCGTCTTTCTCGCCGTGTTGATCTAGACTGTAATCACAATTGAAAACTCACTCGTATCCGAATTTCATGTCCGCATGAGCACTAATCCAACCTTGAGGCTTATTCAAGGGATGAATTCATCCTTTTAAGAAGTCCCATTCAAAAGACTTTAGAAAGGCAAGATATGGTCATCGTCAGCATCCGAATGAAAGTGTTGCCTCAAAAGCGAGGGGAACTCCTGCAGGCGTTGCAGGGCATTGCAGAAAACGCACGTAGGGACAGGGGCTGTGTATCCCATAACCTCTACCAGGACATGGGAGACAAGCATCGGCTCAGGATCCTGGAGTCCTGGGAGTCACAGGAGGATCTGAACGGACACTGGTGCACGGATGGTTTCAGTGCATTGCTCGGAACCAAACACCTCCTCGCAGAACCGCCTGTATTCGAGATCCATGCCGTCTCCAACACGGTCGGAAAGGAAACCGTGGATCGAGTCCGCATGAGAGAAAGAAAGGACCTGCAAGCATGGATGTAAAAACAACTCAAAATGGTAAAGCCAGGTTTGGGGCCATGATACTGGCCTACAACCAGGCAGACTATATCGATGCGTGCATTCGAGCCATCTATCCCTACTTTTATCGGATTGTGGTGATGTACTCCAAGGCGCCCTACAGCAAATACAATACTCATGCCCGGGAAGAATTTACGGAACTCGACAACACGCTGGAGATTCTGGAAGGCATTCCGGACAAAGCGGAGAAAATGATGATCACCCACGGGTCCTGGACGTGTCAGGAAGACATTCGCAACGACGCCCTGGACATCATGCGGACCGAGGGATGCGACTACTGTTTCGTAATCGATGCAGATGAGTTCTATCCTGACTGTATGCTGCCGGGTTTGTTCGCCTATCTGGAAGAACATCTTCCCGAAGGTCAGGTCGGATGGGTCAAGACCCGAACCCTATTCAAACAGATGAATTATCTCATCGATACCCGACGTGCACGCCTGGCCGTTGCAACCCGGATTCGCCCCGAGACACGGTTCACCCCCGGAGGGGGCCGTGGTCCGACAGGCGAGAAATTCAAGGTCGACGACCGATTTTTCTACTGGCATCTGGGATATGTGCTTCCGAACAAGAGGATGTGGGAGAAGGTCAGGACCTACGGTCACGCCCGGGAACTGCCACCCGACTGGTATGAGGAAAAGTGGCTGAACTGGACGCCTGAAACCACCAATATGTGCCGAAGGGATCCGACCCGCTGGCCGAAAACCGTTCGCATCGAACCACGGGAATTACCCGGCATCCTTCACAACCACCCTTATTTTCCCTATGGCCCCGAGGGACCCGGTGAAAGCCCCCCATATTCTTAGGAGGACCCATGAACATCCATTTGATATCTCAGCATAACTCGGGCATAGGGCATTTTCGCCGTATGGCCCTGATCGCTCAGGCACTGAGTGAACTGCCGGGGGCTCGCGTATTCCATGCTGTTTGTGGGGTGGATACTGCCGTTATCCCCTCCGATAAACGTGTTCAACGTATTGTCCTTCCCGCGCTGCAATCACGGAGCACGGAGGACTTTACCCTGAAAGGTTTGCAGGGGGAGTCTCAGGAGGAAGTTGAGGGGAAACGGGTTCGAAGGCTGATCCGGCTTTTCGAGAAATACCCCCCGGACCTGCTGATGACCGAAATGTTTCCGTTTTCACCTGAAAGGCTCTTCGGCACTCTTCTGCCGGTGCTGCGCCTGGTCAAGAACCGGTGGCCGACATGCAAAATTCTCTGTTCCGTCCGGGACATCCCCATCTGCCAGAAAGAAGAGGTCACACGGAAAAAACTGGAACTTATCGAGCACCTCTTGCGGGACTTCTACCATGGATTGCT
The DNA here is from genome assembly GCA_964644375.1 of uncultured Desulfobacteraceae bacterium. GTDB lineage: Bacteria > Desulfobacterota > DSM-4660 > Desulfatiglandales > HGW-15 > CAYNYM01. The sequence goes on along the minus strand of CAZXWJ010000095.1, from coordinate 4,055 downwards.
GGTTCACGGAGATGAAAACCTGCTTGCTCTTTCACAAATTCCCGCCTTCAAGTCCCTTGAATTTCCCGAGACCGTCTATACCGGGTATCTGTGCGCACCCCGGATAGATCACTTCTCGAAGAGTCTTCCAAACAGGTTGCTGGTGACGATCGGGGGAGGCTTCGACGGCCAGCCGGTGTTAAACGCAGCCCTGAAGACTTCACGATATCTTCCCGGGTGCGATTTTCATATGGTCTGCGGACCCCTTAAATCAGAAACCCAGAGGAGCAGTTTGGAGTCCCGGGCAAAGGATCTGCCCAATGTCAAAATCGACGGTATGATCCCGAGTCTCTGGGAGAGGTTCCCCGGTTATACGGGCATTGTCTGCAGAGGCGGGTACAACACGGTGACCGAAGCCCTGCGTCACGGTGTATCCTGCCTCGTGATCCCCGGACCCCATTCTTACGAACAGCAGTTACGGGCCTCCGTTCTGGCCGAGAAAGGATTCGTGAACATTCTTCATGGAGGCGGCCTGCCCCCGGAAACATTAACCCGGAACCTGAAAGAACTGCTCTCTCATCCTCCGAAAGGGAAAGGGGAAATCAATTTCGAGGGCATCACAAGAACGGTTCACTATGTCAGAGAACTACTGGGATGCTGAGAGGACAGGCTCTGCCAACAAAAGACCGGGGAACCGAAGAGCCCGTCTTAAGAGATTGGAGTGATGGAGTACTGGAGTATTGAAACAGTTACCCAGGGGGAAAATGCCCTATACGACATTTGATTTCGACCATAAGGAACCCGCATAAATTCTTACGGAGGAAAACCCAAATCATGAGTATCGAAACCGTTAAAAGCGCCAGCATCCTCATCTGCACCCGTAATGGTGGAGACAGAATTCCAATCCTGCTGGATTCAATGCAGCGACTCATTTTGCCCGAGGGACTGGAGCGTTGTGAAATCCTGGTGGTCGACAACGGATCCACCGACCACACCGGGGCCGAACTGAAAGATCATCAAAATCGTGCCTCACACATCGCCCTCAGGACCATAACACAACCTCATCCCGGGAAAAATATCGCCCTCAACAGCGGGGTTGCCGCTTGCCGGGGCGACCTCATCCTTATGACGGACGACGATGCGGAGTTGGACCCAAACTGGCTGATTGCCTATCACCACGCCGCCTGCCGGCACCCTGAAGCCGGGTATTTTTTCGGCAGGATTCGAGTGAATCTTCCCTTTAAGCCTCCGGACTGGTGGGACCGTCTCACGCCCCGCTCTCTCTCCGGCCGGGATCAGGGCGATGAAATCCTGAGATTTGACTGGCCCGATGACTGGGAAGGGGACATGGTAGGCGTAAACATCGCCGCCTTTTCCCGCATATTGCGAACCTTTCGTTTCGACCCGCGATTGGGGGTTTCACCTTTGAGCGGTTTTGCCGGCACGGGCGATACGGAAATGGGACGCAGGATTCGACGCCACGGCTACCCTGCCTATTACGTACCGGATGCCTCCGTCCTGCATCACATTCAACCTCAAAGGCTTTCCACCCGTTATCTTCTTCGCAGGAAATTCCGGATCGGAAGACCGACCGCCTATCTCGAAACGGGACTTGTACCCTCCGAGCGTCTGCCTTCCATGGTTCCTTTGTTTGGACGCCTGCTGAGGGCCGGATGGGGCTACCTCGGCAGCCTCGGCAAGAATGAACCCGTGGAGAAGCACCGTTATGCCTTTATGGTCTCGAAACTGCTGGGTCAACTGACCGAGCATGCCATCTTTCAACACACCAACAGGAAACTCTATGCGCGTCTTGCTCGTTTGTGATGATTACCCTCCTTCGGGGTTTGGCGGCGGAATAGTCATGGCCCTTTCTATTTTCAACGGCCTGAAAGAAATAGGGTATCCCGTTCAGGTCGTCTGCACCTCCCCGCAGAAGGGCTCCGGAAAAAAACAGGACGGGGTCGACCGCATCCTGACCCCCAAACATGTGTGGATGGGGGAAGAATCTTCCGGAATTACGAGAGACCTCCTGACAAAAGACGTCACGAACCTGAAAAAAATCTTACAGTCCTTCAAACCCACGGTCATCTTTTTCATGCATCTGTGGGGGCTTCTGACTGAAACCATTCGATGGATCGATGACCTGCCCCTTCCCAAGGTGTATCGATTGGGCGACGAATGGCCGCGCCTGCACTATTTCAAGCGACGCCCGAACGCCGCCCCATTAACGGCTAACGGTGTGATCGCCAACAACCTGGATCTGCTGCAACGCAGTTCAAACTGGTTTACATCCTCCGGGTTGCGCCGCTGCATCCGTAACGGGGTGGATCTCCGGATCTTCACCTATCAAACGCCCCGGCTGGTCAGGGAACCGGAGGATCGGCCCAAACGCCTCCTGGTCTCGGGCCGCATGGTCCCTCACAAGGGCATCCATATTGCGGTTGAAATCTTAAGGGAATTGCTCGAGGTGGACTCGCCCGGTTGGTCCCTGACCCTAGCGGGGCCGTGGCCGAAGACGGACTATGAGAAGGCCATTCGACGGCAGACGGCAGGCCTGCCAGTCCGCATCACGGGACTCCTTTCGCAATCCGAACTGGCTCGGGCACTCCATGATCATGACATCTACCTCTTTACCTCCCCGGAGCGGGACCGGACGAGGACGATCGAGGGCTGCCCTTCCGCCCTGCTGGAGGCCTGGGCCTGCGGGATTACGGTCGTGGCCAGACAGACGGCGGGGCAGCAAGAACTGCTCAGGCAGGGTTCCAATTGCCTGAGCACACACTCTGATGATCCCTCGGAATATGCCGAGAGAGTCCTCACCCTGAGTCAAAGGACGGACCTGGTCCGCCGACTGTCCTCCGGGGCCTTCTCGATGGTTAAAAAACGCTACGATCGCCGGCACATGATCTCTAATATCTCAGGCTTTATCAGAGACTGCTGCCGGGATCACCCTGATGTTGAATAAAAAATCCGGGTCCGGAAGGGGATAATAGTTACAAAGCAATAAAACCCAATGGAGGCAGAGAAATGATGGTGGATTTCTTTTCAAGACTGGCCGAATTTGAAGAAAAGGTTATGCTTCATGGTCAAATGGTGACCCGTGCGTTGCTTGTTCTAGTATTGGGCCTCCTGGTGACCAAGTTTATTCACAAGTATTTACGGATCGGCCTCACCAAAATAAATCTGAACCGGACCCTTATCTCCGTCATATGCCAGAGCCTGCACATCCTGATGCTGGTCGTAGTCATTGCCTTCACCCTCGAACAGCTCGGCATGGCCAGTGCCGTTGTCTACCGCGTCCTGACAAACATTTCCATCGGCGTGATCGGGGTCTTTATCATTTTCAGGCCCTATCTCCCGACCCTTCCCTTCAAGCCCGGGGACCAGGTCGAAGTGGACGACTACCTGGGAATCATTGAATCCACTTCCTTTCTCCACACCCGGTTGCGAACCTTTGACGGCAGAACGATCTATATCCCCAACAAAAAAGTCATGGTCGAAACCGTCACCAACTACGATATCACGGAGGCCAGGCAGATCCGGCTGGATTTCGCCATCGGTTACCAGGAAGACATTGCCAGGGTCAAAAAAGTACTTTTTGAAGTCCTCGATGAAGACCCCAGGATAGTCAAAAAACACAAGAACAAGATTTTTGTCAAGGGATTCGGGGAAAGCGGCATCAAGCTTACAGTGCGGTTCTGGGTTAAAAATGAAGACTATTGGCCCGGCCGGACCAGTGTGACCGAAAAGGTCAAGGCGCAGCTTGATCAGGAAGGCATTGCTATCCAATTCCCACAGCGTGCCATTCACGTCTATCATCATCAGAAGGGTGACCCTTTGGTTCTCGGGCCGAAAACACTTGAGATAGAAGGGCTGAAGGAACAAATTTCATCCCTGCAAATGCTCTCTAAAGAGCCAGAAGAAAGGGATGATGTTGACGAAGGTCATTCAGACAACGTATAGACGGTCCGGACTTGACCCATATGGGTCAAGTTAATCTGCAGATCTTTGAGGACCCGGCGAACCTTCGGGTGTCGCCAGACCTCGTCGTCGGAGACGCGATAATCCTGCGACCA
>CAZXWJ010000094.1:0-15168 GCA_964644375.1 uncultured Desulfobacteraceae bacterium | reverse complement strand
GGGGCCACCACCGAGTACCTCTACATGGGCAAGATCCGCATGGCCATGGTGGATGCCACGAGTGGGGATTTTTACTTCTACCTCAATGACCGCCTGGGCACGCCCCAGCTCATGACTTACGGGAACAGCACCACGGTGATGTGGGAGGCGAGGTATAAACCTTTTGGGGAGGCTGTGGTGCATCCACAGTCCGGGGTGGTGAATAATTTTCGGTTTCCTGGGCAGTATTTTGATGGGGAGACGGGTTTCCACTACAATTACCACCGGTATTATGATCCGAGCACTGGGAGGTATTTGAGGCCGGATCCAATTGGATTGGCTGGGGGGATTAATTTATTTTTATATACTCATAACAATTCAATAAATTTAATTGACCCCTTTGGTCTAGATTTTGTTACAACATATACTCAGAACTTAAGGACTACAAACCAATTCTTTTTTTCCGGTTTCACTAGATTAACTCGAACGGCTCTCGGAATGCTTACGGCAGGAGGAATTGCCAGAACATATGGAACCGTTACGCCATTTCAAGCAATTCGCTCTTTGCCAAACGGCGGTATTGCAAATTTGGGAATTTTAGCGACCTTTGCATCTGCTGGAACAAATACCACATTAAATGCAATATATGGGGCCTTATTCTTAGAAGGAGGAATTGGTTTTGGATCGTTAGTTAATGCGATGCCCGTTTACGGAACAAAGCAGAGTGTTTTAGATTGGTGGGTTGATTTTTGGTGGAATCTACTGAATGAAGAACAGACTAATCCTAAATCATGTGAATATTGATTCGGTGTTTTCTGTAAAAAATAATATGCCATAAAAATTGAAAGTAATAAAAACTATGAAAGTTAATAACACATCTTGGCTCATCAAGACAGGACAAACATGGAAAATTTTGATCTTTATTGGGATATCAGCGATAGATTTATTACTATTAATTCTAATGATATGGAGTTTTAATAATCCTAAATCTGAATTATTCGTTAAGACTGGAATTAATGATCTACAAATTCTCACCGCATTTTTAGTTTCTGCTCTTGCTGGGCTGATGTTTTTATTTATTTCGGTACAATGCCCCAAATGTAAAAAACGTCCTATATATAGAATAATCAAAAAAAGCAATTTAGCTGAGTGGTTTAATACACTAATTGCATTCGATAAATGTCCTTATTGCGGTTATAAAGGCAAAGAAAAATCTGAACATCAATAAGACAGCAAATAACTTCCAATAGCATTGAAAGTCGCACAGCATAAAAAATGAATCTTTCACATCAAACATATAAAAGTTCTTTGACAATTTAAAAAGAGCAATATTGCACATTTTGTTTCGTGTATTTTAGAGTCCCAAATGTATCAAACTGGCATCCTTGTCGAAGTATAAGATTTGCGGACTTCCCCACCGACATGGACATCACTTACGTCTACGACCAGGGAACCGACAGCAAGGGACGGTTGACGGCCATGACCGATGCGGCCGGACGCATCACCTTCGGATATAATGCCCACGCCAAGCTCTCGACCAAAACGAACGTGACCGACGGCACGACCTTTACGGTAGGCACAAGCTATAAACCCCCGGGGGCAAGGTGAACACCGTGACCTATCCGGGCGGAAGGACCCTGGATTACACCCGGGATTACATGGCGCGGATGGAGGGATTGAGTACGACTTTTGGCGGTGTGACAAAGCCTCTGGTAAGCGGCATGACCTATAACGCCTTCGGCGGGCCCAAGGGACTCAGCATGTCATCGGGCGGGATGGTGAACAACCAGCCCGGGTCCTCCTGCGGGTGCATTGAGGTGGCCAATCCCGGCACCATGATGGAGCGCACCTATACCTATGACGGCAACAGGAACCTGACGGGCATTACGGCCCCCAATACGCCGTGGTATAATCAGACATTCGGATACGACGCCTTGACCAGGTTGGAGACCGCGTCCGGGTCCTACGGTGAAATCAGCTACACGTATGACGGTACGGGCAATCGACTGGCCCGGGATGTGAACGGCGTGATCGAGACCTATGACTACGATACCACAGGAAAGAACCGGCTGGATCAGATCACCTTCAGCGACGCGTCTCCGCAGATAGATTTCGGGTACGATGCCAACGGTAATACCACGACTTACGGAGATAGAACCCTCATCTACAACGAGAACAACAGACTCGGGGAGGTGAAGGAAGGTGAAAACACCATTGCCACTTACACCTATAACGGACTGGGGCAGAGGATCAAGAAGACGGTGGGCGGAGTCACGACCTATTACATCTACGATCAAAACGGGCAGTTGATCGCCGAAACCACCTCGGGCGCCACCACCGAATACCTCTACATGGGTAAGATCCGCATGGCCATGGTGGATGTCGCCACCGGGGATTTTTATTTCTATCTCAATGACCGCCTGGGAACGCCCCAGCTCATGACGTACGGGGACAGCACTACGGTCATGTGGGAGGCGAGGTATAAACCCTTCGGGGAGGCGGTGGTCCATCCTCAGTCCGAGGTGGTGAATAATTTCAGGTTGCCGGGGCAGTACTTTGATGAGGAGACTGGCTTTCATTATAACTACCACCGGTATTATGATCCTGGGACGGGGAGGTATTTGACTCCTGACCCTATTGGTCAAGAAGGAGGAATTAATCTATTTTTATATGCTATGAATAATCCCATTAATGCCATTGATCCATTAGGTCTTAAACGCAAATGCGGTGAATCATTTGGAAGTTGCGTTGATAGATGCTTACAAGATAATTATGGGTGGATGATTGATGTAGCTGATAATTTGGGATGGTATGGTTTGGCTGCATCTGCTACAGCTCTTGGCACAAGCGCATTTACCAATATCATTGAAGGTCTTGCGGCAGAATCAATAAAAAATGATGCTATCGCTGCCTCCTTGACTGGAGGGAATATACTTCAGAGATCAAAGGTAGCCAATGTGGCAGCTAAAAGAGCGGTTAGAAAAACTGCTTTAAAGGCAACGCTTGGTGCAGCAGGTAAATATACGGGTCTCGTTGGAGCCTTTGCTACAGGTTTTTCTCTTGGAGCAAGGGGATATTGTGCATCACAATGTATTGGGGAGGAAGAATGCTGCCAATAAGAATCATCAGACTAGGTTTAGCTCTTGTTTTCCTTATTATAACAATTATAGTTCTTTCGATTTTTGGATATAAGGGTGGATTTTCAATTGAGAAAATCAATTTGCTTTTTTCGTTTCTATTATTTTTAACTTTTGGTTCAGCCACACCCTCAATTATTACAGTTTTGGTCGATAAAATGGAGAAGCCTTCGCATATTGATCGTTATATACTAGGGTTGCTCATTATCCCTATGATAATTGCCAGCCATTACTCCTCTCCATTCATTTCTGTTTTGATTTTTATTGCATTATGGTTTTTTTTAGCAATCAAGGTTATGTCACTCCAAAAAAAAATACTAGTAATTAATTTAATAATATTCATGATATTTTGTTTTAGTAATATATATATTAATTCCCTTTCTGTTGAAGGTACTGGCTTTGCAAAAATTTATTCTCGATTTTTATTGAGTTCATATTTCTTAGCTTTATGTATTTTTGGCCTCTCATTTTTCAAAAAAAAGGTGGTTCAAACTTTAGGCCCCGTGGTGCTATTAAGCGCTGGACAACTAATTATATCATTATTTGATATCTTCTCATTTGTATCTAAATAAACAGAATTAAATAAAAAGTCAGCGTGATATGGAATTTGAATCGAGGGGAAAGGGGTACGTCCTTAAATAATCCAACAACAAGATGTCAGAGAGGATCGGTGTCATATTCTCGCTGCGCCTCGAATGCCCCGGCTTGATGCGCCCGGCCTCTTACATCATATGGGCACGTCAATAAGAAAAGAAACAACTTCCAATAACATTGAGGGTTCAGTCAATTAAAATAATCGACGTTTTTTCGTCGAACATCAAATATATCCGAGTTCTTTGACAATTAAAAAGAGCGATATTGCCCATTCTGCTTCTTGCATTTTAAGGTCCCATATGTTGCAAAATGGCATCCTCGTTGAAGCATAAGACTTGCGGACTTCCCCACCGACATGGACATCACCTACGCCTACGACCAGGGAACCGACGGCATGGGTCGGTTGAAGGCCATGACCGATGCCGCGGGCAGCATCTCTTTCGGGTATGACGCCCACGGCAGGCTCACGACCAAGACGAACGTGATCGACACGCTGAGCTTTACGGTGGGCACGAGCTATACCCCCGGGGGCCGGGTCAACACCTCCACCTATCCCGGAGATTGGGTCCCGGTATACCAACCTGGATGACAGACCTGATCCAACAAATTCCGGAAATCAAAAAATCCTGGTACTGAATAAAGCAAAACTGTGGGAGGAATGGCATGGTTAAAACCACTACCCTAATAATGTGCATTTCAATTTTTGCTATCGCATTTAACTTGATTGGCCCAAATGTTATGGCTCAGGAGGCATGTATTGTTCCAACGCTCGTTGGGAATGCGGAGTTTCCAGAGGGTTGGATATCTGAAAATGGATGCATATGTACAGGGGGTGCTCCAAATATTATTAAATCCCTTTCTGAAGAAGAAACCCTTCCAAGAAATTCTTCGACCACGGTTTGGGTGGACAGTGGCGGGAAAGCATGTCCGCCATATAATTGGACTATAAGCGGGACCGGGTTTCATTTTGACTCTGCAACCGGTCCTACGACAGCAACAACCACGGATGATCTTCAATCCGTTAACGTTTGGGCAGATGACACGGCATGTGGAGCGGGTACAATTTCTGTTTCTGACTCTTGTAAAGTAACCCAATCAGTGGAAATTCGGTCTCAATATGGCAGTTGGGTTTTAGTCTCGGACTCCGTTAACCCAGAATTTGTTGGTGAACGTTATTTCTCCGATTGGGGAGACGAAAAGATCGTCGGGAAATATTTGAGCTATTCAAGGACTGCTTGCGGAGAGTCTGTGCCCGAAGGAGGGTGTTTAGGCGAAACTTACGAATATAAATACCTCCCATGCCCTGACCCAATGATGGTTAGTTACGCTCATCCTGCCTGCAACATAACGCATACGACAACGGGACAGTATGGCTACATGTGGGGCTGGAGGGGAATTTTATGCGTCAGGTGTTACGAATGGAGCTGCGTTACGAAACCGTAACCCGTGATCCTGTGCGGAGCAAGGGCACATCCATAAAAAAAACAACTTTCAATAACATTGAAGATTCAGGCAATTCAAAAAATCGACTTTTTTCATCGAACATCAAACATATCCAAGTTCTTTGATAATTTGAAAAGCGTAATATTACACATTCTGTTTCACGTATTTTAAGGCCCCAAATGTAGCAAAGTGATACCCTAGCTGAAGTCTAGGACTTGCGCGCTTCTCCGCTGTCCCGGACATCATCTACGCCTACGATCAAGGCACAGACGGCAAGGGGCAGTCGACGGCCTTGACCGATGCGGCGGGCAGTATCACCTTCGGGTATGACGCCCACGGCAGGCTCACGACCAAGACGAACGTGATCGACACCCTGAGCTTTACGGTGGGCACGAGCTACACCCCCGGTGGCCGGGTGAACACCGTGACCTATCGGGCGATCGAATCAAGTGACACAAACCAGACTGACAGACCTGATCCGACAAATATCGTTAATCAAAAGCTCAAAAACAATCTGATCCTGAATAAAGCAAAAATGCGGGGGGAATGGCATGGTTAAAATCACTACCATAATAATGTGTATTTTTATTTCTGCTATTGCAATTGACTTGAGCATCCCAAATGCTATGTCTCAGGAAGCATGTATTGTACCAACGGTCGCTGGAAATACGGATTTTAAAGAGGGTTGGACATCCGAGAATGGGTGTATCTGTGCAGGGGTTGCTCCTAATATTATCAAATCCCTTTCTGAAGAAGAAACCCTTCCAAGAAATTCTTCGACCACGGTTTGGGTGGACAGTGGCGGGAAAGCATGTCCGCCATATAATTGGACTATAAGCGGGACCGGGTTTCATTTCGAATCTGCAACCGGCCCGACGACAGCAACAACCACCAAGGATCTTCAATCCCTAAGCGTTTGGGCAGATGACACGGCATGCGGCGCGGGTAAGGTTTCTGTTTCTGACTCTTGTAACGTAACCCACTCAGTGGAAATTCGGTCTCAAAATGGAGATTGGTTCATCATCGAAGATATTTCCTGCGGCACGTTGGATCCTGGTGGTTGTACATGTTATAGCGAATATTGTTGTATTCAAGGTGAATACCGATACTGTGACATTTGGCTGGGGGGGAATTTGTTGGGCACTCTTTGGCACCCAAGCGGAAATTGTACAAAATACCCTTGTACTCCTTATACCAAAAATTACTGTTACTGTGTCGGTTTTTATCCGAAGAAATACCATGTTGGTATTATTTCTAAAATAAAATACAAATGGATATGCCAGCCCCCTGTGTCAGAATAGTTGTCACTTGAAATGGGAGGGCGAGGAGAGCCCCCCGCGGAATAGCGGGACGTCCATAAGAAACTAAACAACTTTCCTACGGTTCAATAATCATGTAGTATTGCAGCCATGCCACGATTAGCCAGATTAGATTCGCCCGGTGTTTTACATCACGTCATGATTCGGGGGATTGAGCGTCGAAAGATCTTTCGGGATAACAAAGACCGGAATGATTTGATTGAACGTTTGTCCCTCATCCTGCCGGAAACCAATACCTCCTGCTATGCGTGGGCACTGTTGAGCAACCATGCCCATTTTCTATTCAGAAGCGGTGAAGCCGGAATCGCAAAGGTGATGAGAAGACTTCTTACAGGCTATGCCGTGACCTTTAATAGAAAATACAGGCGTCACGGCCAGCTATTCCATAACCGCTATAAATCGATCGTCTGCCAGGAAGATACCTATCTGAGGGAATTGGTGAGATATATCCATTTGAATCCGTTACGGGCCAAACTGGTACCCGATATTTCAGAACTGAACCATTATCCGTATTGCGGTCATAGTGCCTTGCTGGGGAACTGTGCAAGGGAATGGCAGGATACCAGATATGTCTTGGCGACTTTTGGTAAGACCGTAAAGAAGGCCAGAAACGAATATTTGGATTTTGTAGAGGCCGGGGTTTCTCAGGGTCGCAAACCTGAGTTGACCGGTGGAGGATTGATACGAAGCCTCGGTGGGTGGAAGGAGATAAAAAAGCACGGACTGAGCGGACAGGATCGTATCAAGAGCGACGAAAGAATATTAGGGGACAGCAGTTTCGTCATGGAGGTGCTGGAGGAGGCGGAAGAGAGATATGATCGGAGATACACGCTCAAGAGTCTTGGATATGATATTTCGAAAGTGGAACGGAAAGTCATAAAATTGTTTGACATTGAAAAGCAGGATTTATATTCCGGCAGGAGAAAGAAGCCGATATCCGAAGCAAGAAGCCTTTTCTGTTATTGGTGTGTCAGAGAGCTTGGTGAGAGCATGACAAGCATGGCAAGATTGTTGGGACTCACACAGCCGGCAATCGGATATGCTGTTGACAGGGGAGAAAGACTGGCAAAGAAAGAAGAATTCAATCTGCTTGATTAGATACTTAGATTCTTATGGACGTCCCCTTTCCCGCTGCCCGCTTTCCGGTTTTAATCGGTGCTCTCGACGGCCGACTTGACCCTATCACGTGCGTCCGTGTATACGCGGTTATGGATTCGTTTCTATTGATGTGCAGCATATTCATCCAGAAGTCTACGAATCATTTTTTGATACTGAGTATTATATTTCTTCGCTTCCTTTTTAAAAAAATCGACGCTCGTTTTACTAAGAGCAATTGTTACTTTGACCGTTTCATCTTTTAAGGCAAGTTCCTCAGGTGAAGGAAGGAAGTCAGAAATAACCCTAACTTTTCCGATAGGCTCATCCGTGTATTTTATTTTGGCTTTCATATATTTTTTTCCCCTTCCGCCAATATCCGGCACCGATAATTCTGATTTTCCTTTTTCTGTAGGTAAACCTAACTGTCATAATTCCGCCTGAGACCCTGCCAAGGCAATAATATCGTTTTTCATCATCGCTGCGTTCAAGATCCTCCAGGATGACGCGATGATGATCCAGGAAAGCAAGTTGTGCCAAGGCAAAAGAAACGCCATGTTTTTCTTGATTAAGCTCGTCTTTATTGGAATCCCATTCGAAATCAGAATGTTTTTTCATAGACTCATGATGTACTGGATACGATAAAATGTCAATACGATAATATGGCTATTTATATGGCTATATTATCAATCAACACGTTTATTCAGACGTTATAAACCGAACTACATTCCATCTTAGTTCTTGATGGTTAGGATTCCTTGAGGAAGGTGGTTGAAGAAATCTCCGCAAATATGAGAGGCCGATCTAAATTTTCCTGACAGCCCGCTACATGGGCTTAACAATCCAATTTTCGAGTTTCAGCCCCTCAATCCTTCTGAAATGCTTTATGTTGTTTGTCACAAGAATTAAGTTATTGGCTAAGGCACAGGACGCAATGATAAGATCGAAGTCATCGAGAGGCGTACCGGATTTCTCCAAGGAGGCCTTGAGCATTCCGAAGGTTTCCGCCGACTCCGGACCTGTTGCAATGATTTCGAAATAATTTTCGATTGTCCTTATTCTTGCCAGGTTTCCAGCGACACTCTTTGATTTGTATGCCCCATAATACAATTCCATCAATGTGATTACACAGATTTTCATCGGGTCATCGATGTGCCGCTCGAGGTTTTGCCTGACGGCATCGTTACCCTTGAAGTTGTAAATAATCGTATCCGTGTCAAGCAGGTACATTAAAAGCCGCTTTCATATTTTGGGGAGTTTTTCCGGGCCTTTTTCAGGGCCCGAACAATTTGATCCGGAGATCTTTCATCCTGCCAGGAACCGGAAAGATCAAGTAAGACCTGAGCCGGGGTTTTGGATTTCTGAAATTGATGTTTGTTTGCCAAATATGTCTTTAGCAGGAAGAGGACTTGCTGACTCACAGATCTGTTTTCCGATGCAGCTAATGCCTTGATTTGCAAATATAAATCATCATTAATTCCCTTAATCTGAAGATTTGCCATGATAGGCCTCCAGGCAAGCTTTTCATGAAATGTTACACCTGTTTCATGAAAATGTCAATAAAAGCTCAGCCATGAATGGGCCTTGCGGACAGTTGAAAAATCTCCCCCCTTTGTCCGGGAAATCCACCTTGACGATTACCATAACCATATATATAATATCTTCAATTTTATATATCACTGGAGGCTCAAATGCGGACCCTTATTGATATAGATGAAGATCTGATGAATACCCTCCTCAAAGAGGCCAATACGCGCGTGAAGAAAGAGGCGATCGTAAAGGCCATTCAGTCTTTTATTGACATGAAAAGAAGGGAGAGACTGGCCTCTTTGATCGGCCGTTTCGAGTTCGGTTATACCGCCGAAGATCTCCAAGGGATGAGGGAAGATGGATAAGGTGGTCATTGACACATCCGTATGGATAGAATCGCTTCGGCCACAGGGGGATGCGGAATTAGGTCACATGGTTCGAGATCTTATTCTCAACGGAAGGGTGCTCCTTCCTGGAATCATAAAAGTCGAGCTTTTGCGGGGGGCAAAGAACAAAAAGGAATATAAAATGCTCCATGAGGTGCTCAAGGGGCTCACCTATCTGCCCGTTCAGGATTCCTTCTGGGACAAGTTGGCTGAATTCTCATTCGAGCTCTTCAGGAAGGGCGTTTCCGTTCCCCTGACAGATACTTATATCGCGCTGGCCTGTATTGAAAATAAAGCTCCTTTACTTCATAGAGATCAACACTTTGACCTGATTGCAACGCACTCGGATCTCGAGCTTTTGGGGGACATCGCCCGGAAGTAAAGGAATTTTAAAGAATGTACGGACGAACGGTCTTCGTCAGCCCATCTTTCAGACTGCTTTTCGTGCAAGTTGCTTGTGCCTTGGGGTGACACATCCTGTGTTTCCCCGGCGCATAACAACATGGCTTCTTCTTTGCCTATCTTCAAAAATCCAAGCCGCTTGAATTCCGTAATGGCTTGATCTCCTGATATACGAGGGAGTACAGGCATGGACAGAAACCTCAAACGTTGTGAGGATACGGCGGGAGGTTGGTTTTCCAGGAAACTCCTTGAGATAAAGCTCGGTTGCTTCCTGAAAAAAGAATGGGGACGGGCAAATAGTCATTTCGGAAAATCATTGCTGATTCCCTCTCGTCCGTCAAACAATCAATATCCCACCAATATTTTTTTGTGTCGCACCGAGACGTATTCGGGAACGGGTGCAAAATCCCGAAACTGCCACAACGGTTCTGCCTGCACATCCCGCTATCCAAGAGCGGGAAAATGACCGACCTATGGTGACACGGCGTGCATTATAGGATATGTTGCATTTCTTAATCGGAAGCCCTATCTTTTAAAAGATAAAATTCAATGGACCCGGAACAGCATCTTTGATGCGGCTCATTCATCCTTTTTTGAAGGAATCCCAAAAAGATATGATCATGAAAAATCCCTATAAAAACGCCGTTCTTTTTCTCCTTCTCTCGCTTGTCTTTTTCCTCGGGGTGGGACGCTCTTATGCCGAACGGCCTATCCCAAAGGCCAGGGGGCTCGTCAACGATTTCGCAGACGTCATCCCGGGCTCCCACGAACAGCAAATCATGGCCCTTACCACCGAACTGCTCCAGAAAACAGAGGTCCCGGTGGTGGTCGTCACCATGCCGGATATCGGAGGCGCGGAATACAACGATTATGCCAACCGCCTCTATCGGGCCTGGGGCATCGGAAAGAAGGGTGTGGACAAGGGCGTCCTGATCTTTGTGACCGTCAAGGAACGGAAAATGCGGATCGAGACCGGGTACGGGGTCGAGGGCATCCTGCCTGACGGTCTGGTCGGGGCCATCCGGGATAAATACATGACCCCCTATCTCAAACAAAACAAGTTCGGCGAAGGCCTGCTATACGGCACTGCGGCCGTGGCCCAGACCATCGCCAAGGACGCCGGGGTCCAATTGACGGGTCAGGTGCGCGTCACGGCGCCGAAGAAGAAAAAATCAAAACTCTCGTTTTTGCCGCTGCTCCTCATCCTGCTGGTATTCTTCAGATTCGGCTCCAGGGGGCGAGGGGGATCCTGGCTTCTCCTCTTGCCTCTCCTCATGGGAGGCGGCGGCCGGCATTCCGGTTCGGGATTCGGCGGAAGCTTCGGGGGATTCGGCGGCGGTTTCGGAGGATTTGGCGGCGGCATGAGCGGCGGTGGGGGCGCCGGAGGCGGTTTCTGAAATATTTAGACTGGATCACAGACTGGACAGGATTTATTAAAAAAATATTTGACAGGATTACAGGATTAACAGGATTTTGTTGATTATTTTTTTAGCTCAGTTCATAGGGGAATGGGCCGGTGATTCATGCTGAATGAACTGAAAAAATCATTGCCTGTGCGTATCGTGTTTACAACCAAATGGGTTTCGGGTTCCTCGAGAGCGTTTATGAGAAATGTCTGGCCCTTGAGCTGAACAACTCCGGCCTTCAAGTCGAGACCCAAAAGCCGATAACGGTCTTTTACGAGGGGGAAATCGTAGGTGAATTTTTCTCGGATATCCTGGTCAATGACATTGTAATACTCGAGTTGAAATCAGTAAGGAAAATTACCAACGCACATGAAGTCCAATTAGTCAACTACCTCGTCGCGACCGGGAAGGAAATCGGCCTTCTTATAAATTTTGGAGAACAGAAGGTTGAAGTCAAACGAAAATTGAAAAAATTGGAGTGAGAGATTCTTTGCGTTTTGTATAAATGTAGTTTTTTTAAGCTTAGGGAGAGAATATGGCCAAGGCACCCAATGATCCCAAAGAGATCTTTCAGGACTTCACCGATGACTGCAAAGCCCTCTTCGGTGAGGATCTTATCAGTATCATCCTTTACGGCAGTGCTACAGGGAAGAACTACCGTCCCGGAAAATCGGATATCAACTTCATGATCGTCCTCTCTGAAGAGGGGATCGACCACCTGGACAGGGCCTTTAAACACGTGGAGAAATGGCGAAAGCGAAAAGTTGCCGTTCCGCTTTTCCTTACCGAGACCTATATCCGGACCTCGACGGACGTCTTTCCCATCGAATATCTCAACTTTCAAAGAAATCGCGTGTTGGTTTATGGGAAAGACCTCCTCGAAGAGCTCTCCTTTGACCATAACTGGGTAAGGCTTCAGTGTGAGAGGGAGATCAAAGGCAAACTGCTCCTTCTCCGGGAGGCCTATCTGGAGACCGCCGGAAGAGCACGGGATCTGAAGGGGTTGATCGGTCAATCCATCCAGGCCTTTGCGGCCGTCTTTGAGGCGCTCTTGTTCCTGAAGGGAAAAGAAGCAACAGGGGACCGCCGTCATACCATGAGGCAGGCCTGTGAGGCCTTTGACATCGATGCCGGGCTCTTTGAAAGCCTGCTGGACATCAGAGAAGAAAAGGCAAAACCATCGGACGAGGAGACGAGGCGCCTTTTCAGGCGATATTTAAAAGAAGTCCGCAAACTGTCAAAAGCGGTCGACGCATTAGGAGGATAATATGGGCAAGGGACTGAAAATAGGACTGATTGTTCTTGTCGTTTTAATTCTGATCATCGCGATCCCTTTATTCTATCTCAAAGGGACCTATAACAGCATCGTGACCCTGGACGAAGGGGTCAAGGCGGCCTGGGCGCAGGTGGAAAACCAGCTCCAGCGCCGGTATGATCTGATACCCAACTACGTAGAGACCGTCAAGGGGTACGCAGCCCACGAAAAAGAAGTCCTGATGGGCGTCACCGAGGCCCGAGCCAAGGTGGGGGGCGCGGGCAACGTCAACGAGAAGATCCAGGCCAACAACCAGCTCACCTCCGCCCTCTCCCGCCTTTTACTCGTGGTGGAGCGTTATCCCGATCTCAAGGCCAACACCAACTTCATCCGCCTTCAGGATGAACTGGCCGGGACCGAAAACCGGATTGCCGTGGAGCGGCGCCGATACAATGAAACGGTCAAGATCTTCAATATCAAGGTCCGTCGGTTTCCCACCAACATCATTGCCGGCATGTTCGGGTTTGAAAAGGCCGCCTTCTTCGAAGTCCCGAAGGAGCGACAAGAGGTGCCGAAGGTGAATTTCACAAAAGAATAGACACAACGGCCTAAGGTATTTCTCTGTTCGACAGGGAAACGTCGCTCACCAAAAGGCCTTTGGCCGAATTTATCGTTCCATGGAGACAATATATGATTCGAGCAAAACTCTGGTTAAGATGCGCCGCCATGCATGATCCCGTCACCCCGACACTCGTCCGGCCCGCCGTCATCGGATGGGACGCCAAGCGCCGCCAGGTCGATCTGACCATCGAACGTCCCTTCAAGGGCGACGAACTCGTCATGCGCATGAAGGGCTGGGTGACCACCGATGTGAAAAAAGTCGTGGAAGTGGTCAAACGGCACGGTTTTCTCAAGGTTCTGGATGAGCGCGACCTCGTCGTGGAAATGAATTCCGAAGAGGACTACAATAACCTCGCAGGGGATCTCCTGGCAAACTTTCAGGATCAGGTGGATCTGGAGAAGATCTGATCAAAAGCCGTTTCGCTTGAAGAATTTCAAGACATGCCGGGTATATTCTTCAGGCTCATACTCGTAGGTATTGTGCCCGCACTTCGGCAGAACGGCCAGCTCACCTTTCGACAGGTGACGGTAGAAGGCCACGCCCTGTTCCACGTCGAAGATGGAGCTCCTGTCCGGGTAAAGAATCAGAAAAGGGCAGGTTATGGCGGCGAGTTGCGGGCGCAGATCGAAGAAGTCCTTTCCGTAGGCCCCGCCAAAGAGGCGGAACTGATCAAAAAAGGGCTGTGCGTATTTTTCCCCGTGCCAGTCAATGAGTTTTTCCCTGAGTTCCGGCGCCAGTTCCCTGAAGGCCTTGGGAAATTTAACCCGGTTCAGTTCCGTCGTGGGAACGTCACCGTAACATTGGGTGCTCGAGATGGTAATGGTTTTGACTTTTTCCGGGTAGGCGCCGGTAAAATCAACGGCAACCGCTCCGCCTTCGCATTGGCCTATGAGGTGAAAGGTCTCGAGGCTGAGACGGTCGGCCAAAACGGCCAGGTCCTTCACGCACTCGGCACGGAATTGATCGCTGATGTAGAAAGCCGGAAAATCGATATCCTTCTCAGACCGGCCGTAACCTCGCCTGTCATACATGACGATTCGGTAGCCCGCATCAAGCAAGGCCGGGTAAATATTCTTCCAGATCTTGGTGCAGCCGAATCCATGGTGAAGGAGTATGACAGCATCACCTTCTCCATGATCCTCGTAGTAAAAATTCCGGTCAGCGATTTTCAATGTGGACACAAAATGCTCCTTTCCTCTCCAAGGTACGGATAAAAAAAACAAAACATCAGAACGTCAACGGACGTATTGTTTGAGCCTATAAATTTCACGTTCCGCCTCCAGCATAATTTTTTCCAGAAGTTCCTCAACAGGGAGGATCTCATTTATAAAGCCGGCCACTTGCCCCATCATCAGGGAACCCCACTCGGCATCGCCTGAAAACGCGGCCTTCTTGAGAGAGCCGATAGTGAAGGAATCGATCTCCTCTCTGCCTTTGCCCTCTTTTTCCATCTGAAGGACCTTCTCCGCGAGCTGATTTTTCAGGACCCTGAACTGGAGTCCGGTGGTCCTGCCGGTCACCGTCGTGTCCGAGTCTTTCGCGTCGAGCAGGGCTTGCTTGTAGTTATCGTGAAGCGTTCCTTCCCGGGTGGCCAGAAAGCGGGTACCCATCTGAATGCCTTCGGCCCCAAGTGCCATGGCAGCAACAAGCCCTCGGGCATCGGCAATGCCGCCTGCAGCTACTATGGGAAGATCGGTCACCTCAACCGCCTCCCGAACAAGGACGAAAGTAGAAATCTCGGAAGGACTGAGGTTGCCCCCGCCTTCCATCCCCATGGCGATGATGCCGTCTACTCCGGCATCCGCACTTCTTTTGACCATTTCCAGGGTAAAGGCGACCTGGAAATTTTTTATCCCCCTGCCTTTGAACCGCTCGCAGTATTTCACCGGATCGCCAGCCGAAGACACGACGACCGGGACCTCCTCCTGAATGGCGATTTCAACCGCCCTTTTGGAAGAAGGCAGCCTTAGAGGAATGTTGACGGCGAACGGCCGGGAGGT
>CAZXWJ010000093.1:0-15325 GCA_964644375.1 uncultured Desulfobacteraceae bacterium | reverse complement strand
TGTAGAAAGTCAGGGCGGATCCCCTGAGCATGGTCCTGTCCTCGGTCACCCCCCGGATGGTCAGCAGAAAGACCCTCAATGACGTGATAAGCAGGGATTTCGATCTGGGAAGATCTTTTGATCGGACCCTCCAGATGTCCGTCTTCAGGAACCGGATCAACTTGTCGACGCTACCGGTATTCAAAAGCTACCTCCTGCAAGATGTAAAGCCAACAATTCTCGGGAAGAAAAAGATAAAAGGCCCCTTCAGGTTCGCCTCTCAGATAGCCAAACCCTTTTAATTTTAGATATATCTGATAAACAGACCGATGGTCAAGGCAAAGCGCTCGACTGGATATGGGCGGGCCTCTTATCCGGGCGGGAAGGACTTATTCTCAGGCAAAATCTCCGGCGAGGCTCCCGTGTCCACCCGGTCCCTTACGCCGACATCTTCCTGCACCTTTCCTTTCTTTGCGATATACCTCACCGTCAGGCAGGCCACGGTAAAATATATTCCTGTCAGGCCCCAGAGCAATGTCCACTGGAACCCCACCTCGGGCAGGGTGGCTCCCATAATGTTTAGTTTCAGGAAACCGTCGATTCCGGCCGTGGAGGGCAGCATGAAAGAGAGGATTCGAAGCCATTGGGGAATGGACTCCGGGGGCCATGAAAAGCCAGCCAGGAAAAGGACGGGGATAGATGTAAAAAGCAGGGCCACCATCGAAATCTCCCGGTTTCGAAACAGGGCGGCTATGGTTAAACCCAGAAAAATAACCGCGGTGAGAAAGGGAAGCATGAACAGGAAGAGTTCCACAGGTTCGCCTCGTTGAGGAAATTGGTAGAGGCGAAAAAGAACTACAAAGAAATAGACGGCGTGAATGATATATAGGGACAGATAGGCCGCACTTTTTCCGAGGAGCAGGGAAACCACTCCGGCCGATTGCTCCTCAGGGATAAGAAAATGCCGCCCCTTCCTCTCCCGTACAGTGCCCCCGAGCATGCCGATGCCGATGAGAAGGGTTTGCTGCAGAATAAGCATCAGGACCGGCGGCACGACATAACTGGCATATCCTCCCGATGGATTGAAAAGGGGGTATGAGAGCAGCGGAACAGGGTCTCTTGCAGTCATGGCCTGCTCCGTTGTAAAGCCTTTGGCCATCATACGTTTGACTTCAATACCGGCAGACAGGGTCCCTGTGGCGTAAAGCACACCGGTCAACACCTGCCGGTAGAGCAAAAAATAGCTGGCATCGCAATAGGCCGCCACGACCGCCTGTTGTTTCCTTAGGATATTTTTGGTGAAATCCCGGGGGATGACCACGATGCCGTTGACCGAACCTCTGAAGAATTGATCTCTGGCCTCTGTCAGACTCGTGGGAAAGGAGGCGATACGAAGGAGTTCATTGGCGTCCATCATACGAATGAGCCTTCGGCTGAGCTGAGAATGGTCCATGTCCACAACCGCTACAGGGACATCCCTCAGGACCTCATGAGAGTAAGGGATAGGGTAGATCAGGGGATAGGCCAGAATCGCGCCGAAAAAAATCAGCAGGACCCCCGTGTCCCCAAAAATGCTCTGATACTCCCGGCCCCATATGTGAAAAAACGCTTTCACAGGCGGCCCCAGTACTTCTCGTCGCGCATCAATCGACCCATGCGGAACAGGGGAAAAACCGGAACGAAAAGCACGAACACCAGCAGGATCATCATGTAATGTAGATCAAGAACCGCGGGAACGCCCCGCATGGCCTGATCCACAAAAATTCTGATAAAGTAGTAGAGAGGTAAAATGCCGGCCCATATCCTTGCCGCAAGCGGCATACCGATCGTAGGGAAGGTCACCCCCACAAAAGCGAAGGCAGTGGAGGCATAAAAGGCCGAGAAACTCAGGGCCAGGCGCAAGTTGGCTGTTATCGAAACCAGAAAAAGTCCCACGGCCTGGTAGGCAAGAATCATCAGGAAGGTGGCAACAATGATGATCCCCGGGCTCCCCCGCAAGGGCACGCCCAGGTAACTGAAGAGGAAGGTGTTCATGAAAAGGCCGACAATGCCGAAGAGCAGAGTGTAAGGCGCCAGTTTACCCAAAATGGCCTTCCAGGGTCGCTCTCCGGAGCAAGCAAGCCATTCTCTTGCCGTTCCGTCCTTGAGTTCCACACCCAGTGCATATACGGTCATCACGAGCACGAAGATCTGCAGCATATTGGGAAGCAGTGTGCTCACAAGGAAATAGGTATAATTGAGATAGGGATTGAACAGTTCATGATTTTCGACACGTATCGGCTCGATGGCGCCCGATGCCACATGGGTCATATGATTGCGTCTCTGCCGAAGACGCTGATCCAGACCGGCGGAAAGGGTCCCCACGGCCCTTCGCACATCCCGTGCAATGAGGCTTCCCGGCAATAGAAACCCGTTGTTGTAGTAATTGATAACCGCCGGCGCCTTTCCTGAAAGCACGTTTTTTTCAAAATCGTTTTGAAGCACAATGAGAGCGTATGCCTTCCCTTCCCTGATCAGCCTGTGCCCGGACACGGGATCTGTGACCCTGTGAGCCACCTCAATGGTACTCGAGGCGTCGATCATTCGAATCAGCTGACGTGACAGGGCTGAGTGATCACCGTCATTGACGGCCACCGGAAGGTCAAGGGGAACCCCTTTGCAGAAGATGGCCCAGACGATGACGAAGGCCGATAAAGGGAAAATCAGGGTCACGAAAACATAAAGCGGTCTTGAACTCATGCGCTTGAGTTCTCTTTTCGATACGCCCCAAACGCCCCCCTTATTTTTCATTTCCCGCCCTTTGAGCCGCTGAGGGATTGTCCGGTGCCTTGATCCCTTCCCATTCCACGACGGCACTCATTCCAGGCCGAAGTCCTTCCAGTGAGCGAACAGGGACGGCCCGAACTTCAAAGGTCTTGAGATCGAAATCCCCCGTAGCCTTCGTGGCGTGCCATGTGGCAAAATCACCCAGGGCCGTGATGAAGTTTACCTTGAGAGATGTCTCCCTGTTCCCGAGGGCGGGGAAGCGCACCGGGAGAAAGGAGCCCATTCGAATCTTTGAAAGCAAATCCTCCCTCAAATTAAAGGTCACCCAGATATCCTCGAGATCCACCAGAATCACAATGGGATACCCCGGGCTGGTCAATTCTCCTCTTTCCGGGATGATATCCGCCACCTCTCCGCCAATGGGAGCAAAAAGGCGTGTTTCCTCTAAATAGGCCTCCACCTCGGCCAGTGCCCCTGAGGCCTGCTCCGCAAGGGCCGAGGCCGTCACCCGGTCCTCCTTTCGTGCTCCGGCAAGGGCCATATCATAGGTCGCCCTGGCCGCCTTTTCCGCCCGTTGGGCCCCTTTCCATTGGGCCTCGGCCTCATCGCGTTTCTGGGCGGGAACCACCCCGTCCCGATGGAGTCTCCTGATGCGCTCATACGTCTTTTGACTTAACTCTGCGCCGGCCTTTGCGCGCTGCCACATATTGAGGGCCATGCGGATCTCTTCACTTCTCGCCCCCCTGTCGGCCTTTTCCCGTTGAGCCCCGGCAGCCTTCTGAGCAGCCTCGGCCTGTTTCATCTTGGCCCGAATCTCGGGACTGTCAATGGTTGCAAGCAGTTGACCTTTCTTGACGATCTCACCTTCCCGGATCGCGAGGCTTTCTATTCGTCCAAATATTTTAGCAGCCACTTGAACCTGGGTGGCCTCGACCTCTCCCTGTACAATAAGTGGCGGCGGTTTGAAAAGGAACCAACCGGCAACCGACAGCATGGTAAGGATACAAGCCAACCCAACAATAAACAGAAGAACTCTTACAAATCGGTTCAAAAGGCCTCCTCCAAGTCCGCTCGGGCCATATAGGCCTCAAATTTTTCACTCTCTCCACTCACTTCCAGAAGCTCCGCAAGCGCCACATCAAAATCATAGGCCGCCACCAGAGTCTCGATCTCGATTCGAGACAGGGCAAGCTGTGCGTCCACCACGTCCAGGGAAGTGGCAAAACCCTCCTCAAAAGACCGCGTCCGAACTCGCAGATATTCTCTTGCCGAAACAATGGAGGCATCCAGGACATCGAGCTGATCAAGGGCCTTCATCAGTTCCTGGTACCGTTTTTCCACCAGAGTCTCGATATCTTGTTTTGCCCTCCGCTCCAGCAGAGAGACTTGTGTTTCCATTGATTTGGCCGCCTTGATGCGATTTGCTCTGGTCCCTCCCTCAAAAAGGGTGAAATGAATTCCCACTCCCACGGTCCACTCCGGTTCCAGCACGGTAAGGTCCTCTCGGTGGAGTTCATGACGTCCGAAAAGAAAGACCTGAGGGGACAGGGTCCCCAATTCCTTTCTGTAGGCCTGATGCGCCGCTTCCCTTTTTGCCCCAATCTGGTTGAGGATCGGATTGTTGCCGACGGCCCTGGAACGGAAGGCCTCCAAGGGTTCTATTTCCCTGAGGGTAAAAAGAGTTGACGTGGGGACAATGAAGTATGGACTTGAAAGGATACCTGCAAGGGCCGTTTGGGCGATATTCTCATCCCTTAGTGCCCTCTTGTGCCCTCGTTCCGCCTCGGACCGGGAAACCTCGGCATGAAGTCGTTCCGCGCGGGCGATCATGCCGTTTTCTTCTAACTTTTTCGCCTGATAGAGGTGCTTGTCCAGCCCCTCCAGGACCTGACGTCGAATGTCGGTCACCTTTTGGGCCAGGCGCAGGCCAAAGTATCTCTTTACCAGTTCGGTCGTGAGAGTGGATTCGGTGAATCGCACTTTTTCCTTTGCCTCATCAAGAAACGCATCGGCCGCCCGATTGGCAGATTTGATCTGACCGCCTGTAAATACCGGCCAGATGGCGTTCAGCTGACTCGTCCAGAAAGTGTCGTCCTGAACCTGCAAGTCAAAAGAGGGAACCATTGCCTGGGGCACCGCGGGATGGAGGCCGAGGATAACACTGCGAATGTCGTTCAAATCAATGCCGATAGGTTCATCCATCCGCGTGTATTGCATTCCGAATTCAACCTTGGGGAAATAGAGTCCCCGCGCTGCGGCCTTTTCATACTCCCTTTGCCCTTCTTCCATTCGAGCGGCCATTAGGGTCTCGTTTTTTTTCTGCAGCATCTCCAGGGATTTTTCAAAACTCATCTCCCGCTTCTCAAATGCCTGTGAGAGCCCTGTAAGCAACTGGATTCCGAGGATTATTAAAATAAAACAGCTAAATTTCACTTTCATTATATTTGTTTCCATGTTTCGGCACAATCAACCGGGAGCAGGCCCGCTACTAGCTCAAGGAAAAAAGCCTGATTGTCGCGAGACTTTTTTTGATGATCTGAGGTTTTTGCAGGATGGCGGCGATGCAGAGCTGGAAGATGTTCCCATTCATTTCAAAACAAACGGCAAAGAGAATATAAAATCCTCCACCAAGCCCGGACGCCGTCTTGAGCACAAGGCCATTCACATACCAGGTTACGTTATGTGTGCGATCCTCGCAACCCCAGAAATAGACGGGGTTTGACGATATTTAAGAACGTTAACCACGGCTCACAGGCCTGTCAATATAGGCATTTTTTCAAGATGGAAACAGCCACACATAGCGGCTGTGTTGGATTTTGATCGACGTCTGTTACATTATCCTTGTCAATCGTTCAAAAATTGAATAGGTATCCTGTGCATAAACTATTTGTCCCCAAGGTTCGAAGGGACTTCCAATCGTTTTTTTTGATAGCATATTGATATAATCCGTAATTAGGGAGGGGAGCCTGATTTGGAATGCATAACGGCTATTATTCGAACCCATTCCTTGGCCGATATTCATAGATTTCATGGAAAAATACAGCAACTTTGAGGAATTGAAGAAGAAAGAAAAAGAGGGGCAGGACTACCAGATACAATACAGGCAAGGGCGGACAGGCATTGCGGTGATAGCCCCCCATGGCGGGGGAATCGAACCCGGGACGAGCGAAATTGCAGACAGGGTTGCCGGGGAGGATCATGCCTTTTACAGTTTTGAAGGCTGGAAGCGTCAGGGCAATTTTCATTTGCATATCACCAGTCGGAACTTTGACGAACCCGTTGGAATTCGCGTTGCCACACAGGCGAAAAGGATTGTCACAATACACGGTTGTATCGCTGAAGAGAAGGTGGTTTACATCGGTGGAAAAGACGCGTCGCTGAAGGATCGCATCCGGAAAGCGCTTGAGGAGGCCGATTTTCCCGTAAAGGAAAATCCTCGATTCATGGGAACGAACCCCCTGAATATCTGCAACCGGGGCCGTTTCGGCATGGGCGTTCAACTGGAAATCTCAGCCCCATTGAGATGCTCCATGTTTCGAGACCTCACACGACCCGAAAGGAAAATATCCACAAAACATTTCTCTCATTTCGTGGGTGCGTTGAGGAAGGGTCTATCAAACCCGTAAACAGACGAAGCGCAAATCAAACCACGATCATATAAATCTACATTAGACAACGTCCATGACATGGGCGGATGGGGTGGTTTGTTCCTCTTGCCGGCATTTAAACCGGTTCAAACGGCATTCCAAAGCGTGCCCCTTTCCGATTAGTGGATTCAAATTTCGCGGAAAGGTTCGGGAAGAAAAGCACGCGCCCTATGCGTTCAGGACAGGCGTCGATTCTTTAAAAAAAACAGTCGATGAAATCCTTGAATTATTTCGACGTTTGTTTTAGTGTGGCACACTGTTTTGATGCCTTTTCCTCGTGATATGCCTGGTTATACCCTCCCGGGGTATTTGAGTCCGATCTCTCGATAAGGCTATCTTGAACGCTTTGAGCCCTGAACGGATCGACAAAATCGTGCAATAAAAAAATAGAGATTTTTTGATATGGAGGTTTGGTGATGAATAAAAAATTCTTCAGTCTTTTGGCAATCGCACTCGGATGTATGCTGATCGTCAATACCGGCGTCCTGATTGCGGAAGATGAGGAGGAAATGCCCGAAGAAATCGTGCTCGACAATGAAGGCTACCGCCAGAACAGAAAAGGACCTGTGACCTTCTCCCACCTTGCCCACGCAGAAGACTATGAAGTGAACTGCACGGAATGTCATCATGATTACGAGGACGGAAAAAACATTTGGGAGGAAGGCGATCCGGCCTATAAGTGCTCCGAATGCCATGATCCGGTAGAGAATGACGAGGAAATAAAGAAGCTCATGGTTGCCTACCATAGGAACTGCATGGGATGTCATAAGAAACTGGTCAAAGAAGGGATGTCCGAGGAGGCCCCTTACAAAAAATGCTACCAGTGCCACGAGGAAAAGTAAGTTATACCCTTTTCCCGTCTCAGGGTCGGTTCGAGGGGATATCGTGAACTCGAACCCGGCCGCCCCTGAGAGATGCCAGGTTCAAAAGACCCAAAATAATCACCTATCCTCTTGCCGTCTTGGTTCACTATGAAAATTGCCCTTTGTCAGATAAATCCCGTCATCGCCGATTTTGAATACAACAGCTCACTGATCATCGAAGCGAGCGAAAAGGCCCGCCTATCAGGCTGTTCTCTTGCCGTATTTCCGGAACTCGCATTAATCGGATATCCCCCCAAGGACCTTTTGGAAAAACCGGCGTTTATAGAAGAGAGCCTCCGAGAGCTCGAAAGCCTGGCCTCCCGAATAGAGGGGATAGCCATCCTGTGCGGCTATGTGGAGAAAAATCCCCACTCAACCGGCAAGGAACTGCTCAACAGTGCTGCCCTTATTCAAGACGGTCGCATCTCGACAAAAGGGGGGAAACGGCTCCTTCCTACCTACGACGTCTTTGACGAGGCCCGCTACTTTGAACCCGCACAGGAAAGCCTGCGCTTTGAACTGGACGGCAAAAGATTCGGCGTCACCATTTGCGAGGATATCTGGAACGTGGGAGACTACGAAGGCTTCCCCCATTATCCCTTCGATCCTCCGGGAGATCTTGCGACCAAAGGAATCGACATTCTCGTCAATATATCCGCTTCACCTTACACGCTTAAAAAAATATTCATACGAAGGCAAATTCTCGAGAGACTCTCCACCCGCTTTCAGATCCCCACCCTTTTCTGCAATCAGGTGGGCGGCAACGATGATCTGATTTTCGACGGATCGAGTATGGTGATTGACACCGAAGGGAAACTGATTCTTCAGGGAAAAGAATTTGAGCCCGACCTCCTGGTCTGGGACAGCGACAGAGTCTATCCGGAAATCACCACCCCCCCCTTACCGGAAGAGGCCTCCATCTTTAGGGGCCTGATCATGGGAACCCATGATTATATGTTGAAATGCGGCTTTAAAAGGGCGGTTCTGGGTTTGAGCGGCGGCATCGATTCCGCCCTTGTGGCGGTGATCGCCCGGGAGGCGCTGGGATCTCAAAACGTCATGGGGGTAAGCATGCCCTCGCCCTTTACATCCGAAATGAGCAAGGAGGACGCCGCAAAGCTCGCCAAAAATCTGGGGATCCGTTTTGAAGAAATGCCTATTACGGAGATCTATGAGACCTACAAAGTGTCCCTGAGGGCACTCTTCAAAGGTCTCGAAGAAGACGTTACCGAAGAGAACATTCAGGCTCGCATTCGCGGTAACCTCCTCATGTCCCTTTCCAACAAATTCGGGGCACTTCTCCTGACCACCGGAAACAAATCGGAAATGGCAATGGGGTATTGCACGCTTTACGGCGATATGAGTGGTGGTCTGGCGGTGATTGCCGACCTTCCCAAGACCCTCTGCTATCGCCTTGCAAGGCACATCAATAGGGATCGCGAAATCATTCCTGAACGGATCATTACCCGTCCCCCCTCTGCAGAACTGAGGCCGGATCAGACCGACCAGGACAGCCTTCCACCCTATGACATCCTTGACGACATTCTCGAAGCCGCCATGGTTATGAATCTTGGATTTGACGATATTGTCGCCAAAGGACATGATCCGGTGATCGTAAGGGATATCTTGAATCGCCTGGCCTCTAACGAATACAAACGTCGTCAGGCCCCTCCCGGACTCAAGATTACCACCAAGGCCTTTGGTTATGGCCGCCGGTATCCCATTGCACGCGGAAAGCAAGCCTATTAAAAGACGAGACGCCGAAGTTCAACCGCATTGTGCCCCCCATTTCACTGCTTAATTGAAATTTCAAGCGTACTGGTCTGAAGCCCCGTGACTTCCGGCTTGGGATCTTTCAGGGCACTGATCCTGCGGGCAAGTTCCTCGATTGAACCCGTGTAGTATGCCTCCAACAAGGCGTGGCGTGACTGAAAATACCTGACATGCACGTCGCGCACGCCTTTGATGTTCTTCAAACCCTCCCTGAATGATGAGAGAGTATTAAAGGAGATATTTGACAGTTCCAACTGATAGGACCTTGCATGGTAGGCACCGTCCCGCCATTTTTCACAAATACCGGCAGCCATTTCGTCGATCATTTCCGACGTAGCGTCCTCTATGGGCAGTGTTGTACCCAACCCCGAAGGCGGCCTTGTTCTGTAGCCTGAATAGAGGATCCGCCCCGTTTCCGTTTCCAGGGCCTTCAGCCTCACCTCATTGGAAAAAAACCTTGTCAAACGTCCAAAAACCAATCTCTCTTCCGTAAAGGAGCGCCGCACTTCACCTTGTACGAGGACCTCGGCCCCGAAGTCTTTTGCCAGTTTATTCGACCTATTGGGATCCCCTCTCAGGAGAAGGGACTCCAATTCCTTTTTGCGCTCGGCCTGCAGGGCATCGACCAGCTGAAAACCCTTTGAGAGCAAGCCGTTTTCCACCTGGTTTTCAACCTGAAGGTTTCCCTCGACACTGAAGCCCCAGAATGAACTGTCCACCTCCCGGCTATAAAATACCACCATCACCCGCGGGTTGCCTTTTTTTTTAATCCTGAGAGCTTCATCGGAGGCATCATCCCCGGAATAGGCAGACTTCTCATCCGCACTCTCCGTTGCCCTGACCTGCGTTGCATCATTTTCCTGGGCAAGTGAAAAAGAAAGGGGAGTTATCAGCAAAAAGGCACAGATAAATAGAAAGGTATTTTTCACCATTCTCAAACTCCTTTCGTCTTGTTGTCAGGAGCTATGATCCCTGAAAAATATCAGATGTTATAAAAATTGCGAAAACGGATTTTGTTACGGCAACAAGACGGTCATACCCTTTTTTATGCCAGCGCCTCTCACGGTTTTGCAGATGGAAACCTTCTTCTTCACCGTGACCGCCTTAATAGTTCCGACTTTTGTCAGGTTCGTATCTAAAACCTCTCCCGTATCGGGATCTCTGAGGGTCTCAGCGTTCCCCACATCAAAGGTCTGTCCCGATGTAACGCCTTCTCTGCTGCCACGGTTGATGTAGATTTTACCTCCCTTGTTCAGGACGACCTTTCCCTGCCACGGAATATTTTCCAGTTGGGTCGACATGAAGGAAACGGCTTCGTCCACGGCCTTTTCCACGGCCTTACCGGCATTGGTTTTTTTGAACCCCCCTACATCACCGGAGAAACTGCCGCGGGTCAGGCCCAGGGAAAGGCCTGTTTTCTTCATCTCTCCATAGCATTTCTTGGAGGCCAATACCTGACCCGTGCTCGATTCCACGATATATAGAATCACATTGATCTCGGCCTTTGAACCCGTTGCGCCGATCCTGAAACCCTTGATGCCAATACCCCCCCCGCCGCCTTGAGTACCGTCCTGAAAATGGGTAATGGTTCCTTTAACAAGCAACTGAGCCGGGGTCATCTGGCCGGTCGTCACCTTCTTGCCCCCACCTGCAGCCCTCCCGCTGGCAGCAAAATCCTGTTCAGCCATGGCCTCCCGCCGCATGTCCTTCTCTCCGAGTACGATGAACCGACCGGTCTGGTTCAGGGAGTCGGTCAGGACGGCGCCCCAAGCGTCACCGATACTCCAATTACCGCCCCAACCGGACCGGTTCTCGAATTTGGCCACGGTGACACTATAACGTAGGTCACAATCCAGCGCCAGGGCCACACCTGATAGGGAAAGCACCAGGACACCAAGGCAAATACTCACCATAAGAACCTTAAATCTCACCATTTATTCCTCCTTGGAAAAATTTTGATTTCTTTTATGACAAAAAATATATTAAATTCCAATGTGTGTCAATGTTAAGGAAAACATAGGATAGACTGAATGAGTACAATAAAACTGGAAAATATTGCCATTGTTTTGGTGGAACCTCAAATTCCTGAAAATATCGGTGCCGCCGCCAGGGCCATGAAAAACATGGGAATCCGTCGTCTCTTACTGGTGAATCCAAAAAACTTTGACCTGACCCGCGTTTCGAAAATGGCTACGGGTTCATCCATCGACGTGGTGAATGAAATAGAGATTTTTGAGGACCTTTTGGAGGCTCTCGGCCCCTATGAATACGTTGTCGGTGCAACGGCCAGACTGGGCGCCCACCGTCCGGCCCTGACCAACCCCGGTCGCCTTGCCCGTAATCTGGTCTCCATTTCTCAAAAAAACAGGGTGGCCCTTATGTTCGGGCCGGAAGACAGCGGTCTTTCCAATCATCATCTTCGCTATTGTCATTCTATTGCCACGATCCCCACGGCCGATTTTTCTTCACTGAATCTCGCCCAGGCCGTTATGGTCCTCTGCTACGAAATCTATGCCGCCAGCCGGGAACCCGGCCCGAAGGTCCTTCCTCGCCTGGCAAACAAGTTTGAATTGGAAGGTATGTATGATCATCTCGGCCACGTCCTGATGAAGATTGGGTTTATAAACCCCCAGAATCCTGAGCATTGGATGCTCAATATCAGACGATTTCTGTCCCGCTTGCCCCTCAGGGCCAGGGAAGTGCGCGTCGTAAGGGGCATCTGTCGCCAAATCGATTGGTATTCCAGTCAGCTGAAAAAACTACAGGATGCAGAAAAAAATAAATAAGAGGTAGTATGCGTGATTTTCCAAACCCCGAATTCTGATTTCCGGACACGCTTAAACAGAATTCCGACGCCTCAACTTGAATCATTGCTTTAAATAGTCTAATCTCCCAGCTCTGGTATGTCATTCGAACCGATAAAGGCTTCAGGAGGTTTTTTTATGGAAGACAAAAACATCCTTAAAGGCAAAAAAATCCTCATCGTCGATGATGAGCCGGATATCCTGGAAACCCTTGAAGAGTTGCTCGACATATGTCATGTGGTCAAGGCCACCAGTTTTGAGGAAGCCCGGGAAAAACTTACAACCATGCCGTTCGATATGGCGATCCTGGATATTATGGGTGTCGACGGTTACCGGCTGCTGCGTATTGCCCATAAAAAAAAGATGACTACTGTCATGCTTACGGCCCATGCCTTGAGTCCGGAGGATACGGTCAAATCTTTCAAACAGGGCGCGGCCTCCTATGTACCCAAAGATCAAATCGGTCATATCGAGATTTTTCTGAAGGATATTTTAGAGGCAAAAGAAAAGGGAAAGCACACATGGTGGAGGTGGATCACAAGGCTTGGGGCCTATTATGACGACAAGTTCGGCCCCGACTGGAAAAAAAGCGATGAGAAATTTTGGGAAAAATTCGTCACATAATATCCCCGGCCGAATGAGATAAAGCCACCGGCGGCACTCGACCTGAGTGTCCTGAATCGAGAATCGGCGGTTCCGTTAACCATGACATGCATAGCTCATCCAAGCATCCGATGACAGAAGATCGGCAACTTTGAGACCGCTCCCATAGGGTTCATTTCTTTTTTACCCCTTTCCCTATATTTCATGCCGGCATATAATGGATCAATAAATCGTCTCAAAGTCAAAAGACCCCCGGGAGGACATGTCATGATTCCGAAAGATGAATTGCTGAAAGAAAAAAGGATCCTCATCGTTGATGATGAACCCGATGTCCTAGAGACGCTCGAAGAGTTGCTACCCATGTGCCATGTCATCAAGGCATCCACCTTTCAGGAGGCCAAGGACCTGCTTGAAGCCCAACCTTTTGACATGGCCATTTTTGACATCATGGGAGTGAGCGGTTATGAACTTCTAGAATTGGCGAACCGGAAAAAGGTGATCTCCATGATGTTGACCGCCCATGCCCTTAGCGTTGAAAACACTATAAAATCCTACAAAAAAGGGGCGGCTTCTTATATTCCCAAGAATGAGATGTCCGAGATTAAAATCTACCTTACCGATGTGCTTGAGGCCAAAGACAAGGGAGAGCATTTCTGGTGGCGTTGGATGGACAGATTAGGCGACCTTTACGACAAAAAATTCGGTCCCGGATGGCAGGAAAAGGACAAAGATTTCTGGACCGACTTTCCCTCCTGGTAAGGTCCCGAGTCCCTTAAAAAGTCCTCCATCAATGAAACCTATTAACCCATGGAAGGGGTGGCCTCATGTCGCCGCCCGGCAGCCCAATCAATGTATATCTTGACACTTGATCTCCTTTTTTTTATTGTCCCTACCGGGATGGTCAGGTCCACCGAGCTCTTACCAAAACAACGCTCATGCATATTTTAAGAGCCACCTGCAATGCCTGCGTCCCGTATGCATGGCATAAAGGTTTAGACAATGATCCTCGGACTCGATGTCGGTGGAACACAGACAGACACCGTAATAGTCTGTGATGGTGAGGTTGTTTATGAAAACAAAACACCTACGGAAGACAATCTTCTTGAGACCCTGAGAACCGCCGTCGAAAAAACGGTAACGATGGTTGACCCGGATCGACTCAAGAGGATGGTTTTCTCGACGACCATGGTAACCAATGCTATTGTTCAGGATTGGCTCTCCGAGGCGGGCATGATCGTCACGGCGGGTCCGGGCATGGATCCAGCGTTGTTTACCGTGGGCCCCTCCTTTGAGATTGTAGGGGGTTGCGTTGATCACCGTGGCTTTGAGGTGATGCCACTGGAAAAAAAAGCCGTCCTCGAAGCGGCGGCCCGCATAAAGGACAAAGCGATTGATTATGTGGGCATTGTCGGTAAATTTTCTGTCCGCAATCCGGCCCACGAGTTACAAATTTCGGAATGGATCAACAGTGATTTTGACAATTTGGCCCTCGGGCATCGCGTATCCGGCATCCTGAATTTTCCCCGCCGTATTACGACCACATACCTCAATGCCGCTCTGAGTAAGCTCCACAATCATTTTTTTACCTCTCTTGTCCGAATTCTGGATGAAAAAGGCCTCAAATCCCCGCGTTTTTTGCTCAAACCCGATGGTGGAACGATCCGTATAGATCAGAGTATGGGCGCACCAGTCATGACCTCACAATCCGGCCCCGCAGCAAGTGTCATGGGCGCACTGGCCCTTGACGGCTGCGCGGACACCTCACTGATCCTGGACATCGGGGGAACCACCACCGACATCTCGGTCATCCTGGGAGGTGTGCCGCTACTCGAACCATCCGGCATCATGCTCGGACCTTTTCAGACCCTGATTCGGTCTCTTTTGACCCATTCCATCGGCATCGGCGGCGATAGTGAAATCCGATCCGGGAAAAAGGGTCAATTCATAATCGGCCCATTGCGCCAGGGACCTCCGCTGGCCTTCGGTGGCGCTGCTCCCACACCAACCGATGCGATGATCACCCTGGGTATGATCAAAACCGGAGACAGAAAAGCGGCCATGGAAGGTATGGCTGCTCTGGGTGCCCCCGGGGGACTGGATGCCGAAGATACTGCGAGGCACGTCCTGGAACGCATGGGTGAAATCATCGCTGAGTCGGCCTGGACCTTTGTCGGCAGGATCAATTCCCGCCCGGTCTATACGATTCATGAAGTTCTCTATCAGGAGGAAATCCGACCCGATGCGGTTGTCATTATCGGAGGACCGGCGCCCTACGTGGCGGAATATGTGGGCAAGGCATTGGGCCTTCCCCACCGGGTTCCTCGCTATTCCGGGGTGGCCAATGCAGTAGGGGCTGCCGTGGCGAGGGTCACCGCTGAGATTACCCTTCAGGCGGACACGGAACGAGGCACTGTGGTCATTCCCGAGGCGGACATCAATAAAAAAATATATGGCCGTTTCAATGACAAAGACGCCCTTTCCATGGCCCAGAAAGTGTTACGGCAACAGGCCGTCGAAGCAGGCGCGGACTCGGCGGACCTGGAAGTATCCGTCATTGAACGTCAGGCCTTCAACATGATCAGGGGTTTCTCCAAAACCGGACAGAACATTCGTTTGAAAATGAGTGTGGTCCCCGGAATCATTCCAGAATGGAAAAGGACACATTAGAATGATAAAGGCTGTGCGTCGAACCGGTTTGGTCTTTTTTCCGGCCTTTGACTGGGCCATCAGCCCTTCCCATCCCGAAAGGCAGGAACGTCTTCTCTACACCCAAGACCAGGTCATGGAAGAGGGTCTCCTGGACGTTGATGGAATTGTGGAATACCGAGTCCGTCGGGCCTCTTATAAAGATATCCAGCGTGTGCATTTCTGCGTCCCGGATGAAAGTGTG